>NZ_JBIPNG010000038.1:0-25647 GCF_044373815.1 Prosthecobacter sp. | reverse complement strand
TGACGCCCACGCCTGCACCAGTGATACCTTCCTTGCCATCTTTGCCGGCAAGGGGCTGAAACTTCACGCCCTTGGTGGTCTGCATGAGCTTGTCCATGTTCTTGCCGTCCTTCGCGTCCGGCAGCCCACGCACTTCAAAGATGAGCGGGGCCTTTTCATAGCCGTGGTAAATGATCTGCGTGTTGGCGGTTTCGCCGTCATCCTCATAGCCGAGGCGGCCACCCACGCTCCACACGCTGGGAGAGAGTTCCGATTCGCCGAGGAACCAGCGGGCGATGTCCATCTGGTGGATGCCCTGGTTGCCGAGGTCACCGTTGCCGTAGTCCCAGATCCAGTGCCAGTCGTACTTCAGCTTCGCGCGCATGAGCGGGCCTTTCGGGCCGGGGCCGCACCAGAGATCGTAGTCGATGGATTCTGGCACCGGCTGAGGGCCTTCGGTCTTGCCGATGCTGGGGCGGCGTTTGTAGCACAGGCCGCGTGAGAGCAGGATCTTTCCGAGGTTGCCTTCCTGCACATACTTCACTCCTTCAGCGAGCCCTTTGCGACTGGAGCGCGACTGCGTGCCGGTCTGCACGATCTTGCCGTACTTGCGCGCGGCCTTGACCATCTGCCGGCCTTCCCACACGCAGTGTGACACGGGCTTTTCGACATACACATCCTTGCCTGCCTGGACGGCCCAGATCGTGGCCAGTGCGTGCCAGTGGTTGGGCGTGGCGATGCTCACGGCATCGATGTCCTTGTTTTCCAAAAGTTTGCGCAGATCAGAGTAGCCGGTGACTTTGATTTTTTCCTTGTCATAGGACTGCAGTCCTTTGTCGAGGGTCTTGCTGTCCACGTCACACAGGGCGGCAACGCGCACTCCGTCGCCATCTTTGTTGAGCTTGTTATATCCGCTGATGTGCGAGCCACCACGCCCGCCGAAGCCGATGACGGCCACGTTGATGGTGTCCCCCGGACTCTTCTGAGCCCATGAGGTTTTGGCGATGTAGAACACGCCGGTGGAAGCGGCGGCGGACTGTTTGAGGAAGGAGCGGCGATTGGTCATGGCGAGAAAGAAAACGCCACACAAGGCGCTGCCTTTCCTTTTTGACAAAGACGCTGGCATCCCTTCGTTCAAGATCCCAACCATGAGCCGACTCCTTGCCCTGCTGTTTACATCTTTTGCCCTGCTGCAATCATCCTTCGCAGCACAGCCGAATGTGCTGTTCATCCTCTGCGATGACCTGCGCCCGGATGCCCTCGGCTGCTATGGCTCCAAGCATGTGAAGACGCCGAACATCGACCGCCTGGCGAATGAAGGCGTGCGCTTTGCCAACACGTTCTGCACCACCTCGCTGTGCTCGCCGAGCCGTGGCTCCATTCTCAGCGGGTTGTATGCGCATGCCCATGGCGTGACGAACAACTTCACCGAATATCCGGCCACACTGCGCAGTTTCCCCTCGGTGCTGCATGATGCGGGCTACGCCACCGCCTACTTTGGCAAATACCACATGGGCGAGGAGAATGATGATCCGCGCCCAGGCTACGACACTTTCGTGACGCACAAAGGCCAGGGCAAATACTACGACACCGAGTGGAACCTCAACGGCAAGCGTGAAGTCATCAAAGGCTACTACACCAACGTCGTCACGGATCTCGCCATGGACTGGCTGAAGCAGCAGAGTGCAAACAAACCCTGGTGCGCGTGCATCGGCCACAAGGCCCCGCACAGCTTCTACACACCGGAGCCGAAGTATGAGCACAGCTTTGATGATGTGCGCGTCCCCTACCCGGCCACGGCCTTCATGCTGGATGACAAGCCCGAGTGGATCAAACAGCGCCTCTATACCTGGCATGGCATCTACGGCCCGCTGTTTGAGTGGCGGAAAAAGTTCCCCGATGACAGCCCTGCCGCTGTCAAAGATTTCGAAAACATGGTGCACGGCTACTGGGGCACCGTCTTGAGCGTGGACGACAGCGTGGCACGTGTGCGCGCCTGGCTGGAAGAGACCAAGCAGCTCGACAACACCATCATCGTCTTCATGGGAGACAATGGCCTGCTCGAAGGCGAGGACGGCATGGTGGACAAGCGCACCGCGCATGAGGCCAGCCTGCGCATCCCGTTGATCATGCGTGCGCCGCAGCTCACGAAAGCGGCCAAAGTCATCCCACAGCAGGTGCTCACCGTTGATGTGGCGCCCAGCCTGCTCGCACTCTGCGGCGCGCCGCCCATGGCAAACATTCACGGCAAATCCTTCGTGAAGCTGGTGCAAAGCGGCGATCCCGACTGGCGCAAGAGCTGGTTCTACCACTACAACTACGAGAAGCAGTTCCCCTACACCCCGAATGTCCGCGCCGTTCGCACCGACGACTGGAAGTTCATTCACTACCCACATGGCGACGGAACAGCCGACAAGCACATGGCCGAGCTGTATGATCTGAAAAATGATCCCGGTGAAACGAAGAACCTCATCGGCAAACCGGAAATGGCAGGCAAGATCGAGGAACTGCAGGCCGAACTCGCCAAGCTGATGCTCGCCACCGGCCTCGATTCCAAGACTGACAAGATGCCCATCGACGAAGGCGTGAAGAGTGCGCTGCCAGATGCGAAAATTCGCTGACGCCAATTTAAACCCTTGTAAAACCAGCCAAATGAGACAGCGTCTCATTTCATTCCCAGCCGATATTTCATGCGCCGTTTTCTCGCCTCCTTCCTCTGCTCTGCCGGTCTTGTGACCGCCCAAACTACTCCGGTCAATCCAACGCCAGCGGTGCCAGAAGCTCCGGCTGCACCTGGTGCTAATTCGGTTCCTGCCGCACCAGCGACTGCAACCCCTCCAGCAGTACCGACTCCCGCGCCAGCCACCGCGCCAGCCACCGCGCCCGGAGCGCCCGCTGCCGCAGCCCCTGCCACGGAAACGCCCCCGCCTGCCCCTTTGCCCCCCATCCAGCCGCCGCCAGTGAAGGTTCCTGTGGTTCCGGCGCTGCCAGCGGGACCGCCGCCGAACATCATCGTCATGCTCATTGATGACATGGGCTGGACGGATCTGGGATGCTACGGCTCCAAGTATTACGAGACGCCGCACATTGACCAGCTTGCGAAGGACGGCATGCGCTTCACCCAGGCCTATTCGGCCTGCACCGTATGCTCGCCCACACGCGCGGCCATGATGACGGGCAAATCACCAGCTCGCTTGCACATCACGGACTGGATCGCAGGCCATGTGCCGAGCAATGGACGTCTGCTCATCCCCAATTGGACAATGAAACTGCCACTGGAGGAGGAGACCATCGCAGAGCGTCTCAAGACGAAGGGCTACGCCACGGCAAGCATCGGCAAATGGCATCTCGGCGAGGAAGAGTCTTATCCGACCAAGCATGGCTTTGATGTGAACATCGGCGGCATGCATATCGGCTCACCGCCCAGCTACTTCTCGCCATACAAAATCGCCACGCTGCCTGATGGACCCAAGGATGAATTCCTGAGCGACCGCCTCACTGATGAAGCCGTGAAATTCATCGACAAGAACAAGGAGAAACCCTTCTTCATCTATCTCCCACATTACGGCGTCCACACGCCCATCATGGGCAAGCCGGAAGTCATCGCGAAGTATCAGGCCAAAAAAGCAGCCGGTGGCCACAGCAACCCTGTGTACGCCGCGCTGGTCGAGAGCATCGACGACAGCGTGGGCAAACTGCGCGCCAAACTGAATGAACTGAAGCTTGCCGAAAACACGATCTTCATATTCACCAGCGACAACGGCGGCCTCAGCGGAACCGTCAACGCAAACGGCTGGTCGCGTGGTCCTACGGACAACAGCCCGGCTCGCCTTGGCAAAGGCAGCGCGTATGAAGGCGGCGTCCACATCCCGCTCATTGTCTCGTGGCCCGGCTTGGTGAAACCCGGCAGCACCTGCGATGTACCGGTGATCACCTATGACCACGTGCCCACGCTGCTCGCCGCCACGCAGACAGCGCTCGCGAAGGATCAGGTTGTTGATGGCGAGTCACTGCTGCCACTGCTCGGCGGCACGGACACCCTCGCCCGCGAGGCCATCTACTGGCACTACCCGCACTACCATCCCGGCAGCGCCTCGCCTTACAGCGCCATCCGCGAAGGCGACTGGAAGCTCATTTACTTCCATGAGGACAACCACGTCGAACTCTACAACCTGAAACTCGACGCCGGTGAAGTGGACAATCGCGCCCCGTTTGACTCCGTGCGCGCGCTGCAACTGCGCGACAAACTCATGGCCTGGCTCAAAGACACCGGTGCCCAGATCCCTGAACGCAATCTGAAGTACGATCCCGACAAGCCGCTCAATGAGCCAAGGAAGCCGGGAGCGGGGAAAAAGAAAGCGAAGTGATTTGGAGAAGCGCAGCTCTTTGTGCTTCTTGACGTTTCCTCTGAAACTTCGCCTGCGACGAGCGTTGTAATGCCACAACCATGAGTGCCAGCCAACCTGTCTCGTCCCGTCGTCAGTTCCTTGCCCGCAGCGCCACCGCCGCTGCGGCTCTGGGATTTCCCGCCATTGTCAGCTCACGTTCGCCGAACGAAAAGCTGAACCTCGTCTTCATTGGTGTGGGCGGACGTGGTGCATCGAATATCAAGGAGCTCACCGGCGTCGCGCTGTACACGCCACCCCGGGGTAAAAATGCCGCCAAGCCGGACGCGGGTGCGCAGCCGCCTCCCGCCATCGAGCCGCGTGAAAACGTCGTCGCCATTTGCGACGTGAATGGCGAGAACCTTGACCGCGCAGGCGTGGCGTTTCCCAAGGCGCAGAAGTTCCGCGACTTCCGCAAACTGTACGATTCCGTCAGCGCTGGCGAGATTGATGCCGTCGTCATCAGCACCACCGAGCACACGCATGCCTATGCCACCCTGCCTGCGCTGCTGATGAAGAAGCATGTGTATTGTGAGAAGCCGCTTTCCCACAACGTGGCTGAAGCGCGTTTCATCACGGAAGCCGCTGCCAAAGCCGGTGTCGTCACGCAGATGGGCACACAGATTCACGGCATGCCAAACTACCGCCGCGTGGTCGAACTGATTCAAAGCGGTGCGATCGGCAAAGTCACCGAGGCCCATGTGTGCGTCTCGCGTGCCTGGGGACTGCAGAGCGAGGAAGACGCGAAGAAGAACGGAGACATTGTTTACGTCACGGAACGCCCCACGGTGGGTGAAACACCGCCGCCGTATCTGGACTGGGATCTGTGGATCGGCCCTGCGCCGATGCGTCCTTACAACAGCGTTTATTTTCCCGGTCCCAAGTGGTACCGCTGGTGGGACTTTGGCAATGGCACCATGTCCGATCTCGGCAGCCATTGGAACGACCTCCCCTTCTGGGCGCTGAAACTCGACGCCCCGCTCAGCGTCGAAGTCTTTGGCCCGCCGCCGCATCCCGAGATCGCCCCGGCTTCCATGCACGCGGTGTATGAGTACGGTCCGCGTGGTGACATGCCCGCCTGCAAGATCCACTGGCATCAGGGCGCGGACAAACCCGACGTGTGGAAGAACGATCCCTTCATCAGCAAGTGGGGCAGCGGGGTGCTCTTCATTGGCGACAAAGGCATGCTGCTCTCCGACTACGGCAAGCATGTCCTTCTCCCCGAAGCCACGTTCAAAGACTTCCAGGCGCCCAAGCCCTTCATCGCCGACTCACCCGGGCAGCATGCCGAATTCCTCGCCGCCATCCGCAATGGCACGCCGACCGGCAGCCCCTTCAGCTACGCGGGTCCGCTGACAGAAGCCAACCACCTCGGCAACGTGGCGCACCGCGCGGGTGGTAAAATCCTCTGGGATGCCAAAGCCATGCGCATCACGAATAATGAGGCGGCAAATCGCTTCCTGAGTCGTGTCCCTCGTGATGGCTGGAAGCTGGGGTGAGCACGCGTGTCTAACAAGGAGCGGGACTTGCCAAGTCCCGTCTGGAAAGATTGTTTCGAGCGCTCATACGCGGCACTTGGCAAGTGCCGCTCCTTGAGCCTCCCCTTACGCCGCCACCATCTCGTCACGCATCTTCCAGCGCTGCTCGTGGTTGAGCAGGGTACGGAAGAAATCTTCTTCCTTCTTGGGCTCCAAGTTGGTTTCGACGGGCAGGCTGAATTCGAGCTCCAGGCCACGCGGCTCCAGATGGCGGGCCTCGGCGGTGCCGCCATGCAGATGCATGGTGACGTAGCAGGCCATCATGTTCACGCCAAAATCATCCGGCTTGCGGCTGCGGGTGTAGAAGGGATCAAACAGATTCACCGGCTTGTCCCCGCCCTCCCAGACACCGGTGTCACGCACATACATCACCAGATGCGACTGCCCTTTCGCATCCTGACGGACTTTCGCGCTGATGTGAATGCTGTCGCCTGGGCTGAGGTGCGTGAGTTCCTCCATGAAAATCAAACGCCACATCTGGCGGAAGCGCGCGCCATGCACCATGACCGGCGGCAGACTTGGATCCACCGAGACTTCGATTTTCAGGTTCTTCTCCTTCATCTGCACGGCAAACATGTCGAGCATCTCGTTGATGACGCTGCTGAGATGGCATTGGTCCGTGCGTTCCAGGCGTTTGGAGTGTGAGGCCTCGGCCAGACGAGCCAGCATGGACTGAATGCGTTCGAGCTGTGACTGAGCCTGGTTTTGCACATCAATCCAGAAAGACGGATCTCGCGGATGGGCACCACCGATCTCCTCCATCAGTTTCATCGGTGCCAGGTCAATGAATGCGCGCACGACCGTAAGCGCATTGCGCAGGTGATGATTGAGACCTTCCGCGAGGATGCCGAGGCCGGATACTTTGTCTGCGGAGAGCATGTTGCGCACGCTTTCCGCCTTTTCCACCAGCAGGCGCTCGCGCTCGATGAGCGCATGGTAATAGTCCAGTGCGTGCTTGATCACCACGCTCAGTTCATCCGGATCCCAGGGCTTGTGCAAATAGCGGAAGCAGCGCCCGGAGTTCACCGCATCCACCGCCGCCTGATAGTCTGTGTAGGCCGTGACGAGAATACGCACGAGGTTGGGATTGAGCTTGCGTGCATGCTCCATCAATTCAATGCCGCTGGGTCCGGGCATGCGCTGATCCGTGAGCAGCAGGCCGATCTGCGGACCGTAATTTTGCAGGATGCGGTAGCCGTCCATCGCGTTGTTGGCGACGTGGATCGTGTACTCATCCCCAAAGATCTCCTTGAAGTAATGCAACGCCTTCTCCTCGTCATCGACGTAGAGAATGTGATAAGGCGATAGCAGCGTGCTCGACATCAGTATCAGGTGGTCGCAGGTTTTTTCAGGCTCAGGGTGAACTGCGTGTGGCTGCCCGCCGCAGTGTCGATCTTCACTTCGCCTTCCATCTGCTGGATCATGCGGAAGCAGATGCTCAGGCCCAGGCCCATGCCCTGCCCCACCTGCTTGGTGGTGAAGAAGGGATCAAAGATCTTCGAGAGGTTTTCCTTCGGAATGCCCGAGCCGTTGTCCCGCACAATGAAATCCACGCCATTCGCGGTTTCGCAGGCTTTGAGCCAGATGGTGGGCGATGGACGATCAGCCAGAGCATCCAGACTGTTCTGCACCAGATTGAGCAAAATCTGAATGAGGTAGTTCTCGTCTCCCTGCGCGATGACGTCCGCCGGGATCTCATCCACCAGCATGACTCCGCGGTCACCGATCTCTTTTGCCAGCAGGCGAAGAGCCTTGCGCGCGGTCTCCTGCAGATTCACCGGTCTGGAGCCACGATTTTCGGGATGCGCAAAAGTGCGCAGATCCGAGACGATAGCAGCCACGCGGTCGATGCCTTCACCGATGTCTTCGGCAATGCTGGTGAAAGTCTCGGCAATATCAGGCGGCAGCACCTTGCCCTTTTTCTTGAGCAGATAAATCGCTGACTTCACGTAGTTCAGCGGGTTATTGATCTCGTGCACGATCCCGGCACTGAGGCGGCCGATCGAGGCCAGCTTTTCACTTTGATCGAGCTGGGCTTCCGTTTCCCGCAGACGCTTCAGCGTGGCGGTGAGTTCCTCATTTCGTGCGGCCAGCTCTTCGCGCTGATCCTCCACCTTGCAGCGGTTGGCGAATTCCCGCACGCGGATCGCATGATGCTGGCGGCTGCCGACATAAAGAACCACGCAATGCAGCAGGAGAAAGCCGGTGTTGTTCACGAAAATCCCCAGAGCACGAGGTTCGTTCGTCGTGAAGAGATTGGGCAGCGTTGCAGCAAAGTAGGCGATCACCACCAGACCAAGCGTGATGCCGATCTCACGGAACGTCCAATGGAAGACAAACGCCGTCGATACGATGCACAGCAACAAGCCCGCGTAGTAGCCGGAACCGGGATCGCCGCTGAGGTAGATCATGAAGCAGATCATCAGCGCTGGCAGCAGAGGCAGGATGATCGGATAGGCGCGGCAGTATTTCCGCCCGAGCGATCCGTTCAATGCCAGCAGCAACGGCACGCAACTCGCCGAACAGGCCAGACGCAGCACCAAAAACTGCCAGTAGTCGGCGGGATAGGCCATCCAGTCGAGGAAACTGCACAACGGAACAAGGATCATCACAAACCAAGCCCCCATCCTCGCATTGCGCAGATTAAGCTCCATCTGTTCCTTCTCGAAACGGTTGGGTGGAGGCACAATTTTTTCTGAACCTCTCCTGACGGAGCGGTCTGTGCTGGATGCGATCAGAGGTGAGCTGATCTCTGCCAGGGTGGCGGTTGACATAATTACTATAAAATTAATAATAATTACGTTGTTAAATCAAGGCCAATTCAAGGTTTTTTACAATTCCCTGACAAGAGGTCGGGAGCGGTCAAAGGGGCTCACCGAGAGCAACGTCCCCACGTAAAATGCGCCATTGAGGCGGCTTGAAGACGCAGCTCCATTCTCTTCTTGATCGCTTGGCAGCCCGCCGGGGCTTGGCATCATACGCGGCTCATGCGCATTCTCATCGCCATCGACAAGTTCAAAGGCTCCATCCCGGCCACGGAGGCTGCTCAGGCCATCGCCTCGGCCCTGAACGAGACTTTGCCAGAAGCCGTCTGCGACCTCTGCCCGATTGCCGACGGGGGGGAAGGCACCGCTGAGGCGGTCGTCACCGCACTGAATGGCGAGTGGTGTGAGACCGCCACTTTTGACGCCCAAAACCGGCCGGTCACCGCCCGCTATGGTCTCGTCCGCGAACCAGCGCATTTGGAAGCCATCATGGAAATGAGCGCCGCGTCCGGCCTCGCCATGGTCAGTGACCTTCCGCTGAATCCGGCCAAGGCAAGCACGCACGGCACGGGTTTGATGCTGCAGGATGCCATGGAACGTGGCGTGCAGCGCATCGTCATCGGCATCGGCGGCAGTGCCACCAATGATGCCGGGATCGGCATGGCGGCAGCGCTGGGGTTTCGCTTCCTGGATGCTTCAGGGGCACCGCTGGAGCCCATCATCGCCAACATGGACCGGCTGGCCAGGATCGAGCCGCCGGAGGGGGACTTTCCCGAAATCCTGGTCGCCTGTGACGTGAACAATCCTCTGCTCGGCCCCCATGGCTGCACGCAGGTCTACGGTAAACAGAAGGGTGTGACGGACTTTGCGTTCTTCGAGAATCGTCTGCTGCATCTCGCGGATATTGCGAAACGAGATCTCGGTGTCGATCACCGCGATGTTCCCGGCGCAGGCGCCGCCGGTGGCCTCGGATTTGGCCTCATGGCTTTCTTCGGAGCCAAACTCACCAGCGGCTTCGATTTGATCGCCGATCTCGTCCATCTTCGTAAACGTGTGGCCGCCGCCGACCTCGTCATCACCGGTGAAGGCCGGCTGGATGCCCAGACACTCCACGGCAAAGGCCCCATGGGCGTCGCCGACATGGCCCGCGAGCTCGGCAAACCTGTGGCCGCCTTTGCTGGAGCCATCGAGGCCGAAGACCAGCTCCGCACCCGCTTCGACCTCCTCTGCGCCATCAAACCCAGGGAAATGCCGCTGGCTGAAGCCATGCAGCGCGGCACCGAACTCCTGACGGCGGCGGTCATTGCTCAAAGCCCGGCCATTCGCGACCTCTTGACCGGCCCCACTGACCGTGCTCAGTGATCCCTTCCACTTCATTTAACAACCAGTCTCCCGTATCCAGCATCCCCGAATGAACGCAGTCCTCCTCTTCGCCGGTCAAGGCGCCCAAAAAGTCGGCATGGGCAAAGATCTTGCCGAAAGCTATCCCACCGTCCGCGCCCTCTTTGACCAGGCCGATGCCACCCTTGGCTACTCGCTTTCAAACATCATGTTTGAAGGCCCGATGGAGGAGTTGACGAAGACGTCCCGCTGCCAGCCTGCGCTCTACGCCCACGGCCTGGCCATCCTCGAAGTGCTGAAGAGCAAAGTCCCCGCCCTCAACATCACCGCCACCGCCGGTCTCTCCCTCGGCGAATTCACCGCGCATGCCGCCGCCGGCACCTTCGACTTCGCCACCGGACTCAACCTCGTCTTCCAACGCGGCAGCTTCATGGAAGAAGCCTGCGAAAACACCAAAGGTGCCATGCTGGCCCTGCTCGGTGGTGAGGAAGCCGCCATTCGCGAACTCGCCAAAGAGTGCGATGTGGATGTCGCCAATCTCAACGCCCCCGGCCAGATCGTGCTCAGCGGCAGCGCTGAAGGCATTACCGATGCAGCGGCCAAATCCAAGGACAAGGGCATCAAGCGCGCCATTCCCCTGCCCGTCGCCGGTGCTTATCACAGCCGACTGATGAAGTCTGCGCAGGACAAACTCGCCGTGGCTCTTGCTGCGGCATCCATCCAAAGCCCGAAGGTTCCGGTGGTCTGTAACTTCGAAGCACGTCCCGTTTCCACCCCCGAGGAAATCCGCGCCACGCTCACCAGCCAGGTCACTGGCAGCGTCCGCTGGGTGGAGAGCATGCAGCACCTCATCGCCGCAGGTCACACCACCTTCATCGAACTCGGCCCTGACGCCACCCTCGCCGGACTCATGGGCAAGATCGACAAATCCGTGAAGGTCATCAGCATCAAGGATGCGGTCTCGCTGGATGCGGCCGTCGCCCAACTGCAATAAGGCTATGAAGCACCTGCTCTGCGCGATGCTGCTTCTCACCGGCATCGCCTCCGCACTCGAACTGCCGGCCACCGACGGCAAGAGCTACGATCCTGCCGCTGCGGGTGACAAGAAGGCCGTCGTGCTCTTCTTCGTCTCCCCGTTCTGCTCGACCACCAAGTCGTTCATGAAGGAGATCAACCAGATCACCGCCGATTACAGCGACCGCGTCGTCGTTTACCTCGTGCACTCTGATCCCGAGATCACGAACGAAGTGGCGATGGAGCATGCCATCCTCTCCGAGGTGAAGGCCACCGTACTGCTGGATAAAGGGCAGGCGCTTGCCAAGCAGGTGCAGGCCAGGATCACGCCGGAGGCTGTCGTGCTCTCACCCAAGAGCGAGACGCTTTACAAGGGCCGCATCAACAACCTCTACCTCGGCCCAACGAAGCGTCAGCGTGCCGCCACCACCAAGGATCTGCGCGATGCGCTCGATGCCGTTCTCGCCGGGAAGCCTGTTCCAGCTCCGCAGCCTGAGGCACAGGGCTGCAAGATTGGCGGCATGAAGTGATTCAACTCACTCCTCCGCCTTCTTCCCTTTGCCCTTCTTCTTCGGTTCTGGCTTGGGACCAGCCTGGGCGACGTATTCTTTATCCAGTTTCTCCCAGCGTTCCGCCATCGCCTTCACGCGCTCCGGTTCCTTGGCAGCGAGGTTGTTCGACTCTGCGCGATCCGTTGTCAGATTGTAGAGCTCCCACGCATTGCCGTTGTCGGCGGCGCTCACGATTTTCCAGTCGCCTTCACGCAAGGCACGATTGCCGGAGTGGTGCCAGAACAGGAAATCACGGCTGATTGTCTCATCTTTCGCAAAGGCGGGCACCAAGCTGCGTCCCGGAAAAGGTGGCGCGTTATCTGGCATGGCGGAGACATCACCACCGGCGAGCGTGAGGATCGTGGGCACGATGTCGATGACATGTCCCGGTGTGTGGCGCAGATCGCCCTTCGCACTGATGCCCTGCGGCCAGTGGGCAATGAACGGCGTACTAATGCCGCCTTCATGCACCCAGATCTTGTGACGACGGAATGGCGTGTTGGACACGGTTGATCCTCCGGGCCCGAGGCAGAGATAGGATTCGGCAGCGCCCATGGGTGCTGCTTTGTCATGTCCGAGTCCGCGCACCATGATCTCTGCGCTCGCACCGTTGTCAGACAGAAACAAGATGAGCGTGTCCTCGTAGGCATTCATGGCTTTCAACTGCGCCAGCACGCGCCCCACTTCTTGATCCAGGCGATCAATCATCGCAGCATGGATCGCCTCTTTCGTGGCCTGAAACTTCTTCTGCTCCGACGTCAGACTATCCCACGGCACCGCATGCCGCGTTTCACCTGAGCCGAGGATTTCCAGATCGCTCTCCTTGCCGCTGGGTGCGGTGATCTGCGGCTCAGGGTCGGACAAGGTTGTCGCGACGAGCCCCAACTGTTTCTGCCGTTCAAAGCGCGCCGCCCGTGTCTTCGGCCAGCCTTGTGTGTAGGTGTCTTTGTATTTCGCCATGTCCTCCGGCAGAGCTTGAATCGGAAAGTGCGGCGCCGTGAAGGCCACGTAGCTGAAGAACGGCGTGCCCGCATGCTGCTGTGCGTGCTCCTTGAGGAAATCGATCGCATGATCCGCTATCGCGATGCTCGAATACCACTGCCCTTCCGGCTCTGGCAGCGGCTTGTCATCCAGCTCATGCCTTTGCGGATGGAAATGGTTGTCCTGCTTCGCCACATGGTAGGAATGGTCAAAACCCGCATCCGCCACGACGCGCGGAGTGTTTCCCACATGCCACTTGCCGGAGTGATAGCTGCGATACCCCAATGGCGCGAGGCGCTGGGGCAAAGTGCGCACCCAGGCCGGAAATTTGCCATACTGCGGGTCCATGCCAATCTGCTGTGCATAGTGCCCCGTCATGAGCACACTGCGCGTGGGCCAGCACCGTGCGGTGTTATAAAACTGCGTGAACCGCAGCCCGCCTGCGGCCAGCTTGTCGAGATTCGGCGTCGCTATCTCACTGCCGTAGCAACCGAGATCCGAGTAGCCGAGGTCATCCGCGAGGATGATGACAAAATTGGGTTTCGCAGACGCAGCGTGCAGCGTGGCGCAGATGAACAGCAGAAAGAAAACAGGCAGGCGAATCATGCTGCATCCAAACGATGCCCCTGCCCTCTTTCTACGTCTATTTCCGCCAGTCAGACATGATCACAAAAAAGAGGCGCAGTTGCCTGCGCCTCTTTGGATTTGTGGGTCGGCTTATTCCGCCGCAGGCGTGTCTTCCGCTGGCGTTTCCTGAGTGGGTTCAACAGGAGCAGCTTCCACCACGACCTCCGCCTCTTCCGCAACCACGGTGGCCACGTCCTGGATGGTTTCGCCTTCCTTGAGACCCATGAGCTTGACACCCTGGGCATTGCGCCCGGTTTCACGGATATCACAAACTCGAATGCGCACGCTCTGGCCCTTGGTGGTCATGAGCATGAGTTCGTCTTTGTCATGCACCGCCTTGGCGGCGACGACCTTGCCGGTTTTCTCCGTGACATTCATCGTGGTCACGCCTTTGCCACCACGATTGGTGAGAAGACGGTACTCATCAAAAGCAGTGCGCTTGCCGAGACCGTTCTCGGAGACGACGAGCACCATCGTGTCCGGCTCGTTGGTGATGCAACTGACGATGAAGTCGCCATCGTCCAGAGTGATGCCCCGCACACCGGCGGTATTACGGCCGATCGAACGCAGGTTCGGGGATTCCGGATCATCGCCCGTCTCATGGAAGCGGGCGCACATGCCCTCATGAGTGACAAGGCAGACCTCCTTGTTGCCGTCGGTGAGCACGACATCGACGAGGTCGTTGCCTTCATCCAGCTTGATGGCGATGATGCCGTCCTTGCGGTAGTTCTTGAACTCTTCGAGGGCGGTCTTCTTCACCGTGCCGTCCTTCGTTGCGAAGAGGACATACTTGTCCGCCGCCCACATGGCGTCGTCTTCAGCCCCCTGCGCCTTGAGGATCAGCACGCTGGCGATCTTCTCCTCGGCACGCAGGTTGAGCATGTTCTTGATGCTGCGGCCCTTGCCAGTGCGCGAGGCTTCTGGGATCTGGTACACACGCTCCACATACATGCGCCCGGTGTTCGTGAAGAAGAGTAGGAAGTCGTGCAGATGCGCACTGAAAAGATGCTCCACGAAGTCGCTGGCTTCATCCTCGCCCTGCGAATCGCGGGTTTCCATGCCTTTGAGACCCTTGCCGCCCCGACCCTGCACGCGGTATTCGGCGGTGGCGGTGCGCTTGATGCTGCCCATGTGCGTCATGGTGACGACGGTCGGGTCGTTCGGGATGAGGTCGATGTTTTCGATCTCGCCCTCGGCGGCTTCGATGCGGGTCATGCGCGGCGTGGCGTGCTTCAGGCGGATGGCCTGCAGCTCGTCCTTGATGATCTGGAGCACGCGGGACTCACGGGCCAGGATGTCCATGAAATCACGAATGCTGACGAGCACGTCATCGTAGTCCGCTTTGATCTTGTCGCGCTCAAGTCCGACGAGCTGATAGAGGCGGAGTTCCAGAATGTCTTCGACCTGCTTGTCGGTGAAGATATACTTGTCTCCCACGATGCTCGCCTGGGCACGAATCATGATGCCAAGCTGCTCGGCGGTGCTGATGGAGAAATGGTAGGCCTTGAGGCGCTCGCGGGCTTCGTCGCGGTTTTTGCTGTCGCGGATGATCTTGATGAAGTCATCCAGATGGCCAAGCGCGAGGAGCTGGGCCTCCAGCTTTTCAGCTTTAAACTCGGCCTGCTTCAGCAGGAAGCGCGTGCGGCGGATGATGACTTCACGGCGATGCTCGATGTAGCAGGCAATCGCGTCCTTCATGCTCAACACACGCGGCTTGCCACCGTCGATGGCCAGCATGTGGATGGAGAAGCTCGACTCCAGCGCTGTGTGCTTGTACAGATTGTTCAGAACGATCTGGCCACGCGCATCGCGTTTGAGGTCGATGACGACGCGGGTGTTTTCGTCCGACTCATCACGCACACCGCTGATTTCGGCGATGACCTTTTCATTCGCCAGTTCCGCGATGCGTTTCACCAACTCAGCGCGGTTCACGTTGAACGGAATCTCGGTGATGATGATCTGCTCGCGGTTGCCGTTTTCGACGATCTCCGCCTGTCCACGGGTGCGCACGCTGCCATGGCCCGTTTCCATGTATTCGCGGATGCCATTGGTGCCGAGGATGACGCAGCCCGTCGGGAAGTCCGGACCTTTGATGTGAGCCTGCAGCTCCGTGCAGGTGATTGCTGGATTGTCGATCTGGGCGCACACCGCATCGACGACTTCGCCAAGATTGTGAGGTGGCATGTTGGTGGCCATACCCACGGCGATGCCGGTGCCGCCATTGACGATGAGATTGGGGAACGCCGCCGGGAACACGGTCGGCTCGGTGAGACGTTCATCGTAGTTCGGCACGAAATCGACGGTCTCCTTCTCCATGTCCGACATCAAAGTGCCGCCCAGGTGCGTCATGCGGGCTTCCGTATAACGCATGGCTGCCGGAGGATCGCCTTCCACGGAACCGAAGTTCCCCTGTGGATCGATCAACGGTTCACGAATGGCCCAGGGCTGCCCCATGTGGACGAGCGTCGGGTAAATAACGGCCTCACCGTGCGGATGGTAGTTACCAGAGGTGTCACCGCAGATCTTCGCACACTTCATGTGCTTCTTCGGCGGATAGAGCGACAGCTCATGCATCGCATAAAGGATGCGGCGCTGGGAGGGCTTCAGACCATCACGGACATCCGGCAGCGCACGGGCGATGATGACGGACATCGAGTAGTCGAGGAAGGAGTTCTTCACTTCTTCAGCGACAGAGATGGGGCGAATGTTGGGGTCTTGCATGAGATGGGAAAGGTCAGGGCTGGCGACGGAGCGCCGTCAAAAGGTCAATTATGCCAGGCGGAAGTGCGTGGGTGGAAGAACTCCTCCAGAGGCAGAAGGTGGATGGAGCTGTCTTGGGAGGAGTCGCGAACGGAGTTGGAGTGAGCAGGCTCGAAAGTCTCAATGTAGTTGTCGAGCTGACGACGGAGGGTTTCGAGTTTCAGCAAGAGTTCTCTGGCCACGGAATCGATGACGAGCCTTCGAGCCGCAGCCTTTTCCAGCCACGTTTGCGTCTGACGGAGAGCCCCCAGAGCATAGTGGCAAAATTGGACAATCTCCTGGGCGGAGCTGCGTCCGGCACCTTCGGAGATGTAGGCAGCGATGGAATCGGCAGCGCGCATCCACTGCAATCCGACCGTCTGCTTCGCGAACAAATCCCAGCCGGCAGTCACAGACCATACGTCCTCCCCAACCCGCATCGCGAGTTGATAGACTTTCAGTTCATGTAGATCGACCGTGCCCATTCCAGCTTCTTGGCGATTCCTGACAACTACTTGCTCTCTTGATCCGCTCCTACACGTCGAGGTTGCGAACGTTGAGGGCGTTCTCTTCAATGAAATGCTTTCGTGGCTCGACCACGTCGCCCATCAAAATGGTGAACATGCGTTCGGCTTCGTGGGCGTTGGTTTCGTCGAGCTTGATCTGAAGCAGCGTGCGCTTGTTCGGGTCCATGGTGGTCTCGAAGAGCTGCTTGGCGTTCATTTCACCCAGACCTTTGAATCGTTTGATCTCCATGCCACGCTTGCCGATCTCCATGACTTTGTCGAGGATGCCCGGGATGCTGAAGACAGGATGAACCTTGGCGTTGTCACCATCGCCTTCGATGACTTCGAAGAGCGGCTTGTCCTGGCTGCTGAAGTGATCCACGTGCAGGCCGAGTTCATCAAGCTGCTGGAAGCGCTTCTTCATGCCATGTGCTTCGTGGATCTCAATGAGACGGGCGCGACGGTGTGACTTTGGCAAAGCGACTGCTCCGTTGCCATTGGCCTCGACGGCTGCCGGGTTGCCAAAGAGATGCAGGTCGCTGTTGTCACGGGAGAAGGCAGCAATCTGCTCATTGCTGTGGAAGTAATGAATCTTGACCTCGTTGCCCTCACGAATCACCACGAGGTGATGCGGCAGGTTGCCGGTGGCTTCATCGCGCGCCTGGAGGTAATGCTCAAAGTCAGCGCCATGACGGCGGATGATGTCGGCAAATTTGGCCACGGGCACGAGCAGATCGAGGATCGCCTTGAGGCGGTCGGCGGCCAGCTTGCTGCCGTCGGCGATGTTGCGGAGGCTGATTTCACCGGAACCGAGTTCGAGCAGGATGGCGTCCATCTCGGCGTCGCTCTGCACATACTCCTCACGCTTTTTACGCGTCACCTGATACAGCGGCGGCTGCGCGACATAGATGTGGCCGCGCTTCACGAGCTCAGGCATCTGGCGGAAGAAGAAAGTGAGCAGCAGGGTGCGGATGTGGCTGCCATCGACGTCAGCATCGGTCATGATGACGATCTTGTGGTAGCGGAGCTTCTCGATGTTGAAGGAGCCTTCCACCTCGCTGTCGCCACCGATTCCGGTGCCGATGGCGGTGATCATGGTCTGGACTTCCTTGTTTTGAAGCACCTTCTCAAGGCGAGCCTTCTCCGTGTTGATGAGCTTTCCACGCAGCGGGAGGATCGCCTGATTGTGGCGGTTGCGGCCCATCTTGGCGGAGCCACCGGCGGAGTCACCTTCGACAATGAACAACTCGGTCTTCGCAGGATCGCGTTCGGAACAGTCAGCCAGCTTGCCGGGCAGGCCGCCGCTGCTCATGGCGTCCTTGCGGATGGCTTCACGGGCCTTACGCGCAGCTTCGCGGGATTTCGCCGCGATGATGATGTTCTTGATGATCTCGATGGCCGTGTCGGGATTCTCATCAAAGAAGCGCAGCAGGCCTTCATAGACGATGGAGTTCACCACGCCTTCGACTTCACCGTTCACCAGCTTCACCTTCGTCTGCGAGTTGAAGCGCGGATTGGTGAGCTTGACGCTCAGCACGCAGATCATGCCCTCGCGGCAGTCGTCGCCTTCGATGTCGGGCAGCTTTTCTTTGAAGCTCTTCGGGTTGACGTTGATGTATTGCTTCACCGCCTTGGTCAGCGCCGTCTTGAGGCCGCTGTAATGCGCGCCACCGTCCGGATTCGGAATGGCATTGGCAAAGCAGAGCGTCTGCTCATTGAGCCCCTTGTTCCATTGCAGCACGCAATCGACGAGGATGAACTTCTTCTTGTCATCAATCGGCACTTCACGACGGCCCGCGAGCGCGACGGGTTCAGGGTGGATCTTGTCTTTGTCCGCACCCATTTCGCGCACGAACTGCTTCACACCTTCCTGATAGAAAAGGATCTCCTGCCGCTGCGGTTCGTCGCGCTCGTCGGTGAGGGTGATTTTGATGCCGGGATTGAGGAACGCGAGTTCCCGCAGGCGCACCAGCAGACGATCAAAATTATAAGCCGTGGTGACGGTGAAGATCGAGGCGTCCGGGAAGAAGGAAATCTTGGTGCCAGTGGTCTTTGGATCATCGAGATCGCCCAGAACCGTCAGCGGCTCCGTCGTTTTGCCACGCTCAAAGCCGATGGCGTAGATCTTGCCGTCGCGGAAGACCTCGCACTTGAACCAGTCGGACAGAGCATTGGTACACTTGGCACCCACGCCGTGCAAACCGCCGGAGAACTCATACGCGCCATCGCCAAATTTACCGCCCGCATGCAGGCTGGTGAGCACGAGTTCCACCGTGGGGATCTTCGCCACCTTGTGCATTTCCACCGGGATGCCTCGGCCATCGTCCTGAATGGTGATGGAGCCGTCCGTGTGGATGCTGATCCAGACGTTTTTGCAGTGACCGGCGAGATGCTCATCGATGGAGTTGTCCACCACTTCAAACACGCAGTGGTGCAGGCCGCGTTCATCGGGATCTCCGATGTACATTCCGGGTCGAAGCCGGACGGCTTCGAGGCCTTCGAGTTTCTGAATTTGATCGGCACCGTAGGCCTGGTTTTCGGCCACACCGGTATTGAAAGCAGCATTCTGCTCAGGAGACTGTTCGGACATAGGATTTGAAGAGGCTGACCATCGACTGAATCCGTCCATGAAACCGCTACCGGAAACGTGCTCGATGATGACCTTTTTAGACTAGCAAGATGAAGAGGCGAGCAAAGGGATTTTTTGCTACCAAACGAAGTCTTTTTTGGCCCCCAAATCAGCCCTCAAACCACATCCTGCAGGCCCAGCTTCGCGATCACCTCCGGCAAAACCCCGGGATAGGGGCCGCCGATGCTGATATTGCCCACGTAGCCGAGGCTTTTCCAGGTCTGACTATGGCTGTAATAACCGCCGACACAGAGCTGGCGGAAGCGCTTGAAAAAGACCGCCCCGACATGGTGCTCCGGTTTGGCCTTGGCTGCATCGCAGATGTCATCGACGATCTGGGACTGCTGATCGACGCCCAGCTCCTCAAAACGCTTCGAAAAGCGCTTAAAACTCTCCGTATTGAGCCAGCCGAGGCCTCCGCGCAGGGTCTCACGGTCCTCCTGATGCGCGGGATAATCGGCGCTGACCCACTCATTGATAAAATCTGGAACGCCAACTCCCGAGGCGGCAGGAGAGGTTTCATCCTTCGGCAGGATCAAATCCGCCAGGGCCTGCGTGGTGGCCAGCTCCTCGGCAGACAGCAGCTTTTCCCACGGAAACTTCAGCGGCTGCATGAAGTCGGGGTCGTGAAACACAAACCGCGACGGATGTGCCGGTGGCGCCGGCTCCGTGTGGTTTGGCGCGGCAATGGCCGGAACGGCTGCTGCACCGGCAGCACCGGTCAGGAGGCCTTTGAGGGCGTTGCGACGGGAGACTGTGTTCACGGACATAATGCTACGGATTAATTTTAGTTATTCCAGCAACGGGATTGTGCCAGGTCAGGCCGGAAAACTTGTTAAAATCACCATCACATGAACATAGTTCAGCCTGAGATTGGATCGCCAAGGCCGCGAGATGAGCATCGCTGATGAGATTGCCCCCGATTCCAGCTTGCAGACAGCTTTGACGAAAATCCTCTGCATGCGAGATGGCAGGCACCGCAATGCGGCTCACTGGCTGGGCCAGCCATTCGTCGACATAGTCGAAGGCTTCGTCAATCGAGAGCGGGTTCGCCATCGCTTTGGAGTTGGTGGTGATTCGAACGAAACCAATCAACACGTTCCAGGCAAACAGCACAGGCTCAGAGCCGCTAAATTGCTTTTGCAGCCATTGGATGCATGAACCATGCCGCGATGAACTGCGGTCCACGGCATAAACGAGCACGTTCACGTCAGGCAGCACGCTCATTGGCTGACGCGAAGTTTGGCGAAATCGGCTTCATCATCCATGGCCGCCAGCAAGTGGCTGGGCAATACGTCCGCCCGCATGCCGAGATCGCGCGGTTTCAGCACATAGATCTGCCGAGTCTTTTTACGCATCTTCGGCCGCGAAGGCAACCCGGCGCGCACGGCATCGTTAAGCGTCTCTTTAAAAGTTGCCCCGCTGAGTTTCATGACCAGGCGAAGCTGAGCGGCCACGTCTGCGTCGAGGGTGACGGTCGTTTTCATACTGCCAAAATAGCTTTCATTTCGGAATGTTTCAACCTTCCAAAACTCACACATTCCCCCGTTTCATCTCCTCCATCAGCCATTCGCTGGAACGCCAGGCGAGGGCAAGGATGGTGAGAGTGGGGTTTTTGTCGGGGTTACTGGGCAGGACGGAGCCGTCCATGAGGAAGAGATTCTTCACGTCCCAGGTCTGGCAGTATTGATTGGTGACGCTTTCAGCGGCCTTGTCGCCCATGCGGGCTGTGCCGACTTCGTGGATGATCTCTCCGGGACGCTGGATGGCATCCGCTCCGCTGAGAGGCTTGGCCTTGCCTCCCATGCCTTCGATCATGGCCGCGAAGGTCTGCTGCATGTGTTCCGCCTGTTTGATCTCATGATCGCTCCATTTCCAATGGAAACGTAGCACCGGGATGCCCCATTGATCCACCACATTGGGATCAAGCTCACTGTAGCAATCCTTGTTCGGCAGCATCTCACCGCGACCGGAGAAACCGAACTGCGCGCCGTAGTAACGGCGTGCTTCTTCCTTAAGTTTGCGGCCATACACACCCGGCGAAGTCGAGTCCAGATAGCCAAAGTTCTTTACCTCAGGCATCTGGCGACCGCCACCCATCTCGATGTGGTAGCCTCGGGCAAAGCCAAGCTTGGCGTGTTCATTCACCAGCCACCAAGGCACATAGGTGTGCAGTCCGCCCGCGCCATCCTCATTCATCGGCGGCAGGTCTTCCATGGCGGGAATGTGTACCCCGAGACGTGTGCCGACGCTGTCCATCAGATTCCGTCCCACTTGCCCGGAAGAGTTGGCGAGGCCAGCTTTGTCGCGGGACTTTGAATTCAGCAGGATGCGCGAGGTTTCACAGGTGCTCGCGGCGAGAATAACCACGCGGGCTTTCGCGATCGCATCCCGGCGGGTGACCTTGTCGATGTAATGCACGCCCGTGGCTTTGCCGCTGTCATCCAGCACCACTTCACGCACCATCGCATCCGTGATGATGTCGAGATTTCCCGTGGCCAGCGCAGGTGGCAGCAGCACGGTCGTGCTCTGGAAATTCGCACGAATGCTGCAGCCGCGAATGCAGTTCGTGGCCCAGAAGCAGGCAGCGCGCGACATCATGTCCTTGCCGAGAATCTCCTGCGCTTTGGGATTGTTTGGAAACAGCACCTTCGGCAGGTTTTTCCAATCCATCGGCTGACTGAGCACCGCACGATGAGCTGCGACAACAGGTACGCCCAGCTTCCTCCCCGCCTTCTTCGCGAGCAGCTCCCCCACACGCGGCTTCGGCGGCGGCATCAGCACGCCGGGAGATGAATTCGGTGCGTTCGCAATGCCGTCGTTCTCACCATAAACACCGATCAACTGCTCCACTCGGTCATACCACGGAGCCATGTCAGAATAGTTCATCGGCCAGTCGACTCCGAGGCCATCACGGGATTTCGGTTTGAAATCAAACTCACCAAAGCGCAGCGAGATACGGCCCCAGTGATTCGTGCGCCCACCGAGCATGCGCGCACGCCACCACCAGAAATCACCCTCCGTCCCCTGCTTGTTCGTGTACGGCTCCCCCGGCACCTGCCAGCCGCCGATGTTGGAATCATAAAACCCGAAGGGTCGGTCCGGCGTGGCCGACCCACGGAGCGGCGCCATCTCCGGCGTGTTGAACATCGGCGTCTCCTTCACCGGTTCGTAATTCCGCCCGGCCTCGATCATGAGTACTTTCACACCGTTCAAGGCCAGGATCATCGCCGCCATGCCACCGCCGGCTCCAGAGCCCACGACAATGACATCATACTGCGGCTGCGTTTTGCGTTCGGTTAGGACAGGCATGGCGCGACTATAGCCAAGAGATGGAAGCGACAAGTCATGTTACGTTTTTTCCATATTGGAGCAGGTTAGAGCCTGAATTTCGCAGCTCCAATGTGCCAGTTTTGCCACAAGGCAAAATCGTAACGCCGGGCCTTTCGACAACGAGGAACGCAACACGCATAGGCGGCGCGAAATCCCACCACGCGCAATGACTCCCAAGCACTTATCCTTCACCTCCGTTTCCCTCGCCATACTAGGCTTAATTTCGGCCGCCTCGCTTCATGCGGCCACCTTTGTCATTAGTTCCAACTCCACCAGCGCGCAGACGCTTGATACAAATGGGCAGACCGGCACTGTGGACGCCGGCAAATCCTTGACGCTAGGCGGTGCCACGGTGGCGGTGACTATGAGTGCCACCACCACACTGACCAACAATGGAACGATCCAGCAGACTGCAACTGGCCGGGCGATTGACAGCACGGTAAACAATTCCTCGCTCACGATCTCGAATACGGGGACCATCACTTCGGTGAGCACCGATGCAGTGCGGGTCAATGCGGCCAACACAGCCATCTCGTTGACAAACAGCGGCACCATCAGTGTGAGCGCGGGCGGTCAGGCAATTGACTGGGCGGCGATCACCACCGCTGCCAATTCTTTGACCAATCAGCTTGGCGGCGTTATTTCCACAGTCGGTGAAGATGCCGTGCGGCCGGGCACTAATGGCACGGTGATCAATGCAGGAACGATCACGGCGACACCGACTGGCACGACAGCGCCGACCGGTAGCGATGGCATCCAGGCCAATGGTTCGGGAGTCACGGTCACCAACACCGGAACAATCTCGGGACGCCATGGAATAACCGGAGGTTTCGCGGGATTTTCCCTCACGGTGAACAATGACGCTGGCACCATTTCGGCGGTGAACGGTTCCGGCATCAACATTGACGGCGTTTTCACCAACACCACGGTCAGCGTCGGCAATGCATTTGGTGCCACCATTCAAGGTGGTGTGCTTGCGGCTGCAACCAATGGTGATGGAGATGGCGTGGATGTGGACGGTGTGCTCACCCTGAACAACTCCGGCGACATTTTAGGGTACGGAGCCAAAGGCGTGGGCAGTGACACGCTTCCGAACAATGCGGAGGCAATCGCGGCTGGTGGCGGCTCGATCATCAACACCTCGACTGGGCGCATCATAGGCAGCTCCCTGACAGCGGATGCGCCGAATGGTGACAATACGCGTGCTGGAAATGGCATTCTCGTGGACAACAGCTCAGGTGGAAACGCTGTCGCGGCGACCACTGTGACCAATAGCGGCCTGATTCAGGGCAAGACCGGCTTTGGCATCAAGATCATCGGCACCTTTGCCGACAGCATCACCAATAATTCCGGCGGCACCATCCGTGGCGCGGGTACAGGTGCAGGTGCTGCAATCCAAACCGGTGACGGTGGAGACATCATCAGCAACGCCGGAACTATCACTGGCGACAATGGTCAGGCCATCGACCTGGGAGCTGGCGATGACACGCTCACCATCACCGGCGGCACAATCACCGGCAGCATCGACGGCGGCACAGGCACAAACACCGCCACGTTCAATCCAGGCACCGGCAACACCTTCAGCTATGCCGGGGCGATCTCCAATTTCAGCAGCGTGGACATCTCCAGCGGCAACGTCATCTTGTCCGGTGCCAGCACCTACAGCGGCAACACCACCGTCAGCGGCACGCTCAGTGTCACCAACTCCACGGGCAGCGCCACAGGCTCGGGCGACGTCACCGTCAACTCGACCGGAACCCTGAAAGGCACGGGCGACATCGCAGGCAACGTCTCTGTCGCCAGCGGCGGCACCATCGCCCCCGGCCTCAGCCCGGGCACACTGAACATTGATGGAAATCTCAGCATCGTGGACGGATCTCACTTTGCATTCGAACTCGGCACCACGTCCGATCTGCTGAACATCGGCGGAGCCCTGAACTTCAGCGGCGGAGGCACCGCGCTTTTTGACATCCTCAACAATGGCATGACCTCGGGCTCGAACTACACGCTGATGAACTACAGCTCCGTCTCCGGATTGACGCTTTCAAATCTCGCCTTCGGTTCCACGCCAGCTGGCTTTGCCGGTCAGTTCACCATCGGTGCCAGCTCACTTACGCTGCATGTGGACGCCGTGCCTGAGCCCTCCCGTGCCGTGCTGGGCGGTCTGGGCCTTGCCGTCCTGACTCTCCGCCGTCGGCGCAAAGCGCGCCATTTGGCCAAGGCTTGATCGATCAAAACTCGCCACGAAACACGCAACGGGCGTTGGGTGTTTCGTGGATCACGATCTCACAGAGTCCGGGCAGTTGCGGGGCCAGCTTTTTCCAAAGCCAGGCGGCCATGTATTCGATGGTGGGATTCTCCAGACCTTCGATCTCATTGAGATAAGAGTGATCCAGCTGGTCCATGATCGGCTTCATGGCCTTGGAAATTTCCGCGTGGTCATAGACCCAGCCGATCTTCGGATCCACCTCGCCCTCGATGGCAATCTCCAGCTTGAAGGAATGGCCGTGCATCTTGGTGCACTTGTGGTCGCCAGGAAGATTAGGCAGCGTCTGGGCGGCCTCGAAACGGAAGTCTTTGATGATGCGTGCGCGCATGTTTTTTGGGTGGGGGGAGTCTTTAACCCACGAATATCCACTCACCAGCACAATTGATGTGCGAAATTTGATAATTGAGGATTCAGAGCGCCCGGGTGTCCGCTACGGAACCTTGTCCGGCGGCGGGGAGGCGGACTGCACGGGCACCTTGTGCGGAGGGAGGATCGTCAGTTTCAAACGGTAAACCACACCATCAAACGGCGTGCTGTTGGGATATTGGGCGAGCTTCAAAATCCCGAAGCTTTGCCCGGCGGCGATGCCTGCTTTGGGTTCCTGCGGAAATCCTTGTTCAAACGGGGCCACGCCCAGCACCTCGCTGTGTCCTGGCACAGCGAGCGTGATGACACCGCCGGTGTCTATTTGCGCACGCATGTTCACACGGCCTTTCTCAAGCGCCGCGCCGCTGATGGCGGTGCTCTTGCCGTTGGTAAACACGGTCAATGTGGGCTGGGAGGCCACCAGGTGCAGGGCATAGCCGGACTGCTCGTCACCCTGCGCCAGCAGCGTGCTGTCCTGATCCACCAGCGGATCAAACTCAAAGGAAGCATCCACAAAAACGCCCCTGCCCTGCAGCTTGGGCGCATCAGCAGCGCTGAGGACATCTCCCAGATTCAGCGCCAGATCGACCGAACCCGCCGGGCTGGCAGCGCCGATGATTTCAG
>NZ_JBIPNG010000301.1:0-8154 GCF_044373815.1 Prosthecobacter sp. | reverse complement strand
TCACCTCGCGCATGTAGATGGCGATGGTAATGCCGCGCGCGACGGAGTCAGCCGAGAGATCTCGGTACTCGCGGGACACCTCAACCAGCCGGGCCTCCACTTCAGCGCGCAATTCCGTCAGGCGGGCAATCTCCTTTTCATACTCGCGCACCTTGCGCTCCGCTTCGATGCGCAGGGTGTTTTCGGCTTCGAGCCTTTTGACGAGATCCTGAATGTGGCCGCGCAGGCGATCCTCGCGCTGCCATTGCACGATGCAAACGGCGCAGAGCCCCAGTGAGATGACAACCAGCAGCGTGGTGAGCAGACGCTTCATGGATCAGAGTGACGGCTTGGCCGCATTCACGGGTTTGACGTTGAAGGCCACCTTGGTGAAGCCGACCCGCTTGGCGGCATCGAGCACTTTCACGAGATCTGAGTACCGAGTGTTCACATCGGCGCTGATGTAAACGGGCGTGGCGGGGTCCTTGCCGAAACGTTCGGCCAGTCTGCGATCCAGCTCCGGCAGCGTGATGCCGGCCTTGTCGAAAAACACATCGCCGGTGGCGTTCACCGCGAGATTGATCATGTCCGGCTTGAAGTCGGACTGTGCAGAGGAGGCGACGGGCAGGTTGACCTTGATGGTCTGCTGCTTGGACATCGTGAGGCTGACCATCATGAAGGAGGCCAGCAGGAAGAACATCACGTCAATGAGCGGGATGATTTCCAGCCGCGTCTTTCGTTCGGGCAATGGTGAATGAAGTTTCACGGCAGGATCAGGCCTTCGGAGTGGCTTTGTCAAAACCGTGCTGCACAGCGAGAATCAGCACGTTGTTCGCGGCGGCTTCGAGATCAAACTTCAAGCCGGCCAGACGCGAGTGGAAGTAGTTCATCGGCACCAGCGTGCCAATGGCAATGCCGAGACCGGCGGCGGTGGCGATGAGCGCCTCGCCGATGCCACCGGTGACTTTTTCGACGGCAAGTTCACTGCTGCCGATGCTGGTGAAGCTGCCCATGATGCCTGTGACCGTCCCCAACAAACCGAGCAGCGGCGCCAGGGTGACGATAGTGTCCATGGCGCTCAGGTAGCGGCCCGCATCGCGCAGTTCCTGCCCGGCGGCCACTTCAAGCGCACCCTGCATGCTGGTATGGCGGTGATTGAGCCCGTGATGAATCATGCGCACCACCGGATCGCTGGATTTCGCCGAAAGGGCGACGGCCTGGGCGAGGTCTCCAGCCTCCAGCTTTTCATAGACTTCATCCAGCTGCTTGACGGAGCGCTTGGTGGCAAAGCGCACCCACCAGAAAACACGCTCAACAAAGATGCAGACCGCCACAACCGTGACGACCGCAATGGGATACATTATGGGACCACCTTTGTGGAAGAGATCGACGACGACGTTGGCGAGGATGGGCATGAAAAAAATGGGAGATTGGAAATCTAAATGGGCAGATTCGAGGGAGAGCCTTTCAGTTCAGGCGAAAGGTCAGCGGCACGGTGTGACGATGCGATGTGCCCGTTTGCCAGCGCCAGTTCCGTCGAATGAAGGCCACGGTAGCCTCGTCCAGTGCGCTAAAACCGGTGGTGCTGACAACACTGACGCTTTCAACCGAGCCCGAAGGACCGAAGCCGACGACCAAGCGCACGGTGCCCTGCATGCCGGCTCTCTGTGCAAAGTCCGGATAGGGCGGCTTGGGCAATGTGCCTTTGCTGTTGCCCATCCCGGTGGCACCAGCAGTCCCTTCCTGAGTTGAGTTTGCACCAGTGCCTTTGCTTTTGGCCACCGGACCCGCGCGTGGTCGCGCTGGCGCGGTGGGCGTCTGACGCACCACGGGATCAACAGGACGCAGCGCATCCTCGATCTTTGGCGCGGTGGGAACGGCAAAGATGTCCTCCAAAGTCATCGCCTCGGCGATCTCTGGCAGGTCCTGGGTTTGCGGCGGAGTCTCGATGGTTTCGGGAATCTCAACCGGCACCACAGGTTCGACTTCAGTGGTCTCGTCGGACTTTTCCCCCATCGCCATCATCTCCGTCATGGTGAGTTCCTCCGTGGACATCTCCGTGTCTTCGGGATCCTCAAGCGTCTTGAGGTGAATCGGCGGAAGATCATCGGCAAACATGCCGATGATTCCCACGGTCAGAAAGCTCCCAGTGATTCCCACAAGCCATGAAAGCGTGATGAGAACCCGCACGAGGCTGCCACCACGTCGCACCACCCCCGCGGCAGTGCCAGCAGCAGCGGTTCTTGGCTTTGGAAGGTTGAAGCCCATGGTGGGCAGCGGATTTATCACTGAGGAGGTCATTGCACAAGGCGGGGCAGGAAAGGACGATGAAACGTAAGAATGGCATGTCAACTTGCAATTGCGACTCAGTCGCATCATTATGTTTTTATTGCTCTCGATACTGCCAAAGTTGTTCCTGAAGCTCTTCCGAATGCCCCCTCTCTCAGCCCCCAATCCATCCTCCCCTGACGATCGCAATGCTGTCGCCAAAGTCTGGATGAAGCGCGGCATTGCACTGCTTTCGGCCAATGACGCCACTGCGCTACCGGAGGCCCTGAACTGCTTTGAGCAGGCGCTGGCCATTCGCCGTGAGCTGCCGTTTGAGGCAAGCGCATGGTATCGCTGGCTGCTGACAGCCTGCTGGATGAACCGGGGGGACGTGCTGACACGACTGGGGAAACCGGCAGACCTAACCGCAGCGGTGAAGAGCTTCGATGAAGCCATCTTTCACCTGCAAAAGCTGCCGCTGGAGGAGGACTCGCAGTATCGCGGTCGGCTGGCCCTGGCCTGGATGAACCGCTCCCTGGCGCTGCGTGCGCAGGCAACGCCTGAAAGCCTGCACGCAGCGCTGCTGTCGCTGGATCATGGTAAAACCGTGATCGAGGAAAGCGTGACGAAGGGGCTCCCCGTGAATACAGCACTTCTGCCGATCTTGATCATCAATCGCGCCGCGTTGCTGCTGGAAGCCTCCCCTCCGCGGATGTTGGAAGCCATGCAGGAGGCAGAAGAGGCCCTGACTTTGTGCCAGCCCACGGAACATCTGAATCTGCAAGCTGGCGAAATTGGCTTGAAAGCACGCCATATCTTCTGCCGCGCCGTGGCCCTGCTTTTAGAAACATCCTCGGTGGACACCACTCGTGCGGATGACTGGATCATGCAGGCCACGGACAAGGTGGATGAAGCGATGCAGCTCACCGCCACATGGGAGAACCAGAAAGAAGCGGGACCGTTCCATGCCCTGCGTCACGAATTGTTTCGCTACGGCTGCAACCTGCTCCTCGCTTACCAGCCCCATTTCATGGCGGAATTTCTGCTCGATGTGCTGGACCCAGAGCAGGGCTCCCCGCTTCTGGCCAAAGCTGATGACCTCTACCAAACTGGTCTTGAAGCCTTGGATCTGGCGGCTGCTGAAATGCGGCGGCGCGGGCCGCTGGATCTGGGTTTGCAGAAAATGGACCGGCTGATCGAGGTGCTGGAATCGATGAGCCTTGCGGCAGAGCGGATCAAAAAACGTTCCGCAGAGAGAAACGCATAGCCCGCATCTCCATTCCGGTAATGGCCAGAACGCTCCGCTGCGTTGACAGCATCCATTAAATTCTGAGCCAAAGGTTGGGCTGGGAGGTCAATGGGCCT
Organism: Prosthecobacter sp.; assembly: GCF_044373815.1. Lineage (GTDB taxonomy): Bacteria > Verrucomicrobiota > Verrucomicrobiia > Verrucomicrobiales > Verrucomicrobiaceae > Prosthecobacter. Next base: position 4,542 of record NZ_JBIPNG010000301.1, on the reverse strand, counting down.
TGGTAACGCAGCCGTACGTCCCAAGGCCCATTTTTAGTGTCTGGCAGACCGCAAATGACAGCATGTTTTGAGCAAAACGTCGCTATTTTCCATGGTTGACTGCGTCGGCAAATGAGACTTAATCGCAACATGATAATGAAACCGAATCTCATTATCATCAGTTAGCTTTTTCCAATCCCCCCCTCTCATGCCACAAAAACTCGCCTCCCGCCTCCGCCGCGCTGCTCGCAAGACAGGCCCCAAAACTCTTTCTGTCACCTCGTTACTGTGTGCTGCAGGCAGCCTGAGCGCCCAAACTGCAGCACCCAGCAAGCTCAAGCCCCAGATTGAAGAGATTCCCACCGAGCTGCCCGAAGTCCTCATTGAAGCGACTGGATCGGTCTACAACCCCACTCGCGTGCAATCGGTCAAGTACACTGAGCCACTGCGCGATATCCCGCAGACGATCACGGTCATTCCCAAGGCGGTGATCGAGGACCGTGGCGCTTTTAGCCTGCGCGATGTGCTAAAAAACACCCCCGGCATTTCCATGCAGGCAGGTGAAGGCGGCGCAGTGTCTGGCGACAACCTCTCCATCCGCGGCTTCAGCGCCCGCAGTGACATCTACCTCGACGGCGTCCGCGACTACGCCAACTACAACCGTGACCCATTCAACACGGAGCAGGTTGAGATCACCAAAGGCCCCTCCTCCTCTACTGTCGGTCGTGGCTCTACCGGGGGCTCCATCAACACCGTCAGCAAGATGGCCAATCTGACAGACTCCGTGCTCACCACGGTCAGCGGCGGCACCAGCAGTCTCTACCGCGGCACGGTGGATGTGAATCAGAAGCTCTCTGAGCACACGGCTTTCCGCCTCAACACCATGTACCACAGCGCCGATACTCCAGGACGTGACCACGTCTCGTCGGAGCGCTACGGCATCGCCGCATCCTTAGGGGCGGGTCTTGGCACCGACACACGCTTCATGCTGAATTATCAGCGGCTGGAGGAAAGCAACATCCCGGACTACGGCCTGCCCTGGATCCCCAACAACGGCACCTTCAGCGGTTCCGGAGCCGCACTCGCCGGCTACCAGAACCAGCCACCTCCGGGCGTGAGCTTCAACACCTTCTACGGCATCCCTGGCGTGGACTATGAAAAGATTCAGACGGACCACTTTACGGCGATCTTTGAACACGATTTCTCGGAACACACACGCGTCCGCAACATAACACGCTACTCGCGCAGCCATCGCGACTCCGTGAGCACCGCACCACGGCTCCGCGACGTTGGCGTGGCCGCGGGCAATCAATACACCACGATCCTGAATCGTCAGTTGCAGCGGCGGCAGCAGTTCACTGAAATGTTTGGCAACCAGACCAACCTCGTCGCCGACTTCTCCACCGGCCCGATCAAGCACGCGCTGGTCACCGGCATGGAGTTTTATCTAGAGCACCAGCAGAATGCCAACGTCGCCGGCGTCGCGACCCTCACCGATCTATATGACCCCAGCGTCATGTATTCTCCGAGCTCCTTCCTTCCGGCTGGCTCGCAGGACTTCACGGGCGCAACCTACCCTGGCCTGCCAGCTCCGACCGAGGCATACCTCTACACCGTCTCCGCCTACGTGTTCGACACCATGAAGATCGGCAAACACTGGGAATTCAGCGGCGGCCTCCGGTATGATCACATGTATGCGACCGTGAGCGGACCCGGCAACACATCCGCCGGCGGATACGCCAACGCTGACGACCTGTTCAGCTACAAGGCCGCCCTGATCTACAAGCCTGTGAAGCAGGGCAGCTTCTACTTCGGCTACGGCACTTCGTTCAATCCCACCATCGACGGTGCTTCCGGCGCAGGTCTGGGCCTAACCGCCGCCACGTCCTCGCTGGACCCTGAACAAACCTCCACGTTCGAGCTCGGCACCAAATGGGACGTTCTCAAAGAGCGTCTCTCACTGACGGCCGCCCTCTTCCGCTCCGAGAAAACCAACGCCCGCACCACCGATCCCTCCGGCATCACGACTCTGGGCGGCAATCAACTGGTCCAGGGCATCGAATTCAGCATGACCGGCAGCATCACCAAAAATTGGCAGGTCTTCACGGGCTACGCCATCATGGAAAGCGAGACGAAAGCTTCCACCGCCGCTGGTGCAATCGGTCAGTCCTTGTCGAATGCCCCGCCTCAAACCTTCAACCTGTGGACGACCTACACCCTCCTGGAAAAAACGCAGTTCGGCTTCGGCGCCCAGTATATGGGCCCACGTACGAGCAACGACTCTTCCGCAAGCGCCCGCACCGCCCCAAGCTACTGGACGCTGGATGCCATGGTCAGCTACAAGTTCACCGACAAAATCAGCCTGCGCCTGAACATCTACAATCTCGCGGATGAGCGCTTCGTCGGCAGCGTCGGCGGTGGTCAGTTCGTCCCCGGAGCTGGACGTTCCGCCGCACTCACCGCAAGCATCAAGTTCTAATCTGTTTCCCCCCTTCTCATCATGCTTATCGCAATTCCCGATGTTCTCACCGCTGAGCAAGTCGCTCATGCGCGCCAGCTCTTGGACGCCACCGAGTGGGTGGATGGCAAAGGCACCGCTGGTTACCAATCCGCCAAAGCCAAGGACAACATGCAGCTCCCAGAGGACAGCCCTGCCGCGCGCGAGCTCGGAGAGATAATTCTCACTGCCCTGGCTAAAAATCCGCTCTTCCACGCCGCAGCACTGCCGCAGCGGATTTTCCCGCCGTTGTTCAACCGCTACTCCGGAGGCCAGTCCTTCGGCACACATGTGGACAACGCCATCCGCCAGCATCCCACCATGCCCATCCGCATCCGCACGGACCTCAGCGCCACGCTGTTCTTCGCCGGCCCGGAGGAGTATGACGGCGGGGAGCTGTGCATCGAGGACACCTACGGTGTGCAGCGCGTGAAGCTGCCCCCCGGCCACCTGGTGCTCTACCCTTCCACCAGCCTGCACCACGTCACCCCTGTGACACGTGGCGCCCGCATCTGCTCCTTCTTCTGGCTGCAAAGCATGATCCGCGACAACAGCCAGCGATCTCTCCTCTTTGATCTCGATCTCGCCATTCAGCGCCTGGGCCGCGATCTCAAAAACAACCCCGTGGCCGAACAGACCGGCGTGCAACTCACCGGCGTCTACCACAACCTTCTGCGCCAGTGGGCGGAAATGTAACCGTGAAGCCCACCTTTCATCGCCTCATTTTCTGGGGTCATCTCATCGCAGGCCTCGTCGCCGGTGTGGTCATTTTCTCCATGGCCGTCACCGGCCTCATGATTTCCTACGAGGCCCAGTTCATCGAATGGGCAAATCGAGACCTGCGTGTCTCCCCGCCTGCCGCAGGTGCCCCACATCTCGACATCGGAACACTGCTGGCCAAGGTCCGCGAGACCAAGCCCGATTTAAATCCCAGTGGCATCACCTGGAAAGCAGACCCGGCCACGCCAGTCACGCTTTCTGTCGGAAAAGAGGGCATCTTCTTCGCCAATCCCTACACCGGCGAATTTCTCGGCGAGGGGCACCGCACCTGGCATGGCTTTTTCCACGCCGCCACCGAATGGCACCGCTTCCTCACCGGCTCCGGCCTTCCCAAAGAAATAGGAAAAGCCATCACCGGCGCTGGCTGTCTGATCTTCGGTCTGCTGCTGCTCTCCGGCATCTACCTCTGGTGGCCGCGCCACTGGCGCTGGGCCAACGTGCGCGCTGTCATCCTCTTCAATCCCAAGCTCAGAGACCGCGCCCGCAACTGGAACTGGCACAACGTCTTCGGCTTCTGGAGCGCGCTCCCGCTCCTCTGCATCATCCTCACCGGCCTCATCATGTCCTACGGCTGGGCGAACAATCTGCTCTTCACCCTCACTGGCAGCGAGCCACCACCACCCCGCGAACGCCCCGCAGGCGGGCCTGGCGGCAAACGCGATGGCAACACACCCACAGCTACGTCCCCTTCCCTCGCCGGACTTGAACCTCTCCTCGCTCAGGCACGTCAGCAGATACCCAGCTGGGCCAGCATGAGCCTGCGCATGCCGCTGAAACCCGGCGCTCCCTTCCCCCTCATGGTGGACCGCGGCGGTCGCGGCCAAGTGCAACTGCGCACCATGCTGAACCTCGATGTGGCGCAGGCCAAAGTGCTGCCCAGCCCGGATGATCTGCAGCAGCAAAACCTCGGGCGACGCCTTCGCATGTACGCTCGCTTTCTCCACACCGGCGAGCTCTTTGGCCTCATCGGCCAAACCGTCGCAGCACTATGCACCTTCGCCACCCTGATCCTCGTCTGGACAGGTTTCGCCCTCGCCTTCCGCCGCTTCTTTCCCAAACGCGGCCACGCGGCCACATCGCCCCTGGCCTCCGTCTCCTCCTCGGAGACAGCTTCATAATTTGGTCCTTGTTAGGTTGGATCAAGTCCCTGTGGGGAGCGGAAGTGGTGTTCCGCCCCTGCAGGGACATTACCCCTCGCATGAAGCGCAAGAAATGGTTGTTAATTTGCAATTGCGACTCAGTCGCAGAAAATACTTGCGTGTATATCCATCCAATTCACTATTCGG
>NZ_JBIPNG010000300.1:0-8167 GCF_044373815.1 Prosthecobacter sp. | reverse complement strand
TCATGGACGCGACCACTCGAAGGCGATGAATGCACAACCCCTCGAAAGCGCACCTATCATCTTGGGACGCAATGTGTGGCTGGGCACGCAATGCATCATCCTGAAAGGCGTGCAGCTGGGTGATGGAGCGGTGATCGGCGCCGGCTCCGTGGTGACCAAATCTGTTCCTGCTGGCGAGACTTGGGCCGGCGTTCCCGCTCGTCCTGTCCGCATGGCGAAATCCAATCCTTCCTGACTTAACTTATGCCACTTGAAATTTCCGCCCTGATCATCTGCGGTGATCGTCTCGACGAAGTCACCCGCTGTATCAAAAGCCTCGCCAAACTCGGCGATCTTCTTCACGAGGTCCTGCTGCTTAAAAATGCCCCAAAGCAGCCATGGCCAGACAAATGCTTCGATTCCGTGCCTGCAGCCGTCCGCAATCGCCTGCAAATCATCTCATCAGAAAAGCAGGTGTTCCCCACCGAAGGTCGCAACCGCCTTGCGGCCCTCGCTTCCGGATCTGCCTATCTATTCCTTGATGACGACTCTCTGGTGCTCGCAAAAGCAGGCATTGAAAAAGGGCTCAATATCCTGCAGATGGATGCCTCAGTGGGATCGATCGCCTACCCACAGTCCACGGAAGAAGGCGAGCTTGCACCTTTCACACAACCCGCGCCTGTCGAGCACGAGTGCCTCACCTGCGGCTTCATGACCTGCGCCGCGATGACACGCGCTGATGTGTACCACAAGATCGGTGGCTTTCAGGAACTGCTTCAAATGGCGCATGAGGAAAATGAGTTCTGCAAACGTCAATGGAATGCCGGTTACTCCGTTCTCTATCTCCCCGAGCGCTGCATCTGCCACAACCCCAGCCCTAACGCACGCAACAGCCGCCAGCGTGCCATGCTGAACACGCGCAACATCTGGTATCAGGCTGTTTTGCACGAGCCCCTGTGGCTCCTAGCAGGGACTCTCCTTCCACGCATGCTTCAAGGAGCCCGCTATCTGCACCACGCACGTGAATGGACGGGCGGTCAGTGGATGCCGTTGTTCCTCCAGGCTCTCTCTGAGTTCACCAAACAACTTCCAGCTCTATGCCGGGCACGCCGTCCACTGGCCACAAAAACAATACTGCTCTGGCACCAGCTCAAGAAGAGCTACCCACGCTACACACCTGTTTCTCCCACAGTTTAACCTCAAACTCATAACAACATGGATTATCTCATTGGAGCAATTGATCACCACGACTGGGCGGACGTTTGCTGTTGGAAACAGTCCGCCGTCCAGAACGGCTTTATCGGCAAAATCGTGCTACTGTGCTACGAGCACATGACCGACCACGCCCTGCAACGTCTAGGTCACGAGGGCATCATCATAACGCGCGCCCGTAGCGGACGCGGCGTCAATGAAGACCGCTTCCGCGATGTACCCGACTTCGTGGACACCCTTAGCCCCGACGACCGCATCCTCATGTGCGATGTACGCGATGTCGCCTTCCAGCGCTCGATTCACAAGGTGCTCGATGAACTGCTTGCAACAAAGCCCCTGGCATGCGCTTCAGAAGGCGTGACCTACGGCGACTCAGAATGGAATATGTCCAATGCGAAGACAAACTTCCCCGACCAGCTTGCTGAGATCAGCAAAATGGACATCTACTGCGCGGGTGTCATCGCCGGCAGGGCCGCACGCTTCTCCGCCTTCTGCCGCACTATCTGGCAGCAGTCGATCCAAGCCAAGAGCTTCAACGGCGACCAGATCGCAATGAACATGGTCATGCGCACGCCGGAATACGTGGACGACATGAACTTCGTTCCCGCACACAATTCGCAAATTTGTCATCACGGCAACATGCTCAGCTATCCGCGCCTGACCATCGGCAGCCAGGGACTCTGCGACAACGAGCACGGCATCATTGGGGTATTCCATCAATACACGCGCAATTCCAAGATCCGTCACCGCACCCTGTTGCAGCATCGCTGCCTGCTGCCCTTTTATGGCGGCAAGGTCATGACCCTCCTCCGCCGCAAGCTCGGCATGGAACCCACTTGGACACCTTATTGGCTCGCCAATCAAAACGCATAAGATGGCAGTCAGCGGACATGTTTCAGCGCAGAGAGAAAGGTCGGCCTTACCAATCATCTACGCCCGCATCGCATCTCCCTCCATGGCGGCAACCTGCTATCAGTAAAGTTTGAACGCCTTGAATCCAAGCAGCCTCCAGCCGCATAGGTAAGACGTGAATGAATCAGATGCAGTGGACGCGCTCGCAGCCTGAGAACCTGACAAAATATCACATACCCCCGCAAGATTTACTCTCCCTATGAGCACTACAATACTTGCAGCCCCCTTAGCCCTTCCGCCCCAGGCAGAAGAAGCATTTCAAAGCCAATCAGAGCATAAGACAAATGTTACAACCCAGGACTCCGCACTGACTCGTCTGCCCTCATTGGACGGTTGGCGAGCCCTCAGCATTGTTCTGGTGCTCGGCTCACATATGGCCGTGACCACCGGTTTTCCGGAGCGGCTGACGAAATCATTTCATTACCTGTTCGACGGCCACCTCGGCGTGCGGTTTTTCTTTGTCGTCTCCGGCCTGCTCATCACCTGGCTGATGTTGGTGGAGGAACGCAAGACACAAAAGGTAAACCTGCGCAAATTCTACGCCCGGCGAGCGCTGCGCATCCTGCCCGTCTATGTGGCGTTCCTGATTGTCGCCGGTGGCATCCAGTATTTCACCATCTGTGACCATGATCTTACGACCTGGATCGCCAACCTTACCTTCACGCGTGATTTTTTCCCTGGTGGTAACCACCTCAGCAACCATTTCTGGTCCCTCGCTGTGGAAGAGCAATTCTACCTGATATGGCCGCTTTTGTTTGTCTCGCTGGTTCCGACTGTGCGCACCCGGATCATACCTTTCCTTGTGGTGGCCGCCATCCTCGTGGCCTTCATCAACCGCTGCTTGTGGCACTTTCCATTATCCGACACGCAACTATGGAGAAATTTGTTCCAGGAGAGATCATTCTTCAACAATGTGGACTCGCTGGCGATCGGCTGCTTGGCGGCCATATGGCTGGCTGTGGATGAGCGTAAACTGCGCTCGTTTCTCACCTCCCGGCCACGTCTGGTGATTGTCGCCAGTGTGCTCATGCTAGTGGAGCCGTATGTCATGCACTGGGTTACCGACCGCGCATGGATGCCGACTGCCCTGAAGAGCCTCGGCTGGGCCAGTTGGGCTGGTCTGGGCCGGACCTTTCAGTCCTTCGGCTTCGTCGCGCTGGCATTGCAAAGCATCATGCTGCCTACGTGGGGCCTCTACCGTTGTCTGAACTGGCGCCCGGTCGCCGCGCTCGGCATACTCTCCTACTCCATCTACGTGTGGCAGAACATCTTCTGCGCCAGTCCTAAAATGTTTGGTCTCACTGAGCCCTGGTGGATGACCTACCCGCTGTGGCTGGTTCCTGCCTTCGCCGCCGCAATCATCTCCTACAATTTCTTGGAGAAGCCATTCTTCAATCTGCGCCATCGCTTTCGCTGATGCCATCAGCAGTCATCCCCCACTCACGCCAACATCCCATGAAAATCGCTGTCAGCGGATATGTCTCAGCGCAGGAAGGCAGCGTGGCTTCGGCCAATGCGCTGCTGCTTCGCTCACTCCTTGAAGACGGGCATGAGGTGGACTTCTTTTCGAAGCCATCCTTTGTCGATCCCCGTCCGTGCGTGGGCGAGCATGAGCGTTTCCGCTTTGTCTGCACGGACAATGTGGGCCCGGACCGCTTCCGCGCCAGAGTGCAAAAGGTGCCGGCGCTGGGATTCATGGCCTGCCGTGTGGACTGCGCCACCTATGAGCATCTGCTGCTGAGGAAGATGCGCCAGCAGCATGCCACACGCCAGTATGACCTTTGCCTCTGGCTTGGTGACTATGCACCGGGCCGTGTGAGGAATCTGCCGATGATCAGCTTTGCCCAAGGCCCGCCCGGCACGGACGCGCGCTCCATTGTGTCCCGCTTTGCCGAGATCAAGAAACTCGCAGGCCCGCGCAAGGCGCTGCAATGGCTGATGCTGGCGCGCATCCGCCTGTCCTCCATCGGCCTGCCAGGATTGAAGCACTCGGATCACATCATCGTGGGCAGCCAGCAGTCGAAGAAAACGCTGACTGAAGTCTATGGTATCGAGGGAGAGCGCGTGGACACACTGCCCTACCCGATAGATTTGAACATGTTCCGCCCGGCAGAGGAAACGGCGGCCACGAAAGCAGAACTGCGCGTGCTGTGGCTGGGCCGCATCATCCCACGCAAGCGGTTGGACCTTTTCCTGCGCGGGCTGGAGCTGGCTATCCGCCAGGGGGTGCATGTGCGCGCCACCATCGTGGGCGGCACGGGCTTCGTGCCCGGTTATGAAAAGCTCATTGAGTCATTCCCCTTCCCCGACCGCCTGAGCTGGATCAAATCCATGCCACGCACGGAGGTGCCCGCGCTGCTGCGCCAGCATGACGTGCTGGCGCAGCCGAGCGATGAAGAAAACTTTGGTTCATCTGTGGCCGAGGCTCAGGCTTGCGGACTGCCCGTCATCGTGGGCCACACGAACGGCAACGCGGATTATCTCTGCGACCGAGACATCCACCTGGCAGACGACCGCCCGGAAACTTTTGCCAGCGCGCTGATGCGCCTCGGTCAGCACCTGCCTGAGGCACCAGTGAAATCCCGCACGGTGGCCGAACGGTATTTCGATCTTGGCCACGTGACCAGCCAGATCACCACGATTCTCGAGAACGCACTGCGATCCCCTTTCAAGAACCTTTCACCCGCCTGATCCATCATGGAAAACATCGACGTCATCATCCCCACACTGAAGAGGCCCGACCATCTGCGCCGGTGCCTGGAGGCGCTGAAAATGCAGGAAAAGCAGGCAGACCAGGTCGTGGTAGGCGTGCGCGCGGATGATGATGTCACGCGTGCGGTGATCGAAGAATATGAAGCCATGCTGCCTGTGCGTGCAGTGGAAGCGCGCGGTGTGGGCGTGGTGGGCTCGATGAACTCCTGCCTGAAGGAATGCCACGCGCCGTGGATTGCCCTGCTGGATGATGATGTGGAGATCCCCCCGCACTGGCTCAGCACGATGCTGGCTCATGTAAAGTCCAGGCCGGACGTGGTGGCGGCAGGTGCCCGCGACATGCTAATGGACTACCCGGAAAAGCGCAGGACCGAGCCGCTGGAAGAGGACGTGGGCAATGTACACTGGTTCGGTCGTGTGACCGGCGGACATCATCGTGGTGGCGGCAAGGCACGACAGGTGCAAGTGCTGCGCGGATCGAACTGTCTTTTCAAGGGTGACTTCCTGCGTGCGTGCGGCTTTGAGAACGGCCTGCGTGGCAAGGGCGCCCAGGTGAACTGGGAGCTGGCACTGGGCCTGCAGGCTAAAGCGCATAAGATGAAGATGATCTTTGATCCCACCGTGGAGATCATCCACAACGTGGCGCCGCGCCATGATGGCGACACGGTACACCGCGGCATTTTCAACTTCGAAGGCACGAGTGACATCGCCTACAACGAAACGTTTGTGGCGCTGAAGCACGGAACCGGTTTGGTACGCTGGACCATTCCACTTTGGCAGGCGCTGATCGGCAGCCATGTGTGCCCCGGACTGGCCCGCGCGGCGGATTTTGTGCTGCGCCCGAGCTCGAAACCACGCCAGCGATTTGCCGCCACCCTTACCGGACGCCTAGGCGCCTTTAAGGCATGCCTTAGCCGCACTCAGACAAGGGAGAGGTTAATGTCTGAGCAGGCAGCCGCGCCAGCCCCTTGATGGGGCTTGTGCAGGATGTCTGACCATTTCCGATTTTTCCTACATCCTCATGATCGCCTATCTTTTTCAAAACCGGCTCAAGCCAAAGCTCTTCAGCCCGATATGGGTGAAGACCTGGCTGAAGCGCGTGTGGACGCTGCCGAGCCTGCTGGGCTACAGCTGGCAGTCGTTGCGCTGGACCCTGAAGGGTGCGCACATCGCACCTTCCACCGTGATTTCCAACCTGACGCTGCATGGCGAGGCCTCAAACCTGAGCATCGGCAAAGGATGCAGCGTGGGCATCACCCGCATGCAGGCCCATGCGGAGATCAAGATCGGCAACTGCGTGGTGATCAATGACGGAGTGCGCCTGATCACCGGATCGCATGACATCAACTCCCCCACCTATGATCACCTCTTTGCGCCGATCGTGGTGGAAGACTACGCCTGGGTGGCCACGGATGCGATGGTGCTGAAAGGCGTGACCATCGGCCGTGGAGCGGTGGTGGCAGCCGGTGCGGTGGTGGTGAAGGATGTGCGGCCCTTCAGCCTGGTGGGCGGCAACCCGGCCAAGGAGTTCGGCACTCGCGACATTGAGCGTTTCGAGTATCTGCCCGCGTCATGGTTTGGCCCAGTGATGGCCTGGACGGGACGCAAACCCGTGACGGCCTCCACGCCTGCGAAACCAGCCAGTGAGCCTGAGTGCCCGGCCGCTGAACCTCAGCTGCAATAGCATGGAATACTTCATTGCGCTTCTCATCGTGCTGCAAGCCTTTGTGCTGGCCGCGCAGCGCTCCAGCTACCTGCTGGACTATGTGTTCTTTGTGGTGGCGCTGAACCGCGGCATCCGCCGGCTGGTGGACTACTACATCAATGGAGCCTTCAACCCGCTGTCGAGCATCAGCCTCACGCCGCTGGTTGTCAGCGCGGTGCTGCTGGCACCTGCAATGTCGCGCTTCGGCCAGCTCACACCGAACAGCCGCAATGTGGCCACCCTGATCATGGTGGCGCTGGGCCATGGATTCGTCATCGGCTTTGTGAACGCAGGAGTGGGAGCCTTCTACTCGCTGGGAGAATGGATGGCGGGATTTGGCGCCTTTCTCTATGCGGCCACAGCGCCGATCAACTCGTCGACAGCGGACCGCTGGATGAGATCCTGCGGCTACGCGGCCCTCATCGTGGCAGTCTATGGCTGGTATCAATACTACACGATTCCTGAATGGGATGCATTCTGGGTCACGGCCGTGAAGTTTGTGGGCTATCTGGGCCAGCTCAAACCCACGGAGATGTCCGTCTTTTCGACGCTGCATGAGCGCGGCCCCTGCGCAAGCTTCCTTGCCTGGGCCGCCATCCCCATGATCCTGAACCCACGCTGGCGCATCATCGGCGGCTGGCTCACCGTGGTGTTGCTTCTATCGGTGGTGGTGCTGACGCTGACACGCAGCATGTTCATCATCGTGGGCCTGGTGGCCATGCTCCAGCCTGCACTCTCCAAGGGAAAGGGCGTCGGCCGCATGATCGTGCTGGCGGCAGTGTTTGGCATCGGCAGCAGCGTGGGCCTGCAGTACATGCCGGGGGCGGAGCGCATCACCAAGCGGTATGACACCATGAAGGACATGCAGAATGACGGCTCCTTCAAAGGCCGCATGAGCATCCTCAGCACAGGCGTTCCGTGGGTGCTGCAGCATCCATTGGGCATGGGTCTTGGCAGCTCGGGCTTCGGCGCAGGCCGCATCGGCGACTCGAGCACCAGCTCAGGTTCCAGCCCGAAGGAGGGCTTTTGTGACAGTGGCTACGTCGAGGTCTTCAGCCAGTTTGGCTGGATTGGCGGGCTGGCTTTTTTCGCCGCCATGGCGCAGCTCTGGGGGGAGCAGACGCGACGCATCCGCCTGGGGAGCAACAATGCATTCCTGACCACAGGCCGCGCGGTGCTGCTGGGCTGTCTGGTCTTCCTCGCGGTTGGAAATGTCTTTGGCAGCTTCTCTCTTTTCTGGGTCTTCCTGGGCATCTCGCTGAACCGTATTACTCTTCCAGACCCCACCGTGCAGTATTGGATGCCGGAGCACTACGGGACTGAGTTTCCTGAAGTCATGCAGCCCTTGCAGATGGCAGAGCATGCAACTGTTTCCGCCCCTGCCCCTGCCGCAGGACAAGATTTTCACTCTTCAAACCCTCACTTCCGAATCATATGAAAATCGCCTACGCCATGATCAACTGCAACCGCCGTGATGGGAGCGCGCGTGCGGTCAATGAAGTCGCTGAACGACTCGCCAAAAAACACGAAGTGCATCTCTATGCACGAAAGGCGGAGGATCTCGACCTCTCCAATATCGCCTGGCATCGCGTGCCTGGTGTCAACTGGGCGGAGGTGATCGATTTTGGCAGCTACTACCTGGAAGTG
>NZ_JBIPNG010000037.1:0-25848 GCF_044373815.1 Prosthecobacter sp. | reverse complement strand
TGCCAGCCATGAAACGTGTTTGCTCGTTTTGCTTCCTCATGCTCTGCCCTGTTTTGGCGGCGGCGGAAACAACACCGCCAAACTTCCTTGTCATCATGGGGGAGGCGCAGGGGTGGGCATCAATGTCGGTGCCACAGGATGATCGAAATCCTGAAGGCTCGACCAGCAACTTCATCCGCACGCCGAATCTCGACAGTATTGCGCAGCACGGCATTCGCTTTTCTGATTTCTACGCTTCATCGCCGCGGTGCACCCCGACACGCGCGGCTCTTTTCACAGGTCGCAATCCCGCGAGGCTGCACATGACGTTTGTCGGTGAAAGCAAGAAGGAGGGAGGAGTGAATCCGGGAGATAGAGTCATTGCTCCCGAGACGACGACGCAGCTGCCTGCCGGCATGGAAACTATTGGCTCGCTTTTGAAAAAGCAGGGCTACGCCACCGCGCACTTTGGCAAATGGCATGTGGGTCGCGAGAACCCGCAGCAGAGTGGCTTTGACGAAAACGACGGCCCAAACAGCAATGGCGGGCCAGAAAACGTGCACGAACCCAATCCGAAGCAGTGCTACGCCACCGCAAAGCTTGGCATGGATTTCATGTCACGGCAGGTGAAGGCGCGGAAGCCATTCTACCTCCAGATCTCGCACTATCCGGGAAAGCAGCCTGAAAGCGCGACACCTGAGATGATCGAATCGGTGAAGCGACGCCTGGGCAACCGCCTGGACATCATGCGCATTGGGCAGGCAGCAGGCAATGAGGAGATCGACAAGACAATCGGTCTCGTGCTGGCAAAGCTGAAGGAGCTCGACGTGCTGAAGAACACCTACATCATCTATACTGCTGATCACGGCGCGCAGGGGCGCAATGCCAATGGCGCTCTCACCAACGGCAAGGGGACCGTGTGGGAAGGCGGGCTGCGGGTTCCGCTGCTCATGGCGGGCCCAGGTATCAAGGCGGGACAATTCTCCCATGTGCGTGCCAGCACAGTGGATGTCTTGCCAACGATCATGGAGCTTGCGGGCGCGGCAGCGAACACGCTGCCGAAAGATCTCGATGGTGTCAGCCTTGTGAGAGTGCTGAAGACAGATTCAAACATCCCGCTCAAGCGAGTGCATGAGGAGCTTGTCGTTCACTTCCCGCATTATGACAAAGATGAGATAGGTCCTGCTTCCGCCATCCTCTACCAGAACTGGAAGATGATCCGTGTCTTTGAAACAGAGAAACGCCTGCTGTTTGACCTCACCAAAGACATCGGGGAACAGAATGATCTTGCGCAGTCGACGCCGAACATCGTTCTCGCTCTCGACAACCGCATGATGGACTACTTGCGCGCCGTGAATGCAGGCATGCCGAAGCCGAATTCTGATTACGTCGAAGGCGGAGAGAAGTCAGGGGACCGCAAAGGCGGCAAGGGCGGCAAGCAGAAGCCGATGAGGAAGGAAAAGACCGACCTGAAACCCGACTCCAAATGAGCCAAGGCAAAATCAGACCCCGTGCAAATCCATGAAACATTTCCTCATCATCATTGTCATTCAACTATTGGCGGCTGGAGCCTTTGCCAAGGCGCCCAATATCCTTTTCATTCTCGCTGATGACCAAGCTTGGAGCGGCACCTCGGTGCGCATGATGCCCAATGAAGCTGGCAGCGCGAGCCGTGAATTTCACACGCCGAATCTCGAAAAGCTCGCCGCACAGGGCATGACTTTTTCACAGGCCTATGCGGCGCATTGCAAATGCGAGTGCTCACGCGCGGCGATCCAGATGGGGCGCAGCACAAGCACGCTGAACGCGACAGATAAAAATGCACGCAACTGGAGCGCTCCGGTCACTGACTCACTCGTGAACACGCTCAAGAAGGCGGATGGCACCTATCGTGCGGCGCATTTCGGCAAGTGGCAGTGGTTTCACACGCCGGAGTCGATGGGGTATGACGCCAGCGATGGCATCACGATGAATGAAGACGGCGACACGACAGATCCAGAAGATCCCAAGCAGTCCTTCAGCATCACCAAACGGGCGGGTGCGTTCATGGAGGCTCAGGTGAAAGAGGGGCGCCCGTTCTTTCTTCAGCTCTCCTATTATGCCGTGCACCAGACACCGCAGGCGCTGGCAGCCACCCTGAAAAAATACGAGGGGATGGCTGATGCGAGCAAAGGCGGGCGCGGGGATCGTGTCGTGATGGCGGCCATGACCGAGGACCTCGACACCTGCGTGGGTGCGGTCTTGAAGAAACTCGACGATCTGCGCATCGCCGAAAACACCATCGTGATATACACCTCCGACAACGGTGGCCGAACCAGCCTACTAAACGGTGGCAAGGGCGATCTCGGAGAAGGCGGCATCCGTGAGCCGATGATCATTCGCGTCCCAGGCATCAAAGGAGGTGTGAACTGCACGACTCCTGTCATCAGCTATGACCTCATGGCCACGGTGCTTGATTTTGCGGCTCCCGGGTTTGTGCTGCCGAAAGGTGTTGAGGGGGGCAGTTGGAAGCCTTTGCTCATGAGCGCTGGCAAGGCACCGGTGAGGCGCCCCATCGATCGATTCGTGTGGCACCAGGTTGTCGAGGTGGAGCACCCGCAGTCAGCCATCCGTAGGGGCGACTACAAGCTGCTCTATTTTTGGGATACCAAGGAAGGTCTGCTCTTTGATGTGGTGAAGGATCTCGGCGAGACGCATGATCTGGCGAAACAAACACCGGAGATTGCTGCCAAACTTCAGGCTGAGCTCAAAGCACACATCCGTGCCGGTCTCGGAGAAGAGGCGTTCGCCGCGCTGGAGCGTGGTGAGTTTCCTCAGGGCCGTGGCCCAGGAAAAGGCAAGGGGCCCGGCGGCAAAAAGAAAGATGGCAAGAAGATGGTGAAGTGATCTGCTGCTCACCCCCGATTCGCTGAATGTGCGTTTCGGAATTTGCAGTGTGCGTGTTTGAAGATTGTAAATCCGGCGTTTACTGCCGATGAAGATGGGCAGCCGCCGGTGTTGATCGGTCAGCGGTTTTCGTCTTCACTGCAAATCACTCACGCCCCATGTCTGAAGCTTTCAATTCCAACTACCCCTCCATCGAACATCTTCGCGAGAGAGCGCGTCAGCGTGTGCCGCGTTTCGCCTTTGAGTATTTGGAGGGAGGCTGCTTCTCAAACATCAATCTTCAGCGCAACACAGATGAGATCCGGCAAGTGCAGCTGCGGCCATGGTATTTGCGGGATTATCCCGGTTCTGACCTGAAGACGGAGCTCTTTGGCACGACTTACGATGCTCCTTTTGGCGTCTCGCCAATTGGACTGCAGGGACTGATCTGGCCCAAGGCGACCGAGATCATCGCAAAGGCGGCGCATCAGCATAACATCCCATTCACGCTCAGCACGGTCGCGACGGCCAGCATCGAAACCGTGGCGGAACTCACGCAAGGGAAGGCCTGGTTTCAGCTTTACCATCCCGCCGAGGATTCGCTGCGTGACAAGCTGCTGGATCGTGCGCGAGATGCGGGTTTTCCAGTGCTCGTCATTCTTGCGGATACGCCGACCTTTGCCTATCGTCCCAAGGAAATCCGCAACGGCCTGTCCATCCCGCCGAGGATGTCGGTGCGTAACGTGATCCAGATGATGCTGCATCCTACGTGGTCGTTCAGCCAGCTCGCGGCAGGTGCGCCTGAGTTCAAGACGATGAAGCCTTATCTGCCGAAGGGGCTGAGCATGAAACACCTCGGCCTCTTCATGAACAAAACCTTCTCGGGTCGCTTGAATCCGACGAAGATCAAAGCCATTCGCGAGCGGTGGAAGGGCAAACTCGTGGTGAAGGGGGTTGTTACTGAGGAAGATGCGGAAACTGCGCTAGGCCTAGGCGTGGATGGATTTATTGTGTCCAATCACGGTGGTCGTCAGCTCGATGCCGGACAGTCCACGATCAAGCCTCTCACCGAACTCGCGAAGAAATTTGGGCAGCGCACCACGGTCATGATCGACAGCGGCCTGCGCGCTGGTCCGGATGTTGCCTGCGCACTCGCCAGCGGTGCGAAGTTTGCCTTCATGGGGCGGTCCTTCATGTATGGTGTCGCTGCACTGGGCAAAGCCGGTGGTGATCATACGATGACGATGCTGAAGCGCCAGATCAAGCAGGTGATGGAGCAGGTGGGCTGTGAGCGTGTGGCGGACCTGCCGAAACATCTGGTGAGCGGGCCCGAGGCTTGAACATGATTTCAGACTCGAACGATCTTCCCTATTTGCATGGCGGCCCTTTAGGTCGTGCACGTTTCAAAGTGCAGCCGGAAGATTTTGTGGTGGAGGAGTTGCTCGGTTTTGAACCTTCGGGCGAGGGCGAGCACTGCCTTGTCTGGGCGGAGAAGCGTAATCTGGACAGCAATACTGCTGCGGCTCGCCTGGCAGATGCAGTGGGCATTCGGCGGCGGCTGGTCAGCCACTGCGGGCTGAAGGACCGTCGTGCGGTCACGCGCCAGTGGTTCAGCCTGCATATGCCGGGGCAGGCTTCGCCTGAACCGCAGGCGCTGGAGTCTGAGGGGCTGCGCGTGCTGCGTATCACTCGCAATTTGCGCAAGCTTCGGCGTGGCATTCATCTGGGCAATCGCTTCACCATCCGGCTGCGTGAGCCGAATTTCGACGCAGGGCTTGCCGCGCAGCGCTGGCAGGCGATCACGGAGAAGGGCGCTCCAAATTACTTCGGCATACAGCGCTTTGGCAACGAAGGGCAAAATGTGGCGAAGGCGCAGGCGATGTTTCGCGGAGAGTTCACACCGGGGGATCGCCTGCTGAGAGGCATCCTGCTTTCTGCTGCGCGCAGTCATTTGTTCAATGCCGTGGTGGCTGGCCGTATGAAACGAGGGAGCTGGGACAAACCGCTGGCAGGTGAGGTCTTCGGTTTTACTGACAACGGCACGATTCTGCTGCCGGAAAATCAGCGTGGCGATGAAGTGGCACGGTTTGAAAAGGGCATCGTTGAACTCACGGCCCCCTTGTGGGGCAGTGGTGAGCTGCAAAGCGTGGGCGAAGTGCGCAGCCTCGAACAGGAACTGCTTGCTGGGTTTCCTGACATCACCGCTGGACTCGAAGCCTTCGGACTGCGGCAGGAGCGCCGGGTGATGCGGCTGCGTCCGCTCGACTCCACGTTTGAGGTGATGGAAAATGGTGACCTGCAGATTCGCTTTGGTCTTCCCAAAGGGACTTATGCCACGACCCTGCTGAGTGAGCTGGCGGAGCTGGATGAATCCAGTCAGGATGGTGGAGCTCCGCCTGATCACTGACGATTTGCTGACAAATGAGCGGTCCTCGCTTGATGCTGTTTTGACATTGGCTGCTATCATGAGTGGCCATGAAGCATCTCTCTCTTCTCTGCGCCTTGGCCGCGTTTGCCATCATGGCGTTCGGACAAAATGAAACGAAACCTGCCAAGGATGAACGAGGCAAGGGCAAGGGGGCCGGGCCCGGCGGGCAGGTTGAATCCGTCGTGGTGCCGCAGTATCTCTTCAATGTCTGGCTTTGCCGACCCGGCGCAGAATCGGTGACGCTGAGCGTGCTCGCGTGGCAGGACATGGACGCTTTTGTCTCGTATGGCACGAGTGCGACAACGCTGACACGGCGCTCCGATGTCATCAAACTCCGCGCAGGAGAGCCGCAGACGATCCTGCTGGGCCAGTTGAAGCCTGATACGGGCTATGCGTATCAGCTGACTTACCGCATCGGTGGCGGTGAGGCCGTTCGAGATGAAGTGCGAAGCTTCCACACCCAGCGTGCGCCGGCATCCAGCTTCACCTTCACCACGCAGGCGGATTCACATCTGGATGTCAGCACGGACGTGCGGGTGTATCAGCTGACACTGGCCAACATGCTTGCGGACAAACCCGATTTCATGATCGACCTCGGAGATACGACGATGGTCGACAAGTTTGGCAGCTTCTACACGCGTGCCGAATCGCAGTACAAAGCCCAGCGTTTTTACATGGGCCGCATCGCGCACAGCGTGCCGGTTCTTCTGGCGCTGGGAAATCATGATGGTGAACAGGGTTCACGACTGACCGGACAGCCGAATTCCATGCCTCTGTGGTCCATTGGCATGAGGAAGAAGTATTTTCCGAATCCGGAACCCGGCGGCATTTACTCGGGTAATGCCAAGCCGGAGGAGGGGGCTGGCATGCTGGAGGATTTTTATGCTTTTGAGTGGGGCAGCGCGCTGTTTGTCGTGCTGGATCCGTTTTGGTTCACACGTGATCGCAAAGGCGAGGATAACTGGAGCATGACACTCGGTGAGGCGCAGTATCGTTGGCTGACGAAGGTGCTAGAGACGAGCAAGGCCCCTTTCAAATTTGTATTCTTGCACCACCTCGTCGGTGGTTTGGGCAAGGATGTGCGCGGTGCTGTGAAGCCTGCACCTTTCATGGAGTGGGGTGGCAAAAACGCAGATGGCAGCGACGGATTCAAGCAGCACCGCCCCGGTTGGGAGATGCCGATTCACCAGCTCTTTGTCAAAAATGGCGTGAGCATCGTTTTTCACGGACACGATCACCTCTTCGCGAAGGAGGAGCTTGATGGCATCATTTATCAAGAGGTGCCGCAGCCAGGCCACCCGAGCGGTGGCACACGCAGCGCGGAGGAATACGGCTACACCGGCACCATCCTCGGCAGCTCGGGGCATGTGCGGGTCAAGGTCGGATCAAATGAAGCGAAGGTGGATTACGTGCGTTCGATTGTGCCTGGCGTGACGCGGGACGAGCTGCCCAATGCGAGTGTGCAGCACAGTTACACGCTCAAAAGGAAGTAGCCGCAGACTGGGGCGCTGTTCGATTATTGCACGAGTTCGAGCACTCCGACCGAAGCAGGTACATGAAAGTCGGGGCGTTTGGTGTGCGGATTCACCCAGGGCATCCAGCCGGAATGAACGGTACCATCTTGGCGGTGATGGAATTCGGCGCGGTAAATGCCGGCGAAGAACTCGGATGAGCCGGGTTTGAGCACCTTCAAGGCACGCAACGTATCGAGCGGCAAGCTGCCGGTGACGGTGTAGCGGTTGCCTTCGATATTGGCGGTAAGTTGCAGGCCCTCGCATTGCCAGTCCCAGTTCATCACACGGTAGAAGTTTGCTTCGTAGGCCAGCACGTCGCCACGAGGGGACATTTCGAGACAGTAGTAGGGCCTCAGGCTCAGATCGGGGGCGAAGAAGATTTCGACGCGGTCGGAGCCGAGCACGCGGTCTTTGGCGGTGGGGCCGTCGGGTAGGACGAGATCGTCATCGATGCAGTCGAAGTGGAAATGAAGATGGGTTTCATCCCAAAGGGCACGGAACTCGGTGAACGGAGCGGTGCGCTCTTCCCAGGGAAAGGTGAAGGCGGTCAGTGGCTCGGCCACAGACCAATCCAAGGGAGATGCGAGCGTGTGGCGGACTGGGTAGCGTTTCATGTGACAGCTTTGGCAAGGTCACGCGTCAATTCAACGGCGGGTGGATAGTTGTCATCAGGTGGAGGCGTTGGTGCTGGATGAAATGGATTCTGGTTTGCCTGCCTGCACTTAGTTTAATGGCGGAGGATTTGACGGTGGAAGCCAAGCGGCTGCATCTGGGAAAGACGGGGCAGTATGAGTGGGAGGCGTTCAAGGACCGCGTGGTAGATGCGGAGCGGCTGGAGAGGCGTTTTGAGGCGAAGGCGAATGCTACGGAGCAGACGCTGAGGCTGTGGCAGCGAGATGTGAAACTGACATGGCCGGTGCTGTTGAACGGACGCAAGCTGGGAACGCTGGTGACGGCGGAAACGGCGATGGAGAGTCTGCTGACGATCCCGGCAGGGGCTTTGCGTGATGGTGAAAATGTTCTGACCATCGAAGCACCACCGGGTCTGGACGATATTGAAGTGGGGCCGGTGATCATTGCGGCGAATGCAATGCCAGAGGTGATGAGCGGTGCGCAAGTGGATGTGACGGTGACGGATGGTGAAACGGGCGGGGGACTGCCGTGCCGGCTGACATTGACGCGTGCGGATGGAACCTTGCAGCCGTTGCGGGCGGAACCTGCGGGCGAAGTGGCGGTGCGCATTGGCGTGGTTTATACGCGGAATGGCAAGGCCATGCTGTCGCTGCCGCCGGGCGACTACATCCTGCATGCGGGGCGTGGTTTTGAATGGAGTGTGGAGCGTGCGGCGATTTCGCTGCGAGCTGGGAAGACGAAGCAGGTGGCGCTTCAATTAAAGCGTGAAGTGCCAACGGCAGGCTGGATCGCGGCAGACAGCCACATTCACACGCTGACTCACAGCGGGCATGGCGATGCGAAGATCGAGGAGCGCATGCTGACGATTGCGGGGGAGGGGATCGAGCTGGCGGTTGCGACGGATCACAATCACCACACGGACTTTGCGCTCAGCGCGGCGAGCATGGGCGTGGCGGAGCGGTTCACGCCGGTGATCGGCAATGAGGTGACGACGAAGCACGGGCACTTCAATGCGTTTCCGATTAAACCGGGTGCGCGTGTGGTGAATCACCAGCAGGAGGACTGGGCGAAGCTGCTGCCAGAGATCCGTGCGACACGGGGCGTCAAGGTGATCACGCTGAATCATCCGCGTGACCTTCACAGCGGCTTCATTCCGCTCGGCGGCATGCAGTTCAATCCGAAGACGGGCAGGCATCGTCAGGCCGAGGCGCTCGATATTGATGCGATGGAGGTGATCACGTCTGCGGCGATGCAGTCGGACATTCATTTGCTGTATCGAGACTGGTTTGCCCTGCTGAACCGTGGACATCGCATCGCGGCGATTGCGTCGAGCGACAGTCATGACGTGAACCGCTTCATTCTCGGGCAGGGGCGCACGTATGTGGCGGCGAAGGATGCGGATCCAGCGAATCTGGATCTCGACGAGGTCTGGCGCAGCTACAAGGAGGGGCGGCTGCTGGTGAGCCTAGGCTTGCTGACGACGCTGAAGGTCAATGACAAGTTCACGGTCGGCGATCTGGCCGCGGGGCTGGCGGAAAGCATCAAGGTTGAGGCCGCTGTGTTTGGTCCGGCGTGGGCGCAGGCAGACCATATCGAACTTTTTGCTAACGGCATTCTGATTCGTGAGCAGAAGATCGAGGATGGTCATCGTGCGGGTGAAAAGGCGCGCATCATCTGGCAACTGCCGAAACCGGCGCATGATGTGCATCTAGTGGTGATCGCAACGGGACCGGGCGTCACTGAGCCATTCTGGGAGATTCCCCGCCCCTACCAGCCGAGCAGCAAGACCTTCGTATCGCGTGTGGTGGGCTCCACGAATCCCACCTGGCTGGATGCGGATGGTGACGGACGCTTTGAGCCGGCGGTTGCCATTGCCCGGCGATTGATTCAGGAAAGCGGGGGAGATCGCGTGAAATTGCAGGATGCATTGAAGCGTTGCGATGATGCCGTGGCGGTGCAGGTGGAGTCGCTGATGGTGAAAAGTGAACCATGATCTTGTCCAAAACCGCCTTCCATCTGACTTCTGTACCATCATGAGCACTCCCAGCCCTTCCCCTGATCTCAAACGCCGCTCCTTTCTGGCCGCCGCTTTCTCCGGTGCGCTTGTCACCCATGGAGTCATGAATGCGGCGGAGGTGGAAAAGGCCATTGCAGGGAAGTTTCATGAGCCTGCGCAGGATCTACCGCTGGCGGAAGATGCCGATGTCATTGTCTGCGGTGCGGGACCGGCGGGAATAGCGGCTGCGATCACTGCGGCGCGAGCGGGTGCCAAGGTGCGGGTGTTTGAGTGGCGAGGCTGTCTCGGTGGCGTGTGGACGGCCGGCCTGCTGGGTTACCTGCTGGATTTCGACAAGCCCGGCTTCAACCAAGAACTGCTGAAGCGGTTGGAGGAACGCGACATCCGCCGTGGCACGAACAAAAAGAGCGTCGTCTATGAGCCGGAAGGCATGAAGCTGCTGCTGGAGGAAATGTTTGTGGAAGCAGGCATCAAGTTCCAGCTCCACACCAAGGTCTGCGCTGCCTATCGCGAAGGGAAACGGCTCACGACGATCGTGACCGAGTCGAAGTCAGGGCGGCAGGCGTGGAAAGCGCCGGTGTTCATTGACACGACGGGAGATGGAGATCTCGGTGCGCTGGCTGGCTGTGCCTTTAAGTATGGAGAGGCAGATTCGTGTCCATGCCAGCCGATGTCGCTGAATGCGCTGCTGGTGTGCAAAGACACGGCGGCATTGAAGGATTTCATTCACGGTTCAGATCCGAGCAAGGCGGATGGCACATCAAAAGACGCGTTCCTTGCGGAGATCAAACGGACCGATCATTTCCCCTCGTATGCGAAGCCGACGTTGTGGCAGGTGCGGGACAATCTGCTGCTGGTGATGATGAACCACCAGTACGGCGAGCCGTGTTTTGATGCGGCGAAGATCACCGAGGCCACCGTGCACGCGCGGGCGGAAATGAACAAGATCGTGAACGGTCTGCGCAAGCTCGGAGGTCCGTGGGAAGGTCTGCAAATCGCCGCGACGGCGGAGCAGATCGGCGTACGGGACGGTCGCCGCATTGCGGGTCGCTACACGGTGAGCAAGGAGGATGTGATCGCCGGTGCGCGCTATGATGATGCTGTGGTGCGGCCGACCTTCAGCGTGGATATTCACGCACTGAGTGCGGACATGAACAAGAAGTCGGCCTACAGCAATGCGGGCATCAAAGTGAAGCCGTATGACATTCCATTGCGGGCCTTGATCGCGAAAGACGTGGACGGCTTGATGATGGCCGGGCGCAACATCAGCGGTGATTTCATTGCTCACGCGAGCTATCGGGTGACAGGGAATTCCGTGGCGATGGGCGAAGCTGCTGGCGTGACCGCGGCTCTGGCTGCGACGACAAAGCGTCTGCCGCATGACATTCCCTGGAGCGAAGCCGAGGCCAAGCTGAAGGCGCTGGGGCAGCGGGTGTAGTTACTTCCCGGTGCGCTTGCGTTTCGCTTCCTGTTTAAGGAAGAGCGGCTCAAGAGTTTCGCGAATCCATGCGAAGGCGGGTTCCAGCCCTTCGCGCTGATAGATCACGCCGATGTCGGCTTCGACGGCGGTGGGATTGCCGGTGCAGGAGAGGAACTGATTGCAGGTGAAGCGCGTTTTCATCTCGGCATCCACCTTGCCCTGCTGCTTCAGGATGAGGCTGCGGACGTAGAGTTCGAGAACGGCATCGCCTATCCAGGCGTTTTCGCGCAGGCGCTGGGTGAGATCGAGGTCTTGTGTGGATGCCATGAGCGGGGCATCCAGAGCGAGCATTGAGGCAAGTTCAACCGGGGATCACTTGGTTTTGGCGGGCTGCGCTGAACTGCTCAGCCCTTGGAAATAGGCATTGATCCAGGTGTGCTGCAGGCGGGTGGCCTTAACGGAGACTGAGTTCTGTTCTTTTTTGAAGGTCATGCTGGGCTGAGGTGCGTCTGCAACAGGCTTGGTTTCGTCACCCTCAATGACCGTGCTGAGGTCTTTGAGAATGGTTTCGATGCTGGCCTGTGTTTTTGGCAGGGCATATACTTTCGTGACTAGGGCGGTATCGTCGGCGGCACGGATGAACCACCTGTTCTGGTCAAGTGCGAGCACCAAACCGTTTGCGCGACAAAGAGTCTCAAGGACCTCAAAAGGGCTGCTGTTGATACTGAAGGTCATCAACTTTTGATTGATGGGATTGTGGTCCGGCAGTGAGATGAAATTGATGCCGGCATCGGTGGCAAGAAAACGCAGCACATCGCCGAGGTTCGCCTTGGCGAAGTCATACTGTTGCGGGCGGGCTTTGCGCAGCTCCGCCGCTTTTGCCTCGGCGGCATTTGCAGATGTCTTTGCCGCAGGGCTGGAGGCCTGATCTTTATTAGCCGGAGGTTCTGCTAAAACGGGAGTTAGGAAAAAGGTCTGGGCGTCGGAGGTGAGCTTGTGATTTGCGAGTGCCGAGCAGTAGCGCAAGGCTTCGGACAGCGGAACGTCCTTGAGGGACAGGGTAATTCGTGCCGATGCATCTCCGCCGGGTTTGACGATGATGTTGACGCCTTTTTTATCTGGATCGAGTTCGCGGGACTTGATGCGAATGAAGTCGATGCATTCGGTGAGTGTAGAATCGCGGAATTCGACGCTGGGGATGATGATTTTGGCGGCTGGAGCTGGAATGACAATCTCACCGAGTTTGCTGACTGGGTCGAGCACAGCCGGTGCAGCCGCGGATTTCGCAAACGCGGGGTCATCCGCAGGGCCGATGAGAACGGCGTATGGCTGAATGATCATCTTGAGGCTGGCCAGATCCACGACATAGCGCAGGGCTTCACCCAGCGGCACGTCTTTGAGATCCATGGAGATGGCGGCCTTGGATGGTGGATTGCCTTGTCTGTAGATGATGCTTACTCCTGGTGCGGCAGGATCAGGGCTGAGTTCACGGCTTTTGACGCGGAGGTATTCGATGGCCTCCTCCACCGAAGCCCCCTGAAACTGAACGCTGGGGATGATGATCTCATTGAGCCTGGTTTTGATGAAATCAGTCGATGCTGCTGCTTTCGTCTGAGCGGATGAGGTCATGTAACTCAGATCAAGCGCCCGGGACTTGGCAGCTTCTGCTTCAGTGCCGAAGTAGATGCCTCCGAATGGCTTATGTGTGAGGGTGTCGTAGAAAGTAATGTGTGGCAGCCCTTGTGAGGGAGTGGGGAGATGCAGGACGAAGCTGCCCCGGCCGCGTTTCAAAAGTACCTGCTGCCTTGCATCAATTGCGGATGCTTCGTTATCGGTGGTGGAAGTGATGTACAGGGCTGCGGTTGCTTCATCTGCGCTGCCGAGTTCATAATCCACCCCGACCGTGAGCATCTCGGCTGAGCGCGTCATGGAGGTAATGACCATGGAGTCGCGAGGACGAAAGGCGGATTTTCCGACGGCGAAGTCGCTGGGAGTGGCTGCCGGAAGACCGCCCTTCTTTGGATCGATCACATGGGGGGTGATGATATAAAGCACGGGACGTTTGCTTTGAGGTTTGCCGTCATGCCAGCCGCCGATCACACAGGATTGTCCGGTCTGCATTTGTTGAGTGGCTTTATAAACCCGGCTGCGGGCGTTCGGATAGTCGCCTTTGAACTCGGAGATCACCGCACCTGTTGCTGGATCAAAGAGATCCGAGTCGGTGATATCAATGCCAAGGTTGACCGCTTCACCACTCACGGTGGGCGTGAACTTGCAGACGAGGCCGATTGGCACATAAACAACTTTGCCATCCTTGTCTTTGCTGGGCTGGTTCACGATGCTTTTAATCACGACTTCCCTCTCGTTGGCAGTGACTATGCGTGGGTAGGAGGTGACATTGGTTCTGTCATTCCTCAGTAGTTCCCGCAGTTGAACGGCGAACTCGTCGGAGGACAACAGCGCCGGGAGAAAAGAGTGTGTTTCATCAGTTGGCAGTCTGCCGTCAAAATTCCAGTCGGTGGCTTTCTTGAATTCCACGATTTTCACCTCGATCGCGATGAGCGGCGCATCCTCAGCGGGTTTCGGCTGTTGAGCACGAGTGACGCCGAAAAAGGTCATGAGCACGATACACATGGTGATCAGTGCCTTCATGGTGGGATGAGGCGCACGATGTTTGGCAATGGACTGAATGCGTGAGCGCAAGGCGGCGCCGCGCTGGAAGATGCCGACGAAGCCGAGGCTCAAGCCGCGAGGGGAGAAGGCGGTTTCGACTTTGAGGAGGGCATGGCCGTAGGCGATGCGGTGGTCACGGGTGGCATCCTGGAGTACCTGGGCATCGCAGGCGGCTTCGCGGTCGGCACGGATTTTGAAGAACGCGATCCAGAGCAGGGGATTGAACCAGTGCAGCGCCATCAGTACGCACATGAGGGCATTGAGCGGGAGATCGCCCCTCTTGAGATGCATGAGCTCGTGTTTGAGGACGAGCCGGGCCTCGGCAGGCGTGAACTCACGGTCGAACTCTGCGGGCAGCAGCAGGGTGGGGCGCAGGAGACCGGTGACGGCAGGGCTGCTGACACTGGAGGCTATCAAAACACGCGGGACGTAGCGCAAGTGCATTTCGCTGGCGATTTGGGCGAGCGTTTCGAGAAGCTCCTCGCTGGCGGGATGGCGGGCTTTTTTGAAACGGCGCAGGGTGAGCATGAAGGAGATGCTGCCGAAGACGAGCATGCCTGCGGAGACGCCGAGCCAGGAAAGAAGGAAAACTTGCTGCCAGTTGATGGGTTCGGGCATAGGGGTGACCGACTCGAAAACAACCGGGGCCGGCTCCACCATCAGAGGAGAGACGGCTGAGGGAGTTGGTGATGCTGGCTGGGGTGGTGCTTGAAAGACGTGCTCGATGCTCCAGCGGCTTTGTGGCAGGAAAGGCATGAGGAGAACGATGAGCACCGGCAGCCAGAGGGCACAGCGCATGCGGGCGGTGAGGTGCCGACGAAAAGCCACCTGAATGAGCAACGTGGCAAGCGTGAGCAGCGACGCACGAAGACTGGCTGCGAGGAGCCAGTCGAAGATTTGGGTGAGCGTGTTCATGGTGGGTTAGGAGTTGAGGTTTTGGTCGAGCAGCTTTTTGAGCTCCTTCACCTCTTCCGCAGTGAGCTTGCTGTTTTGGGCGAAGTGGACGAGCAGGGGCTTGGCCGCGCCGCCGAAGATGCGCTGCATAAAGGACTCGCTCTCGGCGCGCACGCAGGCCTCGCGTTTCACGGCGGGGAGGAAGGTGCGGGTGCCGCTGGCGTTCTCGGCGGTCTTCAGCGCGCCTTTTTCCACCAGGCGTGTGAGCAGGGTGCGGACGGTGTTTTCCGCCCAGTTCATGGTGGGACGCAGTGCCTTGGTGACTTCAGAGGCGGTCTGCGGGGAATGCTCCCAAAGTGCCTCCATGACGGACCATTCGGATTCAGCGATGTCGGGTGCGTTTGGCATGATTTATTGGAATTAAAATCATTTCACTACATTTGTCGTGAAATGACAACTACAAATGTAGTGGTCGTGACGTTCGTATCCTAATCAAGGCTCGATTCCTGCTGCCTCGGCGGTTGACACCCTCCCCCCCCGGCGGTAATCCTGAATCCCTCAAAAATCCAAACTACCTCAAATAACATGGTCAAAATCGGCATCAATGGTTTCGGGCGCATCGGCCGCCTCGTCTTTCGCGCAATCTGTGACCAGGGTCTTCTGGGCAAGGAAATTGAAGTCGTCGCCGTGAACGACCTCGTGCCTGCTGACAACCTGGCTTACCTCGTCAAATACGACTCCACTCAGGGCAAGGCCCGTGAGAACGTTTCCTCCAAGAAATCCAGCCCTGATCTGGCTGCAGACGACATCCTGGTGGTCGATGGCCATGAGATCAAGTGCCTCGCAGTGCGCGCAGGTCCTTCCGCGCTTCCTTGGAAAGAGCTTGGCGTGGACATCGTCATCGAGTCCACCGGTCTTTTCACCGAGCGCAGCAAGGCTCAGGGCCACATCGACGCCGGCGCTAAGAAGGTCATCATCTCTGCTCCTGGCAAGGATGAAGACATCACCATCGTCATGGGCGTGAACCATGAGAAGTATGATCCCGCCAATCACCACGTCGTTTCCAACGCAAGCTGCACGACAAACTGTCTGGCTCCCGTCGTTCACGTCCTTCTGAAAGAAGGATTTGGCGTCGCCGAAGGCCTCATGACCACCATCCACAGCTACACCGCCACGCAGAAGACTGTGGACGGCCCGAGCGCCAAGGATTGGAAAGGTGGCCGCAGCGCCGCCATCAACATCATTCCTTCCGGCACGGGTGCCGCCAAGGCCGTGGGTCTCGCCATTCCAGAAGTGAAGGGCAAGCTCACCGGGATGTCCTTCCGCGTGCCAACGCCGACGGTTTCCGTGGTCGATCTCACCGTGAAGACGGAGAAGGAAACCAGCTACAAGGAAATCTCCGCCGCCATGAAGAAGGCCAGCGAAACCTACCTCAAGGGCATCCTGAACTGGACCGCCGACGAAGTGGTGAGCACCGACTTCATGCACGACCAGCACAGCTCCATCTTTGACGCCGGTTCCGGCCTCGAGCTGAACAGCAAGTTCTTCAAGCTGGTGAGCTGGTACGACAACGAGTGGGGTTACTCCAACCGAGTCGTCGACCTCGTGAAATACATTGTGAGCAAAGGCCTGTAATCTAAACGAACACAGCAACCTTCAAAGCCTTCGACGGGCCGGCTCACCTGAGCCGGCCCGTTTTGCGTACCCGCTCATCTCCCAACTTTCCATGAATCATATTTTCTCTTTCCAACCATGTCTCTTTTATCTCAACTGCACCTCCTGCCCAGGCCCTTCTGGGTTCTCGTAGGCGCGACTTTCGTCAACCGGTTCGGCGTTTTCGTCGTGCCGTTCCTGGCGCTCTTCATCACGCGGAACGGCAACACGGCCACGCAGGCCGGTTACGCCGTGGCTGCTTATTCTTTAGGGGGCTTCATTGCCGCCGGGATCGGCGGCTGGATGGCGGACCGTCTTGGGCGGAATGTCACCATGGCTGTCTCAGCGCTCGCGGGAGCAGTTTGCATGATCGCCATGTCGCAGGCGGTGGACTGGCGGGCGCTGGCGGCGCTGGCTTTCATCACCGGTGCCATCAATGAGGCGGGGAGTCCGGCCAGCGCAGCGCTGGTGCAGGACATTGTGCCACCAGAGCAACGCGTCATCGCCTATGCGGTGCAGCGGTTTGCCGTGAACCTGGCATGGTCCCTTGGACCCGCGACGGCCGGCTTCCTCGCGGAGTATTCGTTCTTCTGGCTGTTTGTCGTCGATGCATGCACATCCGCGTTCTTTGGCATCATCGCGTGGTTGTTTTTGCCGCGCGGCAGACGCACGGCACGCGAGCACGCGGGCTGGGGACATGCATGGCAATCGATCCGTACCAATCACGCCTTCCTGGCCTTGTTCGGCGCTTGCATCTGCACGGCGTGGATCTTCCGGCAGACGAACACCACCTTTCCGCTGCACTTTGAGCGCAATGGACTGCCGCTGCATTGGTGCGGTCTCGTGCTGGCTTTGAATGGCGTGATGATCTGCCTCTTTGAGGTGCCGCTGGCGGCTGGGCTGCGGTTGTGGCCGGTAAAGCAGGTGCTTGCGCTCGGCTACATTCTGATGGGGGCCAGTTTCCTCACCTTCCTGATCAGCGGATCACTCACTGCTTTTGTGCTGATGATGGTGGTTTTCACGATGGGAGAGATGTCCGCGTTTTCGCGGCAGCAGGCCTACTCGGCGAGTCTCTCTCCGGACGACATGCGAGGGCGTTACGTCGGCTTTCTCAGTCTGGCCTGGTGCGCGGGAAATACCGCCAGCTCCGCGCTCGGCATGCCGCTTTACGATCATCATCCCACCGTGCTGTGGGTGATGAATGCCGTCCTTGGCATTGTGGCGGCACTCCTCATTCTCTACACTCGTAAAACCCAGCTGCATGAATCCTGAAAAATCATCCGCCAATGCAGTGCTGAGTGCTGTGATCGCCTTTGGCCTGTGGGGCGTGCTGCCGGTGTATTGGAAACAGATCGGCCATCTCGGCAGCGGCGTCGCCTTGGCACAGCGTGTGGTCTGGACCCTGGCCACCGTGCTACCCCTGCTGATGCTGCGCGGCGAGTGGACCGGCTTTCTGCGCTCCGTGCGTGACACGCGCCTGCTCAAAGCGCATGCCTGGTCCGCTTTTTTGCTGGCCATCAACTGGGGCGTCTTCGTCTGGGCGGCGCAGCACGGTCGCATCATCGACTGCAGCCTCGGCTACTTCATCAATCCCTTGTTGAATGTGCTCATCGGCAGCCGCTTGCTGGGTGAGCGGTTGTCGCGATTGCAAAAATTCAGCATCGCCTCTGCTGCTTTTGGGGTGTTGACGCAACTCGTCTTGCTGGGGAGGTTTCCGTGGATCGGCCTGCTCCTGGCTGGGAGCTTTGCACTCTACGGTCTGGCGCGGCGGCGCTCACCGCTCGGCTCGCTGCCGGGGCTTGCTGTGGAAACCGTGGTCGGCATCCCAGTGGCGGTGCTCTATCTGATCTGGACGCAGCAGAGCGGCATGCCCATCTGGGGCACGGCTTCAGCGCATGATCTGCTGCTCATTGTTGGCCTCGGCATCATCACCACGATTCCGCTGCTGGGTTTCGCGCATGGTGCGCGGCAGCTGCCGTTCGCCCTGCTTGGCGTGCTGCAGTTCCTCGCGCCCACCGGCCAGTTCATGGTGGGGGCCTTTGTGTATCACGAGCCGGTCAGCACCGCTTCCTTGGTGTCGTTTGGCCTAATCTGGCTTGGCGTGCTGCTGTTTTGCAGTGATCTGTGGCTGCGCAAGCCCTCCCGGGCCTGAGCAACTTAGGGTCTGGCCGCAATGGACAGCTCAATGATCTTCGCGCACAGGTCGGGGAACTCAATGCCCACGGCCTTCGCGGCTTTGGGCAGCAGGCTGCTGCTCGTCATGCCGGGGATGGTGTTCACTTCGAGCACGAAGGGAGCTTGATCGCTGTCTCGCAGCATGACATCCACGCGGCCATAGACTTCGGTGCCGCAGGAGCGGAAGGCTTTCAAGGCGGCGTCCTGCACGGCCTTGGTCACCTCGGGGCTCAGGTCGGCGGGGCAGTTGTAGTTTGTTTTGCCGGTGCCGCCCATCCAGGGGTACTTGTTGTTGATGTCGTAGAAGCCTTCGACGGGTTCGATATGAATGATCGGCAGCACCTGATCGCCGAGAATACCCACAGTCAGTTCTTTGCCGGCCACGTAGTCCTCGATCAGTGTGTCGTTTCCAAATTTCTTTGCATCTTCGAAAGCGGCATCGAGCTCAGTCTGAGTGTGGCAAATATGTACGCCGACGCTGGAACCTTCACGCGGTGGTTTGACAACGAGGGGCAGGGAGATCGCCAGCGGCTGGCTGCCATCGAGCGGATAGGTCTGCGAGAGCGGAGTCGGCACACCGGCGGCGATGAAGCGCTCCTTGCTCAGCAGCTTGTCGAACGCGATGCGGCTGCTGGTCACGCCAGCACCCGTATAGCGGATGCCGCGCTGTTCCAGGATGGCCTGAATCTGGCCGTCCTCGCCAAAGGTGCCGTGAATCAGGTTCATGGCGATGAACACATCGCCGGGGACTTCGAAGTCCGGGTCGGTGACATCCACTTCGACGACGATAGCGCCTTTGCTGCGCAGCGCCTCGGCCACGCTTTCAGCGGTTTTGAGCGAAACTTTGCGTTCGGAGCCGGGGCCGCCCATCAGAAGGGCAATTTTCTTGTTCGTCAGGTCGATCATGGTGCGAAGATATGGAATGCGGAGGCCGGATTGGCAAAAGGAATCCTGGCAATGTCCGTGCCATCAGCCACGTCTTTCCCTGTCACCATGAATTCCGGCTTCTTTTTTGCCTTGCTGCTCACGGGTTCCGCCTTGGCGGCGGATTTTGATCTTCTCATCACAAACGCCCAGATTGCGGATGGTGGCGGAGGCCCGATTGCGCATGGCAGTATTGCGGTGAAAGCCGGGCGCATCGTGGCGGTCGGTCAGGTCGAAGGCTCAGCCGACACGGTCATCGATGCCGGCGGCAAAGTGGCCGCACCGGGCTTCATTGATGTTCATACCCATTCGGAAGACATTTGCCTCATCCCCGCGGCGGAGAATTTTCTGCGCATGGGCGTGACGACCATCATCACCGGCAACTGCGGTCATTCGCGCACCGATGTAGCGAAGTTTTTTCAGGAGATCGAGGAATCGAAGGTTGCTCTCAATGTGGCCACGTTGATTGGCCACGGCTCCGTGCGTGAGCAGGGCATGGGCGGCAGTTTCATCCGGGCACCGAACGAGGAACAACTCGCCACGATGAAAGGTCTGGTCGATCAGGCGATGAAGGACGGCGCGGTCGGATTGAGCACGGGGCTCATTTATGTGCCCGGTTCTTTTGCCAAGACGGATGAGCTGGTTGCGCTGGCAAAGGTCGCGGCCGCCCATGACGGTATCTATGTCAGCCACATGCGTTATGAAACCGTCCGCATTTTTGAAGCACTGGATGAGATCATCCGTATTGCCAAAGAAGCAAAAATTCGTGCCGAAGTCTCTCACATCAAACTCTCAGGTCCAACTGCATGGGGCAAGGCCAAAGAGGTTCTCTCCGTGCTTGATAAGGCATGTGCCGACGGATTGAAGATCACGCAAGATCAGTACGCCTACACAGCCTCCAGCACTGGGCTGCGCCAGACTTTGCCAGACAGCGCGCTCGAAGGTGAGCCTGCAGACTTCGTCGCACGAATTGCTGATCCGCAGAAGAAAGCCGCGATCATCGCCAGCATGGCCAAGATGCGTGACCGCCAAGGTCGCAAAGATTACGGATATGCGGTGATCGCCCGCTGCAAGGCGGACCCGTCGCTCAATGGCAAAACCATTCCTGAGGTGGCGAAGACGCGGCGCGGAGCAGATACGCTTGACGATCAAATCGAAGTCATCCTTGAGATCGAAGCTCAGGGTGGTGCCAGTGCCATTTTCCACGGCATGAACGAGGACGATCTGCAGACCTTTTTGAAGCATCCGCTCACGATGGTTGCCAGCGATGGCGGTCCGCGCCGTCTGGGTGAGGATGTGCCGCATCCGCGCAGCTACGGCAATAATGCACGAGCGCTGGGTCGTTACGTGCGCGAATTGAAACTGCTCACTTTGCCTGAAGCCGTGCGCCGCATGACCTCACTGCCAGCGCAGACTTTTCATCTCAAAGATCGTGGCATGATCCAAGTGGGTGCGCATGCCGACATCGTGATCTTTGATCCTGCCAAAGTCACGGATCCTTCCGCCTTCAGCGATCCGCATCACTACGCAGAGGGGTTTGAGCATGTGATCGTGAACGGTGGCATCACGATTCGAGACGGCAAACTGACTGAAATGCGAAGCGGAGGCCCCTTGCGAATGGGCCACTAACTCATCCCGAAGCTTGGAAGGAACCGGCTTGAGCACTTCGAAAACCCTTTGTCCGCGATCTTGTTCTTTACCTCCTTGGCAGGTATCATTTGTGACTTTTGCGTTGTTCGCTAATCACATCCAACATAACCATGAAAGTCATCCTTGGCCTCCTTTTCACATTCAGCCTCAGCTTCCTTCATGCCGCCGACACCAAGGCCCCTGAAGGCATCCCTGCTTCCTACCCGCTCAAAACCTGCGCCGTCTCCGGCGAAGCTTTCGGTGGCGAGATGGGCAAGCCGGTCAAAGTCACTCACGAAGGCACGGACTTGTACCTTTGCTGCAAATCCTGCCTCAAGGACTTCAAAGCGGATCCCGCCAAGTATGTGAAAATGGTCAAGGACGCCGCTGCCAAGAAGTAACCGGCAGCACCTCAAGCCAGTCTCTGGCACACCCATTCGCCGATGCCGCGTGCGTCCTGATCGGTCACGCTGGCATCGCTCTGGCATTCCTCAGGACTGAATTCGCTGCGCGGCGCTATGCGTCCGCCTTTCCAGACGTGAGCACCGGATGGGTAGGGACCAACCTTGCGAGGATCGCTCCAGGTATGGATGCCGAGCGTCTGCGGATTGACCGCTGCGGCAATGTGCATCGGCCCGCTGTCCACGCTGATGCAAAACTTCGCCTGCCTCATGATCCAGATCAGCTCGGGCAGGGAGGTGCGCTGGCTCCAGTCGTGAATATGGCCACCCGTGGGGCGGGTCGGGTCTGACGTCATGCCGACGAGGACGACGGGATGT
Organism: Prosthecobacter sp.; assembly: GCF_044373815.1. Lineage (GTDB taxonomy): Bacteria > Verrucomicrobiota > Verrucomicrobiia > Verrucomicrobiales > Verrucomicrobiaceae > Prosthecobacter. The sequence continues at coordinate 4,265 of NZ_JBIPNG010000037.1, read as the reverse complement.
GGGGCCAGGGCATCGCAAAGCGCCTGCAGGGAGGAATTGGAGAGAGATTTGCCCTCCCCACGTGACCAAGGATGCACGGCGATGAAATCCGGCAGCGCCTCAGGCCACCCGGCGGGAGCAGTGCCGGGAGTGAGATCAAAGGCAATGTCTTCTGGCTCGATGCGGATGCCCAAGGCACGCGGCAGCTTGAGATAGCGGTCCACCGCATGGGCTCCGGCATTCACTGGAACGATGTGGTTGTAAAAGAAGCGGGAGCCTTCACGGGCATCCGAAAGGCCGATGACGGTCTGCGATCCACGCCAGCTGCTGACCACTCCGCTGCGCAGCAGTCCCTGAAAATCGAGCACGATCTCGGGCGCCTCACGTGGCAGCGTCATCCAGGTGCGCCGCCAGTTCCAGAAGCGCGCCAGACCGGCGAGGCCGCGAAAGGTTTTGCGCGGGAAAGAGATCACTTCATCGATCAGCGGGCTGCCCTGCAGAATCGGCGTCCACTCCGTATTGGCGAGCCAGCGGATTTTCAGCTGCGGATGCGCATCCCGCAGCGCCTTCACGGCAGGCAGCGTGTGGACGATGTCGCCCAGGGAACTCGGTTTGACGATGAGCGCGGAGCGGAAATCGCGCAGGCTGGGAAGCTGGCGCGTGGCGGCGCTCATTTGCCCAAGGCAAGACGGTCGGCCAGCAGAGAGGGAAGACCAGCGGCGCGGATTTTACCCTGCGCGGTTTCGATGTCGTATTCCAGCCGGCGGATCGAGATCGTCTGCGCCTGCACATCATAGATGGCGTAGGCGGCACGCCAGTCGCCGTCGCGGGGCTGGCCGACACTGCCGACATTGACGAAGTATTTCACACCGCGCTGGAGCATGACGTCGGTGCCACGGGCGGCACGCACGGCGTCGTCTTTTTCAAAGATGCGCGGCACATGCGTGTGGCCGTAGAAGCACACCTGGGTGAACTGGTAGCTGAAGCTGGCCATCGCATCAAAGCGGTTGGTCACGTAGCCCCAGTTGCCGGGGGAATCGAGCGTGGCGTGTACGATGGTGAAGTCGCGCACCTGACGCACCAGCTTCAGATCCCGCAGCCACTGGCGCTGCTCTTCGCTGAGCTGTTCACGCGTCCACAGCAGGGCGTTCTGGGCCAGGGGGTTCAATTCTTCGAGGGAGCTCTCGCTGGCGGCACCTTCATCGTGATTGCCGCGCACCACCGGACACCCTAGGTCCTGCACGGCCTGCAGGCATTCCACGGGGTTGGCTGCGTAGCCGACGATGTCGCCGAGGCAGACGTAATTGGAACAACCCTGCTCCTGAGCGTCCCACAGAACGGTCTGCAGGGCTTCAAGATTGGCGTGGATGTCTCCGAAAATGGCGAATTTCATCGTCTAAGGTTGGCGGCGATTACTGCACCTTCGGGACATGAGCAGGGAAATCAAGCATTTCAGTATCAGAAACCTACCGTGATGGCGGAAAGAAGGTGGCCGCGGGCCCGTGCGGGAAAAGCAAACGGGGCGGATCACCCGATCCGCCCCGTCGCTTGATAGAGTCCAACAGCCAGAAGGAACCACTATTTGAAAGTTTTGACTGAATCGTCTCCGGTTCGTTGTCTGATGGTATCCTCACACAGATCGAAAACGATGCGTCAGGCGCTCGTAAATGAGTTGTAAGGAGGATGTAAGATTGTCTGGCTGCCCCGCCTGAATGCCGATGAGGTTGGTCCCTTATGGGAAGTGGAGAGAGCTGCCTGCTTGATTTAGCCTAGGTATCACACATTTTAATCATCTCCATGAACCTTAAACTGATCGCCTTCGTCGCCTTATCCACCGGCCTGTCATTTTCCCTGAGCGCTCAGAGCGCAGATGATATTCCCGGTTCTAAAGATCCAGCAGGACTGAAGCGCTATGAGGGCACGCGCACCACATTTTACGAGGAAAAGGCTTTTGAGAGCTACACGCTGCCTCTGGGAAAGCTGACCAAAAAGCCCGGTAATGTGAATCTTTTTGCCAAGAGTCTCACACTGGAGGGGAAGGTCACTAAGGTGACTTATGTCAGCAATGAGCCTAAACGGACGGCGTTGGAGGTCTTCAAGAACTACCAAAACGAACTCACTGCTGGAGGCTGGGAGACTCTGTGGGAGGGCACGGGCGAGGAGCTTAGCGCTGGTAAAGGTCTGCTGTTCCATTCGCTGTTTGCGAACCGACCCGGCGGCACCTTTGCCATCTGTCACCCCGGTGCTCGCTACCTCGCTGCGAAGAAGGGTGGTGCGCACTTGGCACTGTTCGTCGCGAACTACAAATCGGGAACAGTCACTCCGAAGAATTTGCAGCCGCAACCCGGAGTGCCCGTGATCGCGGTTGATCTGATCGAGACCCAGGCCATGGAGGAAAAGATGGTGCTCGTCAAAGCCGAGGAAATGGCCTCTGGGATCATTCAGCAGGGTTCGGTGAACCTCTACGGCTTTCATTTTGACACTGGCTCCGCCGCACTAAAGCCAGAGTCTGACGCCACGCTCGAAGAAGTGGCTAAACTGCTGAAGTCCGATCCCGCTCTGCGCTTGCTCGTCGTCGGCCATACAGACACCGTGGGCAAGTTTGAAGGTAACATTGAGCTTTCCCAAAACCGCGCAGCGTCCGTGGTCGCCGCGCTGGGCAAGAGGCTGCCCTCGGCGGCCTCAAGGCTCACGCCTTGCGGTGTCGGCTACCAGTGTCCGATCGCCAGCAACAGCAGCGAAGAAGGCCGTGCGAAGAACCGCCGTGTTGCACTGGTGAAAGTGGAGAATTGATGCCTCTGACGCCACGAAGTCACTCAATCCTCATGCATCCGCTCTCTCGTAATAGCGGAACTCCAGATCTTCAAACTGGCCGACCACCTCCTTAAGGCGGAAAAGGTGCTCGAAAGGCGGGAGCAAGACGTCGCCTTCGTATTCTTGGGTGATGAAGGTCAGATAGAGGCCGTCACACTGGGGCAGGAGTTCCTCGAACACGCGTGCACCGCCGATGACAAAGACGGTTTCGGCTTCGCCGCACACCTGCGGCAGTTCGGCGGCACTCCGAATGACGGTGACCCCTTCTCGTGGTGCCATCGTGTGGCTTAAAACAATGTTCTGGCGTCCTGGCAACGGCCTGCCGATGGAGTCAAACGTCGCGCGCCCCATGAGGATGGGATGACCGAGCGTCGTTCGCTTGAAAAACTTCAAATCTTCCGGGAAATGCCACGGCAGCTTGCCCTCGCGTCCGATGACGCGGTTGCTCGACATGGCGACAATGGCGATGAGGCGCGGCATGGCCGGAAGTTACCAGAGATCGACTGGCTGATTCGGTTCTGGGCGGATGATTTCCGTCCCGGGGATGCTTTCGTTGAAGCGGCGGGTGAACCACATCTGCGCGGGCTCTTCACCGTGGACGAGCAGGAGCTTCTTGGGCTTCACCTTCTCGATGTATTCGGCGATCTGCTCACGTGAAGCATGGGCGCTGAGGTCGAAGCTCTCGATTCGGGCGTGCAGTGCCACGGCAGGCATGTCTTTGGCGAGTTTGATCATCGTGCCGGGAGCGGCATTGCGGATCTTGTAGCCGGGGGAATCGGGATCGGTGTAACCGACGAAGCAGACCGTGTTGCGCGGGTTATCGAGGAACTTTTGCGCGAAGGTGTTGGAGACGGTGTGCTCCGTCATCATGCCGCTGGAGAGCGCGTAAAGGGAGCGCGGGCTGGAAATGATTTCCTGCCGTTTCTTGCTCTTGCGCGGCACGAGCATCTTCATGTCGTCCAGCAGGCGGAAGCCTGGATAGCTGCGGCGGCTGCGTGAGGCGTAGTGATCGTAGAGCACGGTGATCTTGGTGCTCAGACCGCCGATGTAGAGCGGCATCTCAGGGATGAGGCCTTCTTGGTGCAGCTCATGCAGCATCAGCATGACTTCCTGCGTTTTGCCGAGGGCAAAGACGGGGATCATGACGGCACCACCGGCTTCATGCGTTTCGCGGATCACTCCGGCGAGACGTTCTTTCTCGCCTTTGCGTGAAAAGCCTTCAGGGCGTGCATAATCGCCACGCGTCGTCTCGGCGATCATCACGTCGATTCCGCTGGTGGGGAAGTCGGCGGCGCGGCAGATCGTCTGCGCCTCGAAATTCACGTCACCGGTATAGAAGAGTGTGTTGCTGCCTTCTCGGACCAGAACGCCCGTGGAACCGAGGATGTGGCCAGCGTCGAACATCGTGGCCTCCAGATTGGTGTCCGGGATCTCAAACGGGCGGTCGATGTCGCGGTAGATCCACTGGGCGC
>NZ_JBIPNG010000299.1:0-8189 GCF_044373815.1 Prosthecobacter sp. | reverse complement strand
ACACCGGTCATGTGGGCCGCAGCCGCCGGCAAATGGCGCGTGCATGTACTGGATGATCAAGGCCGCAGCGCCGCAGTGGAAGTGCGCGTGGAGATGGTGCCGTGAGGTTCGCAGCTATTGCAGGACAAAATCCTTCGTCTCCAGCTTCAGCAAAAACGCCTTCGCTTCCATGCCGCCGGCAAACCCCGTCAGTTTGCCATTGGAGCCGATCACCCGATGGCAGGGCGCGATGATCGAGATGGGATTCTTGCCATTGGCTGCCCCCACCGCGCGCACGGCATTGGGGTTGCCAATCTGCTCCGCGATCTGTGCGTAGCTTCGCGTCTCTCCAAAGGGAATGGTCAGCAGGGTGGCCCAGACTTTCTGCTGAAACTCAGTGCCATTGAAATTGAGCTTCACTTCAAACTTCTGTCGTTTCCCTGCAAAGTAATCCTGCAGCTGGCGCTCCGCTTCCACCAGCACCGGATGCTTGGTGTCCTCATGCAGCGGGCTGAGGCGCACGCGTTTCGGATCATCATTCTCCCACAGCACCGCCGCCAGTCCGTGATCATTCGCCACGAGCGTGAGCAAGCCCACCGGAGAGGGCATGGTTTTATAAAAATAGCTGTGGGATGTCATGTCAGTACGGTTGTCGTTCGGGCAGATCATGGCGCGCTCTGGCAACGGCTGCTGGCCATTTTCGGACATGAAGATAAAATAACCTCATGTCCGAAAACGGCCAGTCCAGACGGGCTGCATGGACTAGCCTGCTCAAGCCCATGAACCTGATCGATGACAATGCCGCTTACACTGCGCTGAAATCCCGTGACTCACGCTTTGACGGCGTGTTTTTCGTGGGTGTCACCTCCACGGGCATCTACTGTCGTCCCATCTGTCCCGTGAGGGTTCCGAAGCGGGAGAACTGCCGCTTCTTTGAAAGCACCGGGGCTGCGGAGAAGGCCGCCTTTCGCCCCTGCCTGCGCTGTCGGCCGGAGCTGGCTCCGGGACATGCACCGATGGATCACGCGCATCGGCTGACAGATCTGATCATGCATCGCATGGACGAGGGCTTGGCGGATGATGGCGCAGGTCTGGAAGAAATCGCTGCTCAGTTTGATCTCAGTTCGCGGCAGTTGCGTCGCATCGTGCAGCAGGAGCTCGGCGTCTCGCCCATCGAGCTGATCCAAACCCGACGTCTGCTTTTGGCCAAGCAACTTCTGACCGACACCCGGCTGCCAGTGATCGAGATTGCTTTTGCCAGCGGCTTTTCCAGCCTGCGGCGTTTCAATGACGCCTTCAGCCGCCATTACCGCATGCCGCCCACCCGCCTACGAAAAGAGGCCGCAGCACATCCGGGTCGTATGCATGCCGCCGACACCTCAACGCTGCAACTCGGCTACCGCCCGCCCTATGACTGGCAGAGCATTCTCAAATTTCTCGCCGCCCGCACGATCCGCGAGGTGGAGTTTGTCTCCGACGGCACCTATTCACGCACCGTGCATCTAGGCGATCATACCGGCTGGATCAAGGTGTCCAACACGCCGGAAAAGAATGCCCTGCAGGTTGAGCTCACTCATTCGCTCACACCCGTCCTGCCCGCGCTGTTGGGCCGGCTGCGCCACATGTTTGATCTCGCCGCCCGTCCCGACATCATCGCCGCGCATTTGCAGCAGGATGCCACGCTGAAAAAAAGCGTCATGCAAAATCCAGGTCTGCGTGTGCCCGGCGCATTCGACGGGTTTGAACTGGCCGTACGCGCCATCCTGGGCCAGCAGATCACCGTGCAGGCAGCGACGAAAATTGCCTGTCGCTACGCCGAAGCCTTCGGTGAGAAAATCGAGACTCCGTTTTCCGAGCTCACGCGCCTGACACCACAGGCGCACCATGTCTCCCGTGCGAGCCTCGATGAGATCGCCCGCCTCGGCATCATCCGCACCCGCGCAGCCTGCATCCTTGCTCTGGCCAATGGTTTCCACTCCGGCACGCTCAAGCTCGACCCCGGTGCCCATCCTGAGATCGCCATCGCACAATTGGTGAGCCTGCCCGGGATCGGCCCTTGGACCGCGCATTACATCGCCATGCGTGCCCTGCGCTGGCCAGATGCCTTTCCCAAAGAAGACATCGCCGTCCGTAACAATCTTGGCGGCGTCACCGCAAAGCGCGCCGAAGAACTGTCCCTGCCCTGGCGTCCGTGGCGAAGCTATGCAGTGATGCATGTGTGGAACAGTCCGGCAAAGAACTGCCAACAAACCTTGGCATGAGAGGGCCGGTGACATAGGGGCAGAGCGCACTGAACCACACAGCAAAATCCACGCACCCAACGCAAGGGACAGTCAGTACTACTGGAAACCACTATGCCAAAATTGCGGTCGTACACGACGGCACGTACCGTATCGGACCACAATATCGCAAATTCTGCGGGAGGGCATCATAGCAGCCGTGAACACAACCCACGAACGCGCTATGAACACCAACTCAACTGCCCATACCTCCCCCCGCCAACGTTTCATTCTGAACTTGGCTGAGAGCGAGCTCTTCCAGCACTACCAGAAGGCCTTCCATACGCTGACCAGCCTGCCGCTGAGTCTGGAAGCCACCAAGGATGACTCTCCCATCGAAAGCATCATCACCCGCAAAGGCGTGGCCGGCGTGGTGGAAACGCAGGTGCCGGTGCGCGTGGGTAAAAACACCATCGCCATCATGCTGACTGGCGGCGTGCGCCTCCAGCCCGCCAATGCCGAAAATTTCGCCCCCGTGGCCAAGGCTCTCTTGGATGACAACCGCACCGCCGCAGAAATCCGCGGTGCCAAGGTGCACTTCGAACACGCTCCCGTCATGGAGCCCGCACGCTATGAGGCCGCCGTGGCCATCCTGCAGTCCTTTGCCCTTCAGCTGGGAGACAGCGCGCACCGCCTGCTGTTTGCCACCGCCACGCATGAGCCCGAAGCCGTGCGCAATGCCAAGACCTTCATCCACACCCATCTGGCCGAGCCGATGTCCCTCGAAGCCGTCGCCAGCGCGGTGAATGTGAGCCCCTTCCACTTCTGCAAGCTCTTCAAGCGCGCCACCGGCCTGACCTTCACGGACTTCGTGAACCGCGCCCGCGTGGAAAAGGCCAAGCGCATGCTCATGAAGCCCGCCGCCCGCATCACTGAAGTGGCCTACGACGTTGGTTTCCAGAGTCTGTCCCACTTCAACCGCAGCTTCCGCCGCATCGCTGATGAATCCCCCACGGAATTCCGCAGCCGCATGAAGCACAGCGGTCCGGCCCTGATGGCCGCATAACCCTTTGTCGCCATGCGCACCGCTCTGCGGTGTTTCGACGACAATTGCCCCGGAGAGGCCGCCTGAGCGCGTTGGGCTACCCTCTTCGGGGTTTTTTGTGCCCGGACGGGAAGGAGGCAGGCGGGCACGCGCAAGAGGGGGATCATATGGGTCCCCGGTTTGGAGGCGTGGGCCGTCGGCGGAGCATGGAGGAATCAGGATGATACCCTCCTCTTCTCCACCCGGCGCGCGGATGCACTTGACCCTCCGCACCCTCTGCGCACACTCGCATTCCCTTTTCTCAACCACCCCAAACTTCAGCACAGCATCCTTATGAGCCGGAAAATTCGTTATGGCATGATCGGCGGCGGACGCGGCGCCTTCATTGGCGGCGTTCATCGCATCGCAGCATCGATCGATCAGCAGATTGAACTCGTCTGCGGCGCTTTTTCCTCTGACCCCCAGCGCTCCAAGGACAGCGGCGCGGATTTCTTCCTGCCCGCCGAGCGCTGCTACGGCAACTTTGAAGAGATGATCCGCACGGAGTCCGCCCTGCCTGCTGACAAGCGCATGGACTTCGTCTCCATCGTCACCCCGAACCACCTGCACTTCCCCGCCGCCAAAGCCGCGCTGGAGGCCGGGTTCCATGTACTCTCCGACAAACCCGCCACTTTCAACCTCGCGCAGGCCAAGGAGCTGGCGGAGATCGTGAAGGCCAGCGGCAAGCTCTATGGCGTGACCTACAACTACACCGGCTACCCGCTCATGCGCCAGGCCCGGCAGATGATCGAAGAAGGCAAGCTCGGCGAGATCCGCAAAGTCGTGGTCGAGTACCCACAGGGCTGGCTGGCCACCATGCTGGAAAACACCGGGCAGAAGCAGGCCTCCTGGCGCGTGGACCCCGCCATCTGCGGTGCCGCAGGCTGTATGGGAGACATCGGCACGCACGCGATCAACCTCGCCGAATACGTCACCGGTTTGCACATCAAGGAACTCGCCGCCGACCTCACCATCTTCCTGGCCAAGGAAGGCCGCCGTCTTGAAGACGATGGCAACGTGCTGCTGCGCTTCACCAACGGTGCCAAAGGCGTGCTGCACTCCAGCCAGATCAGCATCGGCTGTGAAAACAACCTCAGCCTTCGCGTCTATGGCTCCCTGGGCGGCATCGAGTGGTCCCAGCTCGATCCGAATACGATGATCGTCACCTCCCTGGACAAGCCAAAGCAGATCTACCGCACCAGCATGGGCTACCTCGGCAGCGCCGCCGCCGCCTGCTCACGCACTCCTTCCGGCCACCCCGAAGGCTACCTGGAAGGCTTCGCGAACATCTACAAAAACTTCGCCAACCACGTCCGCGCCGTGAGCGCCGGAACACAGCCCAACCCGCTGGACATGGACTACCCGACCATCGAAGAAGGTGTGGCCGGCATGGCCTTCATCGAAGCCGTCGTCGCCTCCTCCGCAAACAACGCCGCTTGGACACCGCTTGACTACACGCCCACGACCCGCGCGAAGTATGGCGATGCCACGCTCAGCAGCGATCGCGGCGGACTGGCTTAAAAAGCAGCAGCAATTCTTGGAGCGATGCCGGCACACGCTGGCATCGCTCTTTTTTTGGGACTCAACTCACTGCGCAGCTGTACTCATCCTCCATTAGAACAAGGGGGGGCTTAACTCAACGTCTCGCCCGGGTGGAGATGGCTTCACTTTCCTGACCTGATAGACGAAAAACTTCATGGGCTCAGGATGTCCTGTGGAGGACAATTGAACTGTCAGTCGTGTTCCAGCTTCATTCGACCCTACGACGACGCCTTCAATTCCTGAATGCGGCCCCAGGCTGACCCGGATCTGATCACCTATCCTGCAGCGGTCCTGTCGGTCTATGTACTGTATCCAAAAGAAAAGCCCGACCAGCGGTGCCAGCATTGCCGTCGCGAAGATCCAGTTTCCCAAGGCAAAATTCAAGACAGCCGCCACGATGTAAGCCAGGAGCAACATCTCAATAAATCCCGGCGGGGCAAAGCCCGCAGCCTTCCGATGCTGTGGCAGAAGAGACGTCAGCTTGTTCATGACGCAGATCATCTCAAAAAAAACGGGGAGAACAAGCCTGCGCTCGTTCTCCCCGCTTCGACAAATCACTCAATCACTCAGATCGCCACCGGCTTGCCAGTCTTGGCGGAGGCGTAGATCGCATCGATCACCTGCATCAGGCGCAGGGCCTGCTCGGGGGTGTTCAGAGCGGGGGCCTTGCCTTCGATGGCCTGGATGAAGTTCGCGGCGGAGCCGATGCGGCCCATGTCCTCACACGCTGTGGTGGTGATGCTGCGGTTCACGCTGTTGCCGTTTTCCTGCACGTAGAGCTCGCAGGTGTCGATGGCGGTGTTGTCCAGACCGTCGATGCCGAAGAGACGCTCCACCTTGCCACCGGCTTTGGTGCCCTGGAAGACCACGGAGACTTCCTCGCGCTTGATCATTTCCGCCCAGGAGACCTGGAGGCTGAGCACCTGACCGGTCTTGAAGGTTACGAAACCATGTGCGGCGTTTTCCACATCGGTGGTGCCGCCCACTCGGTCAGGGATGCCCCAGGGGCCTTTGAACTGCTTGTCCTGGATAAAGTCCGTGAAGACCTGTCCCATCACGTGGGCAGGCTCAGGGTAGCCCATGAAGTACATGGCCAAGTCCACCATGTGCAGCAGGTCGATGAGCGCTCCACCACCGGCCAGTTCCTTGGTGGTGAACCAGCCGCCGAAACCAGGGATGCCCGTGCGGCGGATCCACTTCGCCTGCGCGGAGTTGATCTTGCCCACCACGCCATCCTTGATGTACTTCATCATCGCCTGGGACTCAGGACGCGCGCGGTTGTTGAAGTTGAAGAGCACCTTCTTGCCGGCCTTTTCGGCGGCAGCGATGATTTCTTTTACTTCTTTCGCGTTCAGCGCCGGCGGCTTCTCAGAGAAGACGTGTTTGCCAGCCTTGAGGCATTGAATCGTGAGGGGCTTGTGAAATTTGTTCGGAACGATGACGCTCACCGCCTGGATCTCCGGGCTGCCCTTCAGCATGGCTTCCACGGACTCATAGGATGTGGCGATGCCATACTTCTCCGCCGCCTTGGCTGCTGCTCCGGGAGCCGCATCGGCCACGGCCACGATCTCCGCGCCTGCCTGGCGGAACCCCGCCGCGTGATACTGCAACATGCCGCCTGCTCCGATGACTCCAACTTTGATGGCCATAATAAAATGTGTTCGTTAAGTGATTGGTGAATTCTGACTGAGGGTCGCGAGAATGGAGATTCCCCGCCACCGAGTCAAGATTTGAAAACAGAGCCTGCAGTCGCCACCGCTCTGCGTTCGTCATTCGGATTTCGACATTCGTCATTTGCGCGCTTCCTTTCTACCTGCTGCACATCCACCTCGCTCTCATGCCTGCAACCACCCGCCCCGCCACGCTCGCCGACCTCCCGGCCATCAACGCCATTTACAATCACTACGTGGAGCACAGCACCTGCACCTATCAAACCGTGCCCAGCACTGCGCAGGAACGGCAGGACTGGTTTGACGCGCACGGCCCGGAGCATCCCGTGATCGTGGCCGAGGAAGAGGGAATCGTCATCGGCTGGGGCTCGCTCGGCCGCTTCCATCCGCGCCAGGCCTACTGCCACAGCGTGGAGGACTCCGTCTATCTGCACCACGAGCATCAGGGCAAAGGACTCGGCTCCCTGCTGCTCGGAGAGCTTATTGAGCTCGCCAAGAAAATAGGCCATCACACCGTTCTCGGCGGCATCGATGCCGATCAGGCCGGCAGCATCGCCCTGCACGCCAAATTCGGCTTCATCAAAGTCTCCCACCTCAAGGAAGTCGGCCACAAGCACGGCCGCTGGCTTGATGTGCTGTGGATGCAGAAGATGCTGTAGGTTTCCGCGACGAAACACGGGAGCCTCACAGTCTTGACGTTTTCCAAGCAACCCGCTAGAACGGGTCAGAAGCCAACGTCTTCACGCCATGCCCAGCGCCCTCGCTCCCCTGTCCCGCCGCCGCTTCCTCGGCACTACGGCCATGGGCTTGTCCAGCGTGGCCCTGTCAGATCTGATGGCGGATTCGCGCCCGCACTTCCCCGCGAAGGCCAAGCGCGTCATCTGGCTCTTCATACATGGCGGGCCGAGCCACGTGGATTTGTTTGATCCCAAGCCCGAGCTCATCCGCCATGCGGGCAAACCTTTGCCAGACAGCTACGGTGCGGTGGAGACACGGCGCAAGGTGGCGCAGAATCCGCTGCTCGCGCCGGTGAAGCCCTTTCGCAAGTATGGGCAGAGTGGCATCGAGGTCAGCGACTTCCTCCCGCACATGGCGGAGCTTGCCGATGAGATGTGCGTCATCCGCAGCTGCCATGGGGACAGCGTGAATCATCCGCAGTCTGTCTATCAGATGAACACCGGCTCCATCCAGATGGGCAAGCCGAGCATGGGCAGCTGGGTGTCTTATGGACTCGGTTCTGAAAATGCGGACATGCCAGCCTTCGTCGTCATGCCAGATCCTGGTGGTGGCCTGAAAGGCGGACCACCCGCCTGGGGCAGCGGCTTTCTGCCAGCCACCTATCAAGGCACCACCATGCGCGCGGGAGGCAATCCCATCCTGGACCTGAAAGGGCCGCACAGCAGCGCACGCCAGCGCGCGACACTGGATCTCATCCAGCAGATGAATGCGCAGCATCTCACGCAGCGCGCTGCGGACAGCGAACTCGACGCCCGCATCCGCAGCTACGAACTGGCCTTCCGCATGCAGAGCGCAGCGCCGGAAGCCGTGGACATCTCACGCGAGACCGAGGCCACAAAAAAGCTCTACGGTATCGACGACGCCACCACCAAAGAATTCGGCACCCGCTGCCTGCTGGCACGGCGCATGATTGAGCGCGGCGTGCGCTTTGTGCAGCTCTACTCCGGCGACACCAAT
>NZ_JBIPNG010000298.1:0-8222 GCF_044373815.1 Prosthecobacter sp. | reverse complement strand
AGGCGGTGGAGGAGGCCTTTGCATGGCAGGCGGCTGCGGGCGTGGAGAAAAAACTGCACTACGAAGCCGAAACGACGACGCCCATCGTGAAGAAGTTCGTGGGGTATCAAATCGATGCCAAAGCCCGAGCCGAACGCTGGGTCAAAGCAGTGGAGGAAGCGGCGGCCAAACCTGAGAACAAGGATATTGTCGCGAAGATCCGCAAGGAATCGAAGAACGACAGCATCTTCCGCCGCGAGTGGGCCCGGATTCCCGGCGCACCGAATCCGCGGACCTTTGGCTTCGACAAGAAGGGCGAGAACGACGCAGATTTGGCCAACGATTCACTGGGCGCAGGCTGGCTGAAGTATCACCAGTATTACATGGCGCAGCCGGCAGTGGACAAGGGGGCCTACCTCGGAACGCAGACACGGCATCCGGCGGAGCTGAACGTAAACTACATCGAACTGCTGGTGCCGTTTGACTGGCCGGTGGGCGATTACATCGTGCGCGTGAAGGCCGCTGCCACCAAGGATGCCCCACCGGAGCGGCGCTTCCTCGATTTCGGCATCTATGCTCGGACGGGGCGCGTCATGGCCACCCATGAAATCACGGGCACGATCGAAAAGCCGCAGGTGATCGAGATTCCGCTGACTCTGACACGAAGCAACATGACGCGGGAGAACCGATTGCTCTTCGTCCGGGAGAAGGGTAGCTGGGACACCAATGAAGAAGGTGGTCGCAAACGTGCCGAGGCGGTGAAGCTCAATGGTATTGGCCCGGAACTCACACTGTGGGTGGACTGGATCGAAGTCGAACGCGTGCCGAAAGCCGACAAACCCAAGCCGCCCGGCATTGCGGCGCTGAGCATTCCACTGGATGACAAATCGCCTGCGCCAGCCGCACAGGAACTGCGCACGGCACTGGAGCGGTTTGCCACGGAGGCATTCCGTGGCACAACGCCGCCGAAGGACTACATCGACCGCCTGCTAAGCCTCTATGACGTGCGCCGCAAGGCGGGAGACAAACACAGCGCTGCGCTGAAGGAGACGCTGGCCGTAGTGCTGTCCTCCCCCATGTATCTCTACCTCGCGGAACCCACACCAGACGAAAAGCGTCGGCAATTGACGGGAATGGAACTGGCCACGCGCCTGTCGTATTTCCTTTGGAGCGCACCGCCGGATAAGCAGCTGCTGGATCTGGGGCGGAACGGTGATTTGCAAAAGCCGGAGGTGCTCGCCGCGCAGACGGAGCGGCTGCTCAATGATCCGCGTTCCGCAGATTTCCTCGAAGCCTTCACGCATCAGTGGCTTGGGCTGGATCGGATCGACTTTTTTGAGGTCAATCGTTCACTCTATCCGCGCTTTGACACTGGAACAAAGGTCGCCGCAAAAGGGGAGATCCATGAAACGATGGCGTACATCATGCGAAACAACGCAAGCCTACGCGACCTCCTAAAGTCTGATTACGTGATGATCAATCGCGTGCTCGCCCACTACTACGGCATCTCCGGTGTGAAGGGAGATGGCTATGAAAAAGTGTCGCTGCCCAAAGACTCACCACGTGGTGGCTTGCTCGGCATGGCGGCCATTCACTTCATGGGTGGCAATGGCGAACGCACCAGCCCCGTCGAACGCGGTGCCTGGGTGCTGCGCAAGCTGCTGCATGACCCGCCACCACCCGCGCCTGCCAATGTTCCCGCGATCACGCGCCTCGCGGGCAAGGTGCTCACCACGCATGAACGTTTGCTCGCGCATCAGGAAGATCCGCAGTGCGCCAGCTGCCACCGCAAGATCGACCCCGTCGGCTTTGGCCTGGAAAACTTCGATGCCGCCGGACAGTGGCGCACCGAAGACAGCTACATGGCCATCGACGCAAACGGCAAACCCGATCCCAAGAGCAAGAAGACGTGGACGATCGAAGCCGCAGCGGCGCTCTACAAAGGCCCGGCGTTCAAAGACTTCTTTGGGCTGCGCGACATCATCGCCTCCAAATCAGACGCCTTTGCCCGCAGCTTCAGCGAGGCCCTCATCGAATTCGCGCTGGGCCGCCCACCGGGCTTCCGCGATCAACCACTTATTGCGGGCATGATTCAGCAAGCTGGCAAAAAAGACCTCGCCATTCGCGAGTTCATTCATGCATTGGTCGCAAGTCAGGAGTTCCACACGAAGTAATCTCTCAACGAAAAAGCATCATGAGCACCTCACCCATCCGGCGCCGCCACTTCCTTCAATCCAGCACCGCGCTCATTGCCCTGCCGGCACTCGAATCTCTTGGCTTCCGCCGTTTTGCCTCAGCGGCGGCACCTGCAGCTCCGCCGAAGCGGTTGGTCTTTCTCGGCTTTGGCTGGGGCATCACGACAGAGAGCTGGTTTCCGGACATCAAACAACCAGGGGCTGATTACACCCTGCCTGAGGGGTTGAAGCCACTGGCACGGCACAAGGCGGACTTCTCTGTCGTGCAGGGGCTTTGGAACAAGTACAGCAACGACGGCCATTGGGGCAGCACCATGTGGCTCAGCGGGGCGAATCGGTTCGGAGAGCCGGGGCAGAACTTTCACAACAGCATCTCAGCGGATCAGGTGGCGGCGGCGAAGCTCGGACTCGACACGCGCTTTGCCTCATTGCAGCTCAATGGCAGCGAAAATGCAGAAGCTTCAGGGCATGGCCCCGGCCTCTCGATGGCATGGGATGTCAGCGGCAAACCCATCGGCGGTCACAAGGGCCCGGTAGAAGCCTACCACCGGCTCTTTTCCAAAGACACCACACCCATCGAGCAGCAGAAGGCCATGCTTGCGCAGAAGCGCAGCGTGCTCGACACGGTGATGGAGAATGCGCGTGTGATGCAGCGCGGCCTTGGCAAAACGGACAAGGGCAAGCTCGATGAATACTTCCAAGGCATCCGCGACATCGAAACACGCCTGAGCAAGGACGAGCAATGGATAGGTGTTCCGCAGCCCAAGGCACCGATTCCCGAGCCAGCCCCCGGTCTCGCGGGCAAAGAGGAGATCAAGATCATGTATGACATCATGCTCGCGGCGATGCACACGGACAGCACCCGTGTGCTCACCTATCGCCAGCCGGTCAGCACCCTGCTTACCAGCATCGGCATCAAGGTGGCCCCGCATGACATGAGCCATTACCACTCGACCATGGGTGAAAAGTTGGAAGCTTCCAAGCAGCGCGACCTCACGCAGAGCGATCTGCTCGCTGGATTCATCGACAAACTCAAAGCCACCAAGGAAGCCGACGGCAGCCGTCTCTTTGACAACATCGCCCTCGCCTACGGCAGCAATATCCGCACCGAGCACAGCCTGGACAACTGCCCCACGCTCCTCACCGGTGGCGGCGCCGGCATCAAGCTGGGACACAACATCGTCGCGCCGAAAGACACGCCGCTGTGCAATGCGTGGCTGACGCTCCTCCATGGTATGGGCGTGAACGTCGAGCGCCATGGAGACAGTTCCGGCGTGCTGAAAGAGCTCATTGCCTAGTCTCACTCACCCATTTCATGAAGCCGTTTCTTCTCCTTGCCGGATTGCTGCTAGCAAATCTCCACGCTGCTGACATCGAGCTCACCGAGACGCTGCAACTGCCCGAATGCCACAGCCTCGGCTGGGTGCGGGTAAACACGCAGGTGAAGGGACAGAAGAACTGGAATGGCGTGCTCGATGAAGCCAAATGGGGCACGCCCTCGCCGCAGCAGGCGGTGGAGCGAAGCTGGGACTGGAAACTCTCCGACGAGCAGTGGCAGCAGGCCGTGAAGGAAAAAGGCGAAGGCAAAAAGGAGGATGTGAAGTTTGACCTCTGGGTGCCAGAGCAAACCACCGTGGCAAAGGGCATCGTCGTCATGTCCGGCCATGGCAGCGGCGAGGCGCTCTTCAAGCATCCGGAGTTGCGCAAGATCGCCCGCGATCTGCATCTCGCGATTTTCAAATTCAACGGCAATCCCATGCAGCGCGGCTTCTGGCCACGCAGCCTGCTGTATGAGCAGCTCAAAACTTTCGGGCAAAGAGCCAAGCACCCTGAACTCGAAATTGCGCCCCTCTTTCTCTACGGCCACTCAAACGGCACCGGCTTCTCCGCCATCTTTTCCGCTGAAAGCACCCGCGTCTGGGGCTGGGTTTCCATGCGTCCCGGCACCACGTATCAAGTGTATCAACCCGGTGCTTCCCAGATCCCTGGCCTCGTGATCTTTGGCGAGGATGATGCCTTCTTTGCCCGGCCCTCAAAAGAAGAAAACATGGGTGTTGTCGAAGCGATGCGAAAGAAACACAACGCGCTGTGGAACTATGCCGTCGAACCAAAGACAGGCCACGGCCCCGGTGATAAAACCTGGCCGCTGGTGTTCTCCTTCCTGCGCCATACCTTCGCCGCCCGCGTGCCTGCAGATGCTGATACGCTCAAAGGTCCGGTGAAGCTCACTGCGCTAGCAGTTGAGAGCGGATATCTCGGCAAGAATTGGGATGTCACCCAAGGCGGCTATCAAACCCTGACCTCGGCAACCTTCGCCTCATTCGCTGGAGACAAATCCACCGCCCCGTGGCTCATCAATGCGGACTATGCGGCCGACTGGCAGATGTTTCAGCGCGACGGCCAGATCACCCGGCCGTGAAGATTGGGAGACAATTCCCGGTGAGTGCGTTCGTTTAGACTGCCTTCCACTTACCCACCATGATTTCCCGCTCACGTTTTCTTCTCTCTCTTGCTGCTGCAGGCCTGTGCACTTCTTCCTCTTGGGCTGCTGACAGTGTCAAGATCGTCCTCGTCGCCGGCAAGGTGAAGGAAGTGGACAAAATGGGCCACCATGATTACCTCGGCGGTTGCCGCCTGGTGCAGGCGCTGCTGAAGCAGACACCGGGTGTGGACGCGGTGCTCGTAAACGAAGAATGGCCCGCCGATGAGAAGGTGTTTGAGGGCGCGGCTGCCGTGGTCTTTTACACCGATGGCGGCGGCAAGCAGGCCTACCTCTCCTCACCAGAGCATGTGGCCACCGTGCAAAAAATGGCCGATGGCAAAACCGGACTGGTGAACATTCATCAAGCGGTGGAGTTCACACCGGCTTTTGCAGCGCAGTCGATGAACTGGATCGGTGGTGTTTACAATGCGCTTTCAAGCCGCGGCCATTGGGACAGCGTGCATGACACTTTCCCCAAACACGCTATCACCAGCGGTGTCACACCGTGGAAAATCAATGACGGATGGCTGAACCACTTTCAGTTTCCAGCGGAGATGAAGGGCATCACTCCCTTGGTGTGGTCGGGCAAAGAAAAACTGGGCTCACCTGAAGGTGGCGATAAGGACGTGGTTGCCTGGACCTATGACCGCCCGAGCGGCGGACGCTCATTCAGCTTCAGCGGGCTGGATGCCCACCATGCCTGGGAGCAGGCGGGCATGCGCCAGCTGGTGATCAATGGCGTGCTGTGGTCAGCGGGTGTGGAGATTCCGGCTGCAGGTGCCAAGTGCGAAGCAGACAAGGCATTGATTGATTCCTTTCAGACTCCACGCATCGCTCCGCCGAAGAAGGTGAAGCCGGAGGCGGCTCCCGCAGCGCCTGCGGTGAAGTAGGCATTTGATGAAAGAGGCTTAGAGAGAGCTTAGCCAAGTGCGATGGGGACTCTTGTCCGTCGATCAGCGCTTCCGCCACACCCAGCAAGGGAGAGCAATGACACGCGGTATCGCCGGAGTTGGCGGTGCCGCTCATCGACGGGCAAGAGTGCCCATCGTATATCAGACTTTTTGCTCGACCAGAAAGCGAACGAACGTGGACGTTCGTTCTGAGATCAAGATCACCGCGACCGAAACACCTCGCTCATCAGACACTCGACCATGAGCGTGTTCAGGCCAAGGCCCTGATCCTTCACTTTGGTGTGGAGCTTGTCGATGATGAAGTCATCGTTGAGTTCCATGGTGCGGCCGGTGGTGTAGGTGAGGATCTGGCGGATGAGGTGCCGGCTGAAAAGATCGGCCCGGGTGCCCTGGATGAGTTTCTTGAAGCTGGCGAAGTCGGTGTAGGTCTCGCCAGAAGGGAATTCGCCCGTGGTGTCAATGCTGGGGGCGGGGGCCTTTTTATTGGTCTTCGGGTAATTGCTGCGCCAGCGGCCGACGGGATCGAAGGATTCGAGACTGAAACCGAGCGGATCAATCTTGCGGTGGCACTCGGCGCAGGCGGCGTCGGCGCGGTGTTTGGCGAGGCGATCGCGAATGGTGGTGGCTCCGCTGACATCGGGATCAATGGCGGGCACGACATCCGGTGGCGGCGGCGGTGGCACGCCCAGAATGTTTTCCGTCACCCACACACCGCGTGTCACAGGCGAGGTCTCGACGCCGTTCGCGCTCACGGTGAGCACGGCGGCCATGCCCATGAGACCGCCACGATGCGCATTGCCTTTAAGGCTGACCTTTTGGAAGCCATCCGCCAGGCGCAGGGTCTTCTGCTCGGGCAGTTCGTAAAGTTTGGCCAGCTTCTTGTCCACGAAGCTGTGGTCGCAGTCGATGAACTGAATGACGGAGCCGTTGGTCTTCAGCAGATCGCGGAAGAAGAGGTTGGCCTCGGTTTTCATCGAGGTGGGCAAATCCTCCGCATAGTAGGAGCGCACCACCTCGCGTGGCGGTGGCATGCCGCCGAGTTCTCGGAGATTCAGCCAGCTGTCCAGAAAGCCGTTCACAAATCCGCTGATGCGTTCATCCGCGAGCATGCGCTGGATCTGCTTTTTCAGCTCGGCATCCTGCGTCAGCTTGCCGGACTTCGCTGCGGCGATCAGCGCTTCATCCGGCGGAGCAGCCCAAAGGGCAAAGGAGAGTCGGGAGGCGAGGTCGTAGGGGCTCAGCGCTTTTGCGGACTCTTCAGTAATCTCGCTCAGGTAGAGAAAGGAGGGAGAGCAGAGGATCAGCTTCAGCGCATCCAGAGCAGCCTGGCGCGGCGTGGCTTTTTCGGCCAGTCGCTTGTCATAAAGAGCGCGTATGGGCTTGCGGTCTGCATCAGTGAGAGGACGGCGATACGCTTTTTCGGCAAAAGCCTGGAGCTGATCCATCGCATGCTCAGCCTGGAATCCATCTTTGCCAAAGACCGCGATTTCTTCAGCCCCGCCTTTTTCTTCAGGCACCGGGCCGTTAATCTTGATCTCACTGATGCGGATGTGGGGAAGTTTGCCTTCCAGCAGGATGTGGGCACGGCCGACGCCCGATGATCCTGTGTCAGCCTTGAACTCGTCCTTGTAGCGTTTGTTGATCGTCACCACCGAAGCGCGCGATTCATACGGGCCGTTCGGGAAGATGAAGCGCGGTGTTTGCCCGGCCTCCAGCCACACGCGGAATTTGAACCAGGTGGGTGTGTTGTCCGGCACCACGGTGCTGGCGAGCAGCGGCTCAATGGCCTGCGGATAATGGATGTGGCCTTTGGTGACATCTCCCGGAACGACCCCAAGGATGAAGGGCTCTGAGAAATCGATGCCAAAGATGGTGGGATCGTAGTGCGTGTCACGGTGCATCGCGGCAGCCTCCACCTCGATGTCGTATAGGCCGGAGACGGGCACGCCCTGCTTGAAGTCTTCGATGTGGCCGTAGCCACCCTGGCGGGTGTCGGTGTTCGGCTGCTCGTAAAGACAGAGGTAACGGAAGTTGAAGGCGGACTTGTGTGAGCCGGTCAGCTCTTCGTATTGCACGAAATGGCTGTTGAAGCGCCAGCTCTTCGTCTCGGTCGCCGGTTTGCCAAGGCGTGTCTCGACGAGGCGGTTCGCGGACTGGAAGTATTGGTCCACGAGAAAGCCGGAGGTCACCAATGACTTGCCGATGTTGTCCATGTGCTGGCTCGTCTTCTCCTTCGGGAAATCAGCCGTGAGACCCAGTGTGTCGACCCGGCGGCCAAACAATACGGCGAGGGTGTTCTCATACTCTCGGCTGGAGAGGCGACGCATGACCGTGCGGCTGCCCGTGCTCTGAAACTTGCCATAGGCGGCCACCGTGCCCTCGCGCAGCGCGCGGATCATGCCGAGACGCTCGTCATCGGTGGGCTGATCCGCCTTTTTCGGCGGCATCTCCTTCAAGGTCAGCTGGTCGATGATGTCACGCGCATCGATGAGATCCGGAACGGATTTCAGCGGCAGCGCAAACTTCTCAAAGGCGCGATCGCCCTTTTGCACATCCGCGTCATGGCACTCCAGGCAGTACTTGCCGAGGAACTGCTGGGCCAGCTTGGGTGCATCGTCGGCGGCATGGGCCGTTGTGAGGAGCGCGAGGCAAAGC
>NZ_JBIPNG010000297.1:0-8223 GCF_044373815.1 Prosthecobacter sp. | reverse complement strand
CACCGCCCTCGCACCACAGCTCGTTCGCCTTGCCTCCAAAATTCAGCCCAGATTTCTTGCAACCGAGATTCCTCAGCTTCCTTTGCGTGCCCTCCGCCGCTTCAGCCGCCGAACCGTGAAAAGGCGGATTGCACAGCGTCAGGTAAAAGTGCTCGCCAGGCTGAATAACGCCTCGAAAACAGGCAGCCGCCGACTTTTGCAAACGGCACTCAATCAAGCCCTTCACACTCGGATTCGCCGTCACGATCTTTTGCGCCCAGCGCCACGCCACCGGATCCACCTCCGCACCCACAAAGCTCCATCCATACTCACTCGCGCCGATAAGCGGATAAATGCAGTTCGCCCCGGTGCCGATGTCCAGCATGCGCACCGACGGCCCGCGCCGCAGCGCGATGAGATCCGCCAGATGATGAATATAGTCACTGCGCCCGGGAATCGGCGGACAGAGATAACCTGGCGGGATGTCCCAGTGCTGCAAGCCATAGGCATGCTTCAGCAGCGCCTGATTCAGCGCCTTCACCGCCAGCGGGTCTGCATAATCAATGCTTTCGTCCCCATACGCATTCGGCTTCACAAACACCGCCAATGCCGGGCTGCACGCAATGAGCTGCGGAAAGTCGTAGCGCGTATTGAAGCGATTGCGTGGGTGCAGTCCTGTTTTCTCAGTCTGCTTTTTTAAATCTTTTGCGCTTCTTTGCGGCCAATCCTTCTTCATCGTCCACCTCCCGGCGGCGTGCGGTCATCACCAAAGTATTTCTCGCTGCGGTAGCGCAGCCACACGCGCAGCACCTGCGGCACCTTTTCACGCTCCGCCTCGCTCAGCGTCTCATAGAGTGCCATGGCCTTCTCACGCTCGCCACGGCACGCACGATTGTTGTGAGCGTCCCAATAAGCCCGCGCCACGCGAATGCGACGGCACACCTCTTTGATCAAGGCGGCGCCGGTGAGCGGCTGGGTGCTGGGTTTCTTCTTCGCGGGCATGGTCGTCATCTTGGCTTACAGAACCGCCTGAGGCAATGCGTAGTAGCTCCATGCCCGCCCGCATCGCAGCTCTCGCTCTCATCCTTGCCACCCACGCCCTTGCGCAAAGCGGCACCATCCCCGCTGACCGCCCCAGAGCGCGCCCCGCCTCTGCGCTAACCGGTTGGGCGGACTGGGAAAAAGGCGAAGAACTGCTCAAACGCATCCACGTGCCTCCGGCACCCGTGCTTTCCGCCGAGGATGAAGCGAAGACTTTCAAGCTCGCCCCAGGCTACCGCGCCGAACTGGTGGCGTGCGAGCCCATGGTGCAGTGCCCCATCTTCTTCGAGTTCGATCCCGACGGGCGCATCTGGGTCGTCGAATACCAGGGCTACATGCGCGATGTGCAGGGCAGCGGCGAAGGCGATCCGATCTGCCGCATCGTCGTGCTCGAAGACGAAAACGGTGATGGCAAAGCCGACAAGAGCACCGTCTTCCTCGACAAGCTCGTCATGCCCCGCAGCTTCGCCTTCGTGAAAGGCGGCATCCTCCTGCAGGAGCCGCCGAAGCTGTGGTTCTGTGAGGACACGGACAGCGATCTCCGCTGCGACAAGCGCACCGAAGTCGGCACCATGGGGGTGGGCGGAAACCCGCAGCACACGGCGAACGGCCTGCGCCGTGGCATCGACAACTGGCTGCACTGCGCCGACTGGCCGCACCGCTATCAGTGGAAGGACGGCAAACTCGTCGACCTGCCCACGCTGCATCGCGGGCAGTTTGGCGTCAGCTTTGATGAAACCGGCCGCTTCATCAGCTGCTACGAAAACAGCGCCATGCACATGGACCTCCTTCCTGCGGAGGCTCTCCTGCGTCATCCCAACCTCGCCAAACTCGCGCAGCGCGGTGGTCGCGGCAGTTTCGGGGTGAATGTGAACGTGGCGAAGGACGCTGCCGAGTGCTTCCCCATTCGCGTGACGCCGGCCGTGACGCTGGGTGCCCTCGAACTTCGCGATGACGGTCGCCTGCGCACCTACACCATCGTCTCAGGCACCTGCTTTTATGATGGGGATCAGTTTCCGCCGGAGATGCATGGCAACGTCTTCGTGCCCGACTCCGCCGGGCATCTGGTCGGTACGCTGAAACTCAGCGGCAGCATCTCACCCCAGGCGCAGCGCTTCTTCCCACCCGAGCAGGACCTCATCGCCAGCACCGACGAACGCTTTCGTCCCGTCAACGCCCGCGTGGGACCGGATGGCACCTTGTATCTCGCGGACATGTATCACGGCATCATCGAGCATGTGATCTTCATCGTGCCTTGGCTGACGAAGCAGATCGAGCAGCGCAAACTCTACGAAGGCAACGATCACGGCCGCATTTGGAGGATCGTGCACGACGGCCCACCACTGCGGCGGCGCCCCTCTCTTTCCAAAGCCAGCACCGCTGAGCTGGTGGAGGCCCTGGGTCATGCGAATGGCTGGCAGAGAAACACCGCGCAGCGCCTGCTGGTGGAGCGCCAGGAGGAAATCGGAGATCCCAATCGCTTTCCTATTCCGCTGCAACGCCTGCACGCGTTGTGGACATTGGAAGGCACAGATAAACTGACCAAGACGACGCTGCAAAAAGCCGCGCAGGATGCCGACCCACGCGTCCGTGCTGCGGCAGCAAGATTGGGCGCGGAGGTTTCACTCAACACAGAGGCAGATGCCACTGTCCGGCTGCAGGCCCTGCTCACGCCACAGAGCACCACCGCCATCGCTCAGCATCTCACGCAGCATGAAGATGACCTGAGTCGCATCGCCGCAATGACCGGTGTCCACGGCCGTGAGGTGGAGTTGCTGGACCTGCTGCTGAAGCAAACGGATTGGCAGAAGGAGTCCGCCCATCGACGCGAAACGCTGCGCCTGCTCACTCAGCTCATCGGCATGGATGATCAGCATGAAGCCGTGGTGTCACGCATCGAGCAGACTTCAAACTGGCAACGCATGGCGCTGGTGGATGGATTCCTGGCCACACAGCCGAATGACCCACGGCAGATCAAACCCGTGAAGCTCGCTGCGAAGCCCAAGTTCCTCGATGAACTGGCGGCGAACCGCGACATCACCGCCCGCGAGCGCATGCAGCGCCTGCGCATGTGCCTGACGTGGCCGGGCGCAGACAGCGTGGTCACGGCTACTCGCAAGCAACCACTCAGCGATGCTGCGCACCAGCAGATCAAGCGTGGTGCCGCCGTGTATCAAACCGTCTGCGGCCTGTGCCATCAGCCCACGGGTTATGGTATCCCCAATGTGGCCCCACCGCTGGCCGAGAGCGAGTGGGCGACCGGCGAGCCGGAACGTGTGATCCGCATTGCGTTGCATGGCCTGTATGGCGAGATCGAGGTGAACGGCCAGAAGTGGAATCTCGCCATGCCCGGCCAGGGTGAAAACCCCATGCTGGATGATTCAAAGCTGGCGGACGTTCTCAGCTACGTGCGCAATGCCTGGGGCAATGAAGCCAGTGTGATCGATGCCGCCCACGTCGCAGCCGTACGTGCACAGACCAAGAACCGCAAGATGCCTTGGACGGCGGACACACTCCTTCAGGTGGATGTGAAAGGCGGCAAAGCCATCCAGGCAGATGCCGACGGCGTGCTGCTGCTTCCAGCCAGTGCGGCAAAGACCTACGGGCAGAAGCTCGCCTACCGTGCCGCGCTCAACGTGCTCGCCCCCTGGCGCATCGACACCGATGTGGCCGAATGGTTGATCCAGGTGCCAGCAGCGGGCGAATATGAAGTGCGAGTGACACTGGCGGCCGATGAAGCCTCCGCTGGCGATGCCTATGTGGTCGAGGTTGAGAACGCCAGCGTGAAAGGCGTGGTGCAGGCCACCGGTGGCTACGAGAGTTTCAAAGAGCAGTCCGCAGGAACAATCAAGCTCAAGGCCGGCATCCAATCGCTGCTGATGCGACCCGATGGAGCCCTGAAGCAGGAGCTGGCTGATGTGCGCGCCGTGCGGCTAGTACGCCAAACCAGGTAGCCGTGTGCGACGGGCGGCATGTGAAATACTTCAATACAAAATTAAGAGCATTTCGATTACCATTGCAACACCCTCAGTTTTTCAGTTAGAACAAATACATGCACAACCACCGCGCGGCTTGGATCATGTCACTTGGCATCCTCGCATGGGGGCAGAACATCCAGGCGCAGGATGCCGCTAACAAAGTGGTCGTGACGATCGCAACCGTCCAAGAAAGCGACTGGCAGCGTGAAATGGCGCAGAACACAAACCAGAAGGAGCTCCGCGAGAAACTGCATGCAAAAACACTGATGGAGCTTTCAGGTGAACTGAGCGGTGACAAGGAACTCATTCTTCGATCAGGCAAAGAGCACGGCATCGTAACAAGATGGGAGTTCACTCCTGACCGCAATGATGTTGCCGCCAAGAAAACGAAGCCGGAGTTCATCGGCACGGAGGTCAAAGTGGCGAACGCACCCACTTCCAAAGAACTCAAAGGACCCCGGCTCAGCATCACATTAACACATGACCTGCAGCCGCTGGAGATGCAGCCCATGACCTACGCCACCGCAGCGACAGGTGCCGAGCGCGACAAGAAAAGCGTGACCGCACCGCTCTTCCAACGCTTGCGCTGGCAGGGCGATATGCTGGCGGGAAAAGACGAACAGTTGCTCACCAGTTTCTTATTAGAAGAGACTCCAAGCACGCGCATCGCCGTCTTCATTCAGGACAGCCATGACAACCCATCGCCTCCACTAACACTTCGGCAGACGATTTATCGCGTGCCTGAAATGGATGTGATCGAGTGGCTGCTGGCAGCCCCGCAGAACGATGCGGCACTGGAAAAGCGACTGCAACAAGCGGTGGCAGATGGGCAGGCGAAGGTTGTCTCCAGTTTGACCACCAGCTCTGTGCTGGGCATCCGCACCCAGGCGCAATCAGGCAAGGAATGCTGGGTCCCTACGGAGGTCGATCAGGACCTCGGCAGGTTGTATCAGCTTCCTGTCAGCTTTGCCACAGTTCCCGCAGGCAGCCGCTTGGAATGCTTGTCGTCTGAGTCGGTCACTTCATGGAAAAGCCATTTCGCGCTGCATCCTCCACTCGCAGTTCAGTGGCCCACCTCATGGCTGCGTGTTCATGACCAGACACAGACCACTCCTCCATTCAAAGCCATTCACGGCTGGATGGACTGGTATGATCGCTTTGATCAGGAGACTTCTGGAAAAGTTGT
Source organism: Prosthecobacter sp. (assembly GCF_044373815.1). Classification (GTDB taxonomy): domain Bacteria; phylum Verrucomicrobiota; class Verrucomicrobiia; order Verrucomicrobiales; family Verrucomicrobiaceae; genus Prosthecobacter. Next base: position 3,039 of record NZ_JBIPNG010000297.1, on the reverse strand, counting down.
TTTCCACGACGAGTCCCCCCATCTCATCTCCATGATGCCGCCTGCGGATCAAACCTGGGGCGCAGATCGCAAAGGACGCTGGCTGGATGTCACCATGGCGCAACGTTCCATGAGTGAAGGCGGACCGCAGACTGCGCCCTCTAAACCTGGCCAATCATCCCTCCTTATCCTTGGCATCGCACTCGACAGTGACGAAGCGCAGGCTTTGCTCGCCACGCGCCAGCCTGACAAAGACGCAGAACTCCTGCATGAACTGGTCGCACGCGTGAAAGCAGGCCGGGCCCATGTGGTGACCTCCGCTCTTTCGGCCAATCAAAGCGGACACAAGGAGCAAACCAGCGGCCGCCTTCATGCCTATCCCACAGAAATGCCCAGCATCCCCTCCGCCTGGGGAGAAACCACGGTTGGAACAACACTCGAACAAGACGGCAGAGAGCTGGCATTCACCCAGGATCTGGCACCACCAGCCCGCACCGAGTGGAAACTCGCTCGCGATATGCCCGAAGCCATCATGTGGCAGCCGCGCTTTCGAAAGCTCTTCCTCCACAGCGTCTTTTCAGACTCCGCCAAACTCGACACACAGCTATGCGCCGTCGCCAGCATCCCCTCGGTCATTGCAGGCGGTGATCTTCCTGAGCATGAAACCGTGCTTCTCTTCACCCATCGTTCCAACCACGAGGCTGCTCCCAAAGCCGAAGGCAGCGACTTCGAACTCGAAGCCATGATCTTCGAAATCCCCGCTGGCGGCGCTGACGATTGGCAGGACGTGAAGAGCGATGACTTTACCGCCTTCACCCAGCAACGCCTCAAGCAAGGCACCGCCAAGCTTCAGTCACACACGATGCTGCGTATCCAGCCCTCCACCCGAGGTGCCTTGAACGTGACGGAGGAGTACAGGACCGCCACAGCCTTTGATCCTCCCAGCGCTGAGGCCCCCTTCCGCATGCGGCCCACATCACTGACGTCTCTGCCAGTGGGAGTGCAGCTTGAGGCCGATGTGGCAGCAGCCCCCGGCGGCATCCCCCGGCTGAGTGTTGCCCTCAGGCATTCCATCGCCAGGCCCATTGAGCCAGGTCTGGAAGAAACCCTCAAAATCGCCGCCAGCGGCATGGATGACTACCCCGGCGCCAAGCATGAGTTCGAAGAATGGACCGCCCATGACATCCTCTTTCCAGCAGGAACCGTTCATTGCCTCGGCCTCTCCCTGCCCGCAGGCGGTGGCGTCACCACCACTCGCATCGCCTTTATCCGGGTGCGCCCAGCTCAGTGATTCGAGTAGCCCGAGCATGCCTCAGACCTAAACCGGCCCAGGGGGAGAATACCCGCGCTCTTGGGTTGCCATTGTCGTCTCTCCGTTCTATCTCGACACGTGGAAGACACCGATTACAAAGTAAGACTCGAGATTTTTGAAGGCCCGCTGGACCTGTTGCTCTACCTGATCAAAAAGGAGGAGATCGACATTTACAACGTGTCGCTGGAGCGCATCACGCGTCAGTACCTGGATTATATCGACACCTTTAAGGCGCTGAACATCGAGCTGGCCAGTGAGTTCATCGTGATGGCGGCCAATCTGATGTACATCAAAAGCCGCGAGCTGCTGCCGCAGGCGGTGCAGCCACCGGAAGAGGATGCAGATGAGAGTGATCCGCGCTGGGAGCTGATCCGTCAGCTCATGGAGTACAAGAAGTTCAAGGAAGCCGCGCACTTCCTCGGCGCGCAGGAGGTGAAGGGAGATGAATTGTTCGTCACCACTCCCGAACTCCCTGACCTTGAGGCCCCGGTGGAGACCATCGGCCAGGTGGGCATCTTCGACCTCATCCGCGCCTTCCAGCGCATCCTCAAGCGCTTCGAAAACGCCAGCGACTTCCGCGAGATCGTCAATGACCGCTACACCGTGGCGGACAAGATCGAGCACCTGCTCCAGATTGTCCCCGCAGGCAGCAAGATCAAATTTGAAGACCTCTTCAGCAGCGCCGCAAGCCGTGGCGAGGTGATCGTGACCTTCCTGGCCATGCTGGAACTCATCAAGCTCAACCACCTGCAGGTGGAGCAGGAGCAGCTGCTGGGAGAGATCGTCGTGGTGCGTCCGGCGGTGTAGGGCAATCGTCCCGATTGCCTGAAACAAGCGGGACGCTCGTCGTACTACTTCCGCTTCGCCACAGTGCCCACAGCAGCCGATGATGGATTCACCCGGCTGATCTTCGTCTTCTTCCCCAGCACCCAGAACAACCCGCCGATCCCGCCGATCAGGGCAAACGCGGCCACCACGGTCCAGAGGCCGGGGAGGAGCGGTTTGCGGTAGCGGCGGCGTCTTGCCATCCGGGAATGTGACACGACTTGCCGCACTGTGCCAGTGCGGCTATGATCGAAGATGCTTCCTTGGTTCGAAAATGACCACTTTCCCCTCTATCTGGCCCCCATGGCCGGGGTCACGGACGTGATCTTCCGCCATTTGTGCAAGGAACAGGGCGCAGATGTCATGGTCACGGAGTTCGTCAGCGCCGAGGGCATCCTGCAGCGCGACGACCGTACCCGCCACTACACCGACTTCGACGATGCCCAGCGCCCGCTCGGCGTGCAGCTCTTCGGCTCTGATGGCGTACGCATGGGCGAAGCCGCCCGTAAAATCATCGACTGGAAGCAGCCCGACTTCATCGACATCAATTTCGGCTGCCCCGTAAACAAGGTCGTCTCGAAAAACGGCGGCTCATCCCTCCTCAAAGACTGCCCGCTGCTGGCCAGTGTGGCACGCGAAGTCTCCAAGGCCGTGTCCATCCCCGTGACCGCCAAGATGCGCATCGGCTGGGACGCCAGCCTCGTCAATGCCATTGAAGTCGCACGCATCCTGGAAGACTGCGGCATGCAGGCCATCGCCGTGCATGGCCGCACACGGGCGCAGGGTTACACCGGTCAAGCCGATTGGGACGTCATCGGGCAGGTGGCTGATGCCGTGAAGATTCCAGTCATTGGCAATGGCGACATCTCCAGCGGTGTGGATGTGGAAATCCGCCGCGCGCAAACCAACGTGAAGGGCGTCAT
>NZ_JBIPNG010000296.1:0-8248 GCF_044373815.1 Prosthecobacter sp. | reverse complement strand
AATCCCAGCAAGGTGCAGATTGAACGAACGCAGCCTGCGCCGGGTGAGGTGAAGGTGGTGGAGGAACTGGTGGGTGCGGCGGCGATCACGGCGGCGGAGCAGAAGGTGGCGGCGAGCGGTGGCGTGTTGAAGCTGGTCACCATCACCCCATGGCAGCAGCTTCAAAACCCGCTGCTGTGGATGGCGGCGGCAGCGCAGATTTTCTTCAGTCTTTCGGTGGGCTTTGGGGTGATCATTGTGTATGCGAGCTATCTGCAAAAGAAGGACGACGTGGTGCTCAGCGGACTGACGGCGAGCAGTGCGAACGAGTTCTGCGAGGTGGCGCTGGGCGGACTGATCACCGTGCCGGCGGCGGTGGCGTTTCTGGGGCTCGCCTCCGTGGCGGGGCAGGGGACCTTTGGCCTCGGGTTTACGGTGCTGCCGCTGGTGTTTGCCAAGATGCCGCTGGGCGCGTTTTTCGGCGGGGCCTTCTTTTTCATGCTCTTCCTTGCGGCGATCACGAGTTCGATCTCCATGCTGCAGCCGGGGATCGCCTTCCTTGAGGAAGCGATGAATGTGGGGCGCAAGGTCAGTGTGACGATCCTTGGACTGCTGACCACGCTGGGCGTGGGTTTTGTGGTGTATTTTACGAAGGAGCTGAAGGCGCTGGACACGCTGGACTTCTGGGTGGGAACCTTTCTTATCTTCATTCTCGCCACGATCCAGATCATCATCTTCGGCTGGCATTGGGGCATCGAGCGCGGCCTCCGCGAGGCGCATCAAGGGGCTGCCATTCGAATCCCGCGTTTCTTTGGCTGCATCATGAAATGGATCTGCCCGGTGTTTCTCCTGGCGATCTTTATCATGACGGTGCTGACCAGCGTCTTCGGCTTTGATCTCAGCACGCGGACCTTTGGAAGCGTCTCGTCCTACGTAGCCGATCTCATCGGTGGCATGAAGGACGGTAAAGCGGTGGGGACGAATCTGGCCGCGCAGCTCAGCGTGGCTTTGGTGATCGTGGTGGCCATCTTCTTCGGTCTGCTTTCCTCCCGTTCCAAGGCCTACCAGCGCGCCGAGCAGGGCCTGGACAAACACGACTGATTGCGAACCCTGAACTATTCCCACTTATGACCACTTCGGGCCTCATCGTCATGCTGCTTTCTGTCGGCACCGTCACCCTCCTTTTCGGCTGGTGTATTTATAAGGTGCTCACCACTCCAAACGAAACGGAGAAGGTGCATGGCGTGGAATTCCACACGCCGGATATGGATGAGGACAGCTAGATTTTTTAATGTGTTGTCTGATGTGATGCGCCGAGCGAAAAGGGAGGCGGCAATGACGGTGCTTGTTTTTTCACGGGCTGATTCAAGAATGCGGTGGTGAGAGCGTATTGGGAGGGTGATCGCGCGCTTCACAACTTTGCTATGCCTGCCTGTGTTTGTCATGGCAGGGAGTCCGCCAGTGGCGGAGGGGCTGTGGTCGCTGAAGGCGTTTGCGGTGCAGCGGGTGCCGGTGGTGAAGAGGATGGAGTGGCCGCGCTCGCGGGTGGATCAGTTTATTTTGGCGCGGCTGGAGCAAGAGGGGCTGTCGCCGAATGAGGAGGCGGAGGCGCTGACGCTGCTGCGGCGAGTGTATTTTGATTTGATCGGGCTGCCGCCGCCGCTGGAGGTGGTGGAGGGATTTCATATTTCGAAGTTTCCGGCGGTGGTGGATGGGCTGCTGGCCTCGCCGGAATTTGGCGTGCGCTGGGGACGGCACTGGCTGGATGTGGCGCGCTATGCGGAGACGAGCGGGAACACGCGCAACATGGCGTATGTGCTGGCATGGCGTTACCGGAACTACGTGGTGCGGGCTTTGAACCGGGACACTCCGTTTGATGTGTTCATTCGCGAGCAACTGGCGGGTGATCTGCTGCCGCCTGCTGCTGATGCGCTGAGGCATGATGACCAGCTGCTGGCCACGGGTTTTCTGAATGTAGGGGTAAAGTCACTCGGGGAGTCAGACCTGATGCTCTACGATATGAATGTGGCGGATGATCAGATCGACGCGACGTGCCATGCGTTTCTGGCGCTGAGCGCGAACTGCGCGCGCTGCCATGATCATAAGTTTGATCCGATCCCGACGGCGGACTATCATGCGCTGGCGGGGATTTTTCGGAGCACGCAAAACTTGTCCGGGGTGGAGACGAACAATGTGAAGAAGGAGGCGGAGGCGATGCCGCTGGGGCGTGATGGGGTGCAGCAGATGATGGCGGTGAAGCAGCATGAGAAGGTCATCGCGGACATGCAGAAGGACTACGCGGAAGTGGCGAAGAAGCGCAACACAATGCGCGAGGAACTGGTGAAGGCGGGGATTGATCCGGCGAAGAAACCGGCGGTGATGCCGAAAGAGATGGTGGAGAAGATGAGCACGCTGACGGTGCTGGAGAAGGATGTGGGCGAGTGGCAGAGGAAGCTGGCTGAAAAGCAGAAGAGCATGCCGGTGGCACCGCCGGTGGGGATGTCTGTGCGCGATGCGGAGACGCCGCTGGACTGTCCGGTGTTTGACAAAGGCGAGGTTAAAAAGCCGCTGGCGGCGGTGAAGCGTGGGGCGCTATCGGCGATTCCGGTGAAGCTGGCTGCTATTGGCCCGAAGGAGAGCGGTCGGAGGCAACTGGCGGACTGGATCGCGAGTCCGCAGAATCCGCTGACGGCGCGGGTGCTGGTGAACCGCGTGTGGCTGCATTTGTTTGGCCGCGGGCTGGTGGGGACGCCGGATGATTTTGGGCGCATGGGGATGCAACCGACGCACCCGGAACTGCTGGATGATCTGGCGGCGCGGTTTGTGAAGGATGGCTGGTCGGTGAAGGGGCTGATCCGTGAACTGGTGCTGACGCGTACGTATCAGATGAGCTCGAGCACGCGGTCAGAGGTGGCGCTGGCGAAGGACCCGACGAATCTGCTGTTGTGGCGTGCCAATAGGAAGCGACTGGAAGCGGAGCCGCTGCGCGATGCGCTGCTGGCGCTGGGCGGGACGCTGGATCTGACGCCGCGTGAGGGCTCGCCGGTGGCTGATAAAGCGAAGGCGATCACGCCGCAGGGACGTGAAGTGGGGCGGCGGCATTTTCTCAATGATCTGCAGGACGACACCACGCACCGGAGCATTTATCTGCCGATCGTGCGCGGGGCGCAGATGCCGATGATGCAGTGCTTCAATGCGGCGGATCCTGGGCTAGTGGTGGGCGGGCGTTCGGCGAGCATCACGCCAGTGCAGTCGCTGCTGCTCATGAATAGCGAGCAGGTGATGCGGCAGGCGGAGGGGTTATCAAAGCGGCTGAGCGGGAAGACCGCGGAGGAGAAGACGGTGCAGGCGTGGAAGATGGTCTGCTGCCGGGGGCCGACGATGGAGGAGCGGGAGATGATGAAGGAGTTTTTGAGGAGCGCGGGGGATGCGCCGAGTGGGTGGGCGCAGCTATGCCATGCGCTGATGCAAAGCGGGGAGTTTCAGGTGGTGTATTGAGGGCGGGGGTGGGCACCCGGGTATTTTGTCAAAAATTTGCACCCTGACTCCATTTTCCGTAGTCATGGCCCATCTTTGATGCACGGATACTCTGACAAGAAAAGAGACATTCCAAGGTCGGCCATGGTTCGAAGCATCTGCGGTGAAATGGCTGCGCCGCCGCCCAAAGCATCTTCACGCGGCGAGAAGGCGATGTCCGCGACGTAGTTTCCGGGCTTGAGTGCGGCGTGGTTCTCAATGAGCCAGGCTTCGAGTGCGTCAGCTTGGTCTGGCTGCCGCCAGTTGCCACTGCAGAGCCAGGCGACTTTTTCCGGGGCATCGGGCTTTGGGGCGTAAATGGTAATCGGCATGACTTCAGAGGAGAAACAATTCCAGCGAGAGCGTCAACAGCATTATGGGCAACTTTTATGACATCACCTCCCGCGACAAGATTTGGACGCGGGGGGCGTATGTGTGCAGCATGGGGATGCTTTCTAGCCGCCGGGATTTGCTCAGTGCTTCGAGTGCTGGGTTTGGGATGCTGGCGTTGCGAGGGTTGTTTGGGGCGAATGTGCAGGCAGCGGTGGCGCGGATGAATCCGCTGGTGCCTGTGCAGACGCATTTTCCGGCGCGGGCGAAGCGGGTGATATTTTTGTTTATGCAGGGCGGGCCGTCGCAGGTGGACACGTTTGATTTCAAGCCGGCGCTGACAAAGCAGCATGAGGTGCCGAATGCGAAGGGGAGCACGAATGTGTATTACCAGTCGCCGTGGGAGTTCAAGGCGCGGGGGCAGAGCGGGATGCTGATTTCGGATCTGCTGCCGAACATCGCGCGGCATGCGGATGATCTGTGCGTGATCAATTCGATGCACACGGACCACAATGCGCATCCGCAGGCGATCCTGCAGATGAACACGGGGAGCTTTGCGTTTACTCGGCCGAGCGTGGGCTCGTGGTGTGTGTATGGGCTGGGAACGGAGAATCAAAATTTGCCGGGCTTTGTGACGATCAATCCGTCGTTTTCGGGCGGCGGGCCGCTGAAGCATGGCTGCGCGTTTTTACCGGCGGTGTGCGGTGGGACGGCGATCGGGCAGGACAGTGGGAATGGGGCGAGTCCGGAATTTCCGGCGACGCCGCTGAAGGACATTCAACTGCCGTTTATGAAGAATGCGCGGCTGGATGTGACGGCGCAGCGGCGGCAGCTGGATCTGGTGCAGTCTTTGAACCGGCAGAGGCTGGCGCAGGATGGGAGCAACGAGGCGCTGGAGGGATTGATCACGTCTGCGGAGCTGGCCTTCAACATGCAGCGGGAGATGCCGGAGGTGATGAACCTGAACCGGGAGAGCCAGGCGACGCAGGAGATGTATGGGATTGGCGATGGGAAGATGACGGACCAGATCGGGAGGGCGTGTCTGATGGCGCGGCGGTTTGCGGAGGCGGGGGTGAGGTTCATCCAGGTGAATCACGAATTCTGGGATGATCACACGGATATTTTCAAGGGGCATCCGCAGCATGCGCTGGAGACGGACCAGCCGGTGGCGGCGCTGCTGACGGATCTGAAGCAGCGCGGGCTGCTGGAGGATACGCTGGTGCTGTGGGGCGGGGAGTTTGGCCGGCCGCCGTTGCTGAACAAGAACAACGGGCGGGATCATGATCACCTGGGCTTCACGATGTGGATGGCGGGTGGTGGTGCGAAGCCGGGGATTCGCTATGGCAGCACGGATGAAACAGGGATGAAGGCGGAGCAGGACAAGGTGCATCTGCATGATCTGCATGCGACGATGCTGCACCTGCTGGGGCTGGATCATGAGCGACTGACGTATCGCTATGCAGGAAGGGATTTCCGGCTGACGGATGTGTTTGGGGAGGTGAAGCGGGGATTGATCGCGTGAGGGGGGGGCTGGGGTCTAATATTTGACCAAATGCCGCTGGGAATCCGAGTGGGGCGTGCCTATGTGCGATGCAGTCTCCTGCCTGCTCAGAGGCTTCCAGGATCAGGCCGATGATGAGCCATTCAATCTGTCAAGAATTTGCACACTGACCCCCTTTCCCGGGCTGGTGCTCCGTGATCCTGGGGGCTTTCGAGATTCTCCACCGAGAATCAAATGACCTCTGGGGGGCTTATAGACAGATGTTTACAGGCCCTGTGGGGGCGGCTTTAGATGCCAAACATCCAACAAGATGGCGTTTACGTTGTTTTAACGAAGTGCGAAGGCGATTCTTTGCCGGCGAAGGCGGCCCCACCAGCGCTATTTGGAATGACGCACAGCGTATCTCCCAGCAATTGGAGCGTGGTGTGTTGGATGCTGCCAAGAATGAGGATGTGCTGGAGAAAAACATGGAAATACTCCTGGGATTCAAGCATCCAGGAGTCGAATTTTCACGCCATCACATCATGCCCACCTATGTGGATGCAAGCAAACCAAACATGAAAAGCTTGAGTGAACGCGGGCATGCTGTGCTGCGAAAGTATGGAATAGGAGTCAATGATGGGGCCAACGGAATGTATCTACCAAATAAATTTACTGTAGATGCAGACATCGACCACTCTATCTATGGTCCTCTCCACGCGCCGATCTCCAGAGGCACAGACAATATCCACACAAGAGACTATTTGGAAAAGCTTGTCGAGACACTTGAAAATGCGGATTTGGGTGGAGAGACGGCAGTTAGAAATGCGTTGCAGAAATTCGCAAACGGTCTGATTCCTGCAACACCATGAGCATTTATAATATTACCTTTGATTGGTCGGTTCGAACTTTTACTCCCGACTTGCAGGAGCCGGAAAAGCAGAACGTTTATGACTCATTTGGTTTTGGCCGAGCGCTCATGAAAACCTGGAAGCCATTTTTTTTAACTGGCTTGTTGAGTGACGATCAAAAAATCGTGCCTATCGGCCATTTTTTCACCATTTTCAGCTCTGCTGCCTTTGGCGTAACCCCAAAGGCAATTGAGGTTCAGGGAGTTCGGGATGAATTGTTGCGCTGTGGAGAACTGCTGCCAGTGGAATATGAAAAAGAAACATTTTGGGTGTTCAACTGCTTGAATGTGGTAGATGCCTTGGATCAGAAACAAAGTGAAATTATTGTATGTGATAATGGTCACCGGTACGTGGACAGAAAGGTATTTAAAAACGACTTGGTTGTTCCTCAATGGTTTTTCTGCATAAAGGAATCACGTGCTAACACCTTTGCCACGCAGCGTTTTTTTGATTTCTACAATGAACATCAGATGACAGGGTTGATTTTTACACGGCAGAAATTCGCAGCATGACCAATGAAGCCGCAGGAAAATAGGGAATGAACCCGCGAATCCGCCAATGCGGATGGTTCGCTGTATCTTGGCTGGGCGGGCCACCCAGCTACATGCCTCCAGCGGGACGGCCAAGGTGGTGATGTCATTCGTAATGAGCTTCAACAAATTGCAAAAGAACTCATTGAAGGAACATTTCCATGGCCATGAAAATTTATCAAGTTAGCGCAAATCACGATTTTTGGTCTTTGTTACCCGTTGAAAAAGATGAATATCTTAAAATGAAGCTTTTCCAATTGGAAAGCATGCGTGCGAATTGGCCGAATTTATCTTTTTATGTTCGCGATCCGGCTCGAACAAATCGTGGAAATTTCTTCAACCTTAGCCTTGGATGTTTGGCATATGATCAAAATGTCAATCAAAGCGATCTCGGTGAAATCATTGAGAGGTCAGGAGAAATACTTAACGCAACACTGGAATCTACCAAAGAACATTTATATATATTTAATCCTACAGCATGCTATAACTGTTTGGACCGAAAGAATACGAATGCTCGATGGACGCCTGACGGCAATGTAGCCATCCAGGTGCAGAAATTTGTTTTTCATCCGGATCGCATCGGCGATGTCAATCTCTTCAAAATTCCTGAAATGAAACGTGTCGGCTTGTTTGCGCTGGTGGGGCGTGATGAACCAGAGGATGAATTTTACACACAGTACCATGCGCTAGGTTTTACAGGACTCGAGTTTAACGAAGTATGGTCTGACGAAGCTGATTGAAGAATAAGTCCCAAAAGATGCCAGACGACCCAATCCAGGGAACTTCCGACCTAGACAGGAAGATGGAAGTAGCCGTGGATGTGGGGGTGGCCGCGGAAGTACCAGACGAAGTCGGGGCTTTCGATCTGCCAGGTGTCCCAGACTTTGTCGGCGCCGATGTCGTATTTACCCCCGTAGCAGGAGATGAAGAGGCGCGGGACGAGGTTTTTGTCTGCGATGGTTTTTAGGGTGGCGGCGACGTCGTCGGGACGGAAGCAAACGAGCATGCGGCGCATGGTTTCGAGGAGCTTGGCCTGCTGGTCTTTGCTGAGATCGGCTCCGCTGAGGCCGGGGAGGTCGGTCTTGCGTTTTTCGATGACTTTGGCGGGGCTTTCGTCGCGCGGTTCGCGGCCGACGAGGATTTTTTCCTGCTGCTTGCCGTCGAGCGCCTGGACGAATTCATTGAAGACGAGGCCCTGATACCAGAAGGGATTGCCTTCGTGGTCCTTGGTCTCGTTGAAGGCTTTGGCGAAGTTGCCGTAGAAGATGGGGCGGCCGCCGAAGCCGAGTCCCTGATCGGTGTGGGCGTGGCAGCGGCGGGTGACGTGGTGGCCGGTGTAGATGAACTCGAAGTCGGGATCGGCCGGGGTGCCGAAGAAGCCGACGGAGGGGGTGTTTTTGATTTTGCCCATCAGATCCTTCTGCACCTGCCAGTTCATTTTCTCGCGGTGGTCGGGATGGTGAAGGGACTCGAAGATTTGCCGGACGAGGTCCTGCTGATCT
>NZ_JBIPNG010000295.1:0-8264 GCF_044373815.1 Prosthecobacter sp. | reverse complement strand
CCTGCTGAGATTCGTTCAAACGGCCTGCTTCTGCTCTGCGGCAGCGGTGGCCGCTGTGGTGATGACCTCGGGCGGTATCATGGCGGAGGCGCCGGTGTAGGCATTGATGGCGCGCTTTTGAGCGAGACCAGCCTCGGTGTCGTTGACCGATTTCTCGGCTTCGAGCGCCTCCTCCAGCAGCTGGCGTGCGGCCTCGACACTGAACCTGAGGGGTTGCGAAGTGATAGGCGGGGAAGGTGAGGGATTCATGTGTTGCTGGCAGCCTCGTCGGCAGGGACGGCAACTGCGATGGGGTGAAACCCTACTTCGTCGGGCTTCAGCTCAGGACTTCTTCAGCAGATTCTTCCACCAGGTGTCGTAGGCGGTCATCGGGGTGCCGAGCGGAGTGTGCTCATACAGCCATGTGAGGGGCTGGTAGAATGTGGTGACCAAATGGGGGGCGGGGCCTGTGATGCGCTGGCTGGAATACAGGGCCATCACCGGGCCGTGGCTCAGCAGATAGACGGCGAGGAGCTGAAGCAGCGTGAGGAGGCAGCCGGTGGATCTGAAGCGTCGGGGGGTGGTGGAACTCATGGGGAAAGACTAGCGCATCTGCTGCTGCGGCCAATGGGGTGAACACTCCATAGTGCAGGTGAGGGGTGCTGCGCATGGTGTGGCAGACGAGCAGCGGGGTGCATTCGGATCCGACCACCCGCTAGCTCTGCAGCGAATTCATTGCTGCCATCCACCTCTCAAGCCCAACCACCATGCCTCAAACTTCTGTCTTTTGTTTTGCCACCTCGCGCACTCAGGCGGGTTACATTGTTGATCAGCTCAGGGCTGCGAGATTCTCCAGCGATGATATTTCTGCACTGCTGACGGAGCAGGGCTCCGCGCAGGTGAAGCGCACCCATGTGCCTGAAGGAGTCGTGGCTGGGCTGGGCATCGGTGGGACGCTGGGCTGGATTGCAGGGATCGGTGTCCTTGCGATTCCGGGATTCGGCGAATTCATTGATGCGAGTCCCATTCTGGCGGCGCTGACGGGTACGGCGATTGGTGCGGTGTTTGGCGGAGTCTGCGGCGGATGGATCGGCAGGGGCATTCAGGAACGAGAAGACAGATGTGACCAGGATGTGCTGCAGGACGGCAGCATCCTGATCTCCGTGCATGCTGAGAACTCTTCCGAAATCACCCGTGCTGAAGTCATCTTTGCTCACGCAGGAGGGCAGGGAATCTGCACCCAGGGAGCAGCGGCTGATCCTGAGGATGATCGAGCCACGGAGATCATCGCCTATCCGACTGCGTCTGAATTGAGAGGTCCGGACCGGGGGTAGTCTGGAGACGTCCAGCATTCAGCCAGCAGCGCAGGGTTCACGCGGCTATGCGGGTTATACCCCATGGCGGACGTTGGGCGCGCATCCTAATTTTTTGGAAGCAGCCGAGGCAAGCGCTGCGCAGCCAACCAACCAAACCTGTGATCTGTTAACCAAGTGATGACCCCAACCCCCATGACTGCACCCACGATAACACCCCCTGAAGCTCCTCCTGCCAGTGTGAATGTCCAGTTGTCCGACTATCTCGGCACCCAGAAGGAGGTGATCATCAATGAATGGATGGTGCGAGTGCATGGCGACGCCGCCATCATCGCGAGCGAAAACCTGAACACTGTGGCGCTCAAAAATCATCTGCCTGAAATTTTTGATAACCTGGTTAAAACGCTGCGGTTTTATGGCAGTGATGTCGTGGCGGAGAAGTCACTCAAAGATGCGGAGGAACACGGCGCCACACGGCTGCGGCAGGGGTATGAACTGCCTGAAATGCTGCGCGAGCTGATGCACCTGCGCGCCATTTTGATCTACCACCTGCGTCAGTTCGAAGGCCTGCATCCGGAGTTTGGGGCGGCGTCCACGCTGTTCATCGCCGCGACGATGCATCGTTTCATTGATGAGATGATGATCGATGCCACGGAGGAATACCTGTGGTCGCAGCTGAGCCTGCAGGATCAGATTCACCAGGGGCGGACCAAGTGGTGAGCGCGGCCAAGGCAACGGCTCGAACTCGTGAGCAACTGAGCGCGCTGGCGGCGTATCTGGGCGAGCAGCGGGAAGTGATCTTGAAACGCTGGCGCACTGCGACGGAGAATGTGGCGGAACTGCATATCGCCTCATCATTGACGCGTCTGCAGTTCAACGACCACATTCCCGGCGTGCTGGATTCACTGGCCCTGAGGCTGCGCGCCTGGCCGCAGGTGGAAAGCCCGCAGGCGCAGAAGAATGAAAAGGACCAGGTGATCGAGCATGGTCTGCAGCGCTGGCAGCAGGGCTACCAGCTGCGCGAGCTGACGCAGGAGTGGGGCCAGCTGCAGATGGTGGTGATGGAGATGCTGGAGGCCTATGCGCCAGCGCATCCTGATTTGGAGCCTGCCGTCCTGCCGGTGGCGCGACGTGCGTGGGCGCAACTGTGCTGGGAAGGCATCAGCGACAGCGCCACGCAGTACTGGCGTCTGCATCAAGCGGAGGCGAACGGGCATGTGCGTGAACTGGAGCAGGCGCTGGCCACGCTGAATGACCTGGACCGCGCGCGTGCGGCCGCGTGGCGTGAAGCCACGCATGATCTGCAAGGCAGCCTGAGCGTGGTGTCCGGGGCGACTTCGGTGCTGGACCGCAATAACGTGACGGAACCGATTCGCCATGAGTTTGCCAGTTTGCTGCAGAAAGGCGTGTCATCTCTGAATGACATGCTCAAGGACCTGATGAGTCTGGCGCGGCTGGATGCGGGACTGGAAACTCGCAAGGTGGTGCCGTTTGATGCGGGGGTGCTGCTGGCGGATTTCTGCCTGACATCCACGCCACTGGCGCAGGCGCGCGGGCTGTATCTGAAGATGCAAGGGCCGGACTCCATGCGGGTGCATGGAGACCGTGCGAAGATCCAGCGCATCCTGCAAAACCTGCTGCTCAACGCGCTCAAGTACACGCAGAGCGGAGGTGTGACCGTGATCTGGGGGGCTGGCAAAAGTGGTGAAACGAATGACTGGATGTTTTGTGTGCAGGACACCGGTCCCGGACTGGACGCGGGCCCGGGCGCACCGCTGGCGCGGCAGCTTTATGAAGCCACGCAAACCGCGCATGCGGCGGATGATATTCATGCGCAAGACCGCACGGCGGGAGACCTGGCCAATGCACCCACGGTGCCTGCGCAGTCCGCCACGCTGCCGGCCAGCCAGCTGCCCGGAGAAGGCGTGGGGCTTTCCATCGTGAAGCGTTTGTGCGAGCTGCTGGATGCGAGTCTGGAACTGGAAACCAGCCCGGGTGCGGGCTCGACGTTTCGTGTGGTGCTGCCACGGCACTACAATAAGTGCGCGAAATAAAAAAAGAGTGGGGTTTCACCCCATGGTGAATGCAGCACGGGAACTCTAGCATGCGTCCGATGACAGCAACAACAGCGTCCTCAAAACCAAAAAACACAACAACCATGAAATCGAAAACCACCACCCTGTTCTCCGCATCCACACTCGCACTCTGCGCAGCGATGCTCTTCACTTCCCACAGCAGCGCCGCACCGAAGGACACCCTCGACGCAGCTGACGTCAAGTTCGTCAAAACAGAATCCGCCGCCGGCACTGCTCTGGTGAAAATCGCCGGACTGGGCGTGCAAAAAGCTGAGCGTGCGGACGTGAAGGCCTTCGCTGAAATGCTGGTCACCGACCACACCCAGGCGAACAAGGAGCTTGCTGGTCTGGCCACCACCAAAGGCGTGGAAGTCTCCGCTGTGATCAGCCCAAAACATGCTGAAGAATTCCAGAATCTGGAAAAGGCCACGAAGGCTGATTTCGACAAGGAATTCCTCTCCGACATCGTCAGCGGCCACAAGAAGTGCGTGAGCAAGTTCGAAGAAGCCGCCAAGGAATCCAAGGACAGCGACGTGAAGGGCTGGGCTGAAAAGATGCTGCCAACTCTCAAGGCGCACCTTGCCAAGGCCGAAGAACTTGCCGCCAAGTAATTTGCGCCCAAGGGGCAGGAAAGCAGCTTGTCTGATTTCCTGACGCACCTTGCACCGCAACAAGCTGTGGCAGTTGAGGCGACCCCCCGCCCGGCTGTCACAGCTCTTTTATTTCGGCGCTGCGACCGCAGGCCGCCAGACCCCCAATACCACACCCTGCCATTCCATGAGTGCCACTGAACCGACCTTTGACATGTGCAACGCGCTGCTGACGCTGGAGAATGCCGCCGTTGAGACCTACAGCCAGGTGATTGTCCAATATGACCCCGAGGCCGCCGACGCCGCGCTGGAGCGCATTCGTGCTGACCATCAGGCGAATGTTTTTGAACTGAACCGGTTCATTTCCGACCTGGCCATGGAGCCTTCAGCTGCCGGTGGAACATGGGCAGGCATTGAAGAGGCGCTGAAGGAGTCGGACGCGCTGATCGGTGAATCCCCCATTTTGAAATGCCTGCAGGCGGGCGAGGAGCTGGGCATCAGCCAGTATGAAAACGTGCTGGCGAGTGAGGACGTTTCCGAAGCGGCCAAGGCGCTGATCAAGCGGACGCTGCTGCCGATTCTCTCGGATCATCTCATTGACCTGCAACAGAGGCGTGACCAGGGGCAATGAATTTTGCATGCCCGCTGTGTTCTGCGCCAGCCGCCCCGGGGTGTTTTCTCCGGGCGCACAAGGTGCTGACCGTGCTCGACAAGGGGCTGAACATGGAGTCTGCTGGAGGCACAGTCGCCACCGAGACATCGAGGCGGGGCTCGTGACCGAGCCATGAAAAAGTCTGCACCACCTCCAGCGCCGAAACGCACGGCCAAAAAAGCGGCACCCGCGCCCAAGAAAGCCTCTGCATGCCCCATCGTTGGCATCGGGGCATCCGCAGGCGGGTTGGAGGCGCTGGTGCAATTTCTCGCGCATGTGCCCAAGGACAGCGGCATGGCGTATGTCATTGTGCAGCATCTGGACCCGACGCAGAAGGGCATGATGCCCGAGCTGCTGCAGCGTGCCACGAAGCTGAAGGTGATGCAGGTGAAGGACCGCACCCGGGCGGAGCCGAACTGCGTCTATGTGATCCCGCCGAACAGCGACATGTCCGTGCTGCGGGGCGTGCTGCACCTGATGGTGCCCGTGGAGATGCGCGGGCTGCGGCTGCCGATCGACTTCTTCTTTCGATCCCTGGCGGAAGATCAGCGGGAGCAGAGTGTGGGCATCATCCTCTCCGGCATGGGGAGCGATGGCACGCTGGGGCTGCGCGCCATCAAGGAGAAGGCGGGCATCGTGCTGGTGCAGGATCCTGCCTCGGCGAAGTTTGACGCGATGCCGCGCAGCGTGATTGATGCGGGGCTGGCGGACATCGTGGCCACGGCTGAAGAACTGCCGGAGAAACTCATCGCCTACCGGAGGCATGTGCCGCAGCTGGACAAGTCCGAGCTGCATCTGGAGGAAAAGGTGCAAAGCGCGCTGGAAAAGATCGTGATCCTGCTACGCGGGCACAGCGGGCATGATTTCACGCTTTACCGCCGGAGCACCTTGTACCGCCGGGTGGAGAGGCGCATGGGGATTCATCAGGTGGCCAAGATCAGCGGCTATGTGCGCTACTTGCAGGAGAATCCGCAGGAGCTGGGCATCCTTTTCAAAGAGCTGCTCATCGGTGTGACGAATTTCTTCCGCGACAAAACGGCGTGGGAGCAGCTGGCCACGAAAGCACTGCCGCTGCTGCTCAAAGACCGGCCCGCAGGCAGCATCCTGCGCGCTTGGGTGGCCGGGTGCTCCACGGGGGAGGAGGCGTACACGCTCGCCATGGTTTTCAAGGAGACCCTGAAGAATCTGAAGTGTGCGGATAACGTCTCGCTGCAAATCTATGCGACGGATTTGGACAAGGACGCCATCGACAAGGCGCGCCAGGGGCTGTTTCCTGAGAACATCGTCGCCGATGTGTCACCCTCCCGCCTGACGCGATTTTTCATCAAGGAAGAAACTGGCTACCGGGTGAACAAGGAGATCCGCTCCATGGTGGTGTTTGCGCCGCAGAACCTGATCATGGACCCGCCTTTCACGAGGCTGGATCTGCTGTGCTGCCGGAACCTTCTTATTTACCTCACGCCGGAATTGCAGAGGAAGCTTTTCCCGCTCTTCCATTACAGCCTGAATCCTGGCGGGGTGCTGTTTCTCGGCAGTGCGGAGAGCATCGGCAACTTTACGCACCTGTTCACCGCGCTGGCGCTGAAGGAGCGTATTTTTCAACGCAACGAAACGGCCATGCAGGGCAGCCACCTGGACTTCCCCGCCGTGTATGTGCCGACGCACACGATCCGCCAGGAGTCACAGCTTACAGCGCGCGTTCCGGCACCGAGTTTGCAGGCGATCGCCGATCAGATGCTGCAGCAGCGCTACGCACCGCCGGCCGTGCTGGTGAACGAGCATGGGGACATCCTCTACATCAGCGGCAAGACGGGGAAATTTCTGGAGCCCGCCGCCGGCAAGGCGAACTGGAATGTCATTGCCATGGCGCATGACGGGCTGCGCGTGGAGCTCTCCAGCGCGATGCAAAAGGTCATTCGCAAAAAAGGCACGGCCACTGTGCGTGGCATCAAGCTCGGCCCCCCGGCCGACACGCGTGCGGTGGACATCTTGGTGCAGGCCATTGAGGAGCCGAAGGAGCTCTTTGGCATGATCCTCATCGTATTTTCTGAAACCATCATCCCTGCCAGCTCACCGTTCGGCCGCGCGACCGGCAAGGCCGCATCCTCCAGCAGCGCGAGGCAGCGTGAGCTGCAGAATGAGCTGAAGCATGCGCGTGATGAGGTGCAGGCCGGGCGCGAGGAGATGCAGACCTCCCAGGAGGAGCTGAAGTCCATGAACGAGGAGCTGCAATCGACCAACGAGGAGCTGCAGTCCACGAACGAGGAGCTCATGACGTCGAAGGAGGAGATGCAGTCGCTCAATGAAGAGCTGCAGACGGTGAATGCGGAGCTGCAGGCGAAGCTGGACGAGCTCTCCGGCGCGAACAACGACATGAAGAACCTGCTTAACAGCACGGACATCGCGACGGTGTTTCTGGACAACGACCTGCATGTGCGCCGCTTCACGCTGCAGGCCAAGACGATCATCAAATTCATCGCCAGCGATGTGGGGCGGCCCATCACGGACCTGGCCTCCGACCTGCTCTATCCCGAGCTGGTCACGGACGCGCACGAGGTGCTGCGCACGCTGGTCTTCAGCGAGCGCTCCATCGCCACGCAGGACGGGCGCTGGTTCACGGTGCGCATCATGCCCTACCGCACGATGGACAACCGCATCGACGGTGTGGTCATCACTTTTGCAGACATCACTGCGGCGAAGAAAATCGAGGCCGATCTGCGCGAGCAGCACAGCCAGCTGACGCAGCAGGCCGTGGAGCAGAGCCGTGCCCTGGACAAAGCCCTCGGCAAACCCAAGGGCCGCCGCGTGGCCGCCCCACAACGGAAATCCAAATTATGAAACAACGTGCCATCGACCTGCGCCGCCGTGCTGAAAACCGGCTGCGGGAAATGCCTGCCAAAACCAAGCGTGCCACCAACGCTGCGGATGCGCAGCGCGCGCTGCAGGAGCTGCAGATTCATCAGATCGAGCTGGAGCTGCAAAACGAGGAGCTCAAGCTCACGAAGTCGGAAGTGGATGCAGGATTGGAAAAGTACACGGATCTTTATGACTTTGCTCCCGTGGGTTATTTTACGCTGAGCAGCGACGGCAGCATCCAGCAGGTCAATCTCACCGGCACCAGCATGGTCGGAGTGCAGCGCTCGCGGTTGCTGGGGCAGCGCTTTGGCGCGCTGCTGGAGCCCCGTGACCGCCGGGCCTTCAATGCCTTCCTGACGCAGGTCTTTGTGCAGGATGAGAAGCAATCGGGTGATTTCGAACTGCTGCGTCAGGACCAGCCGCCCCTCATCGTCAACATCGCGGCCAAGCGCCAGATCAATGAGAAGGAATGCCATGCCGTGGTCATGGACATCACGGACCGTAAAAAGGTGGAGGACATCCTGCGCCGCAATGAGGCGCTGTTCTCCGCACTGCTGAACCAGGCGCCCTTTGGCGTGTATGTGGTGGATGACCAGCTGCGCCTGGTGCAGATTAATCCGCGGGCGATGCCTTTGTTCAACAACATCGAGCCGCTGATCGGACGCTGCTTTGCGGAAGTGATCCGCCTGCTGTGGCCGAAGCGGGTGGCCGAGGCTGCGGAGAAACGCTTCCGGCACACGTTGAAGACGGGGGAGCCGTACCAGTCTCCGGAGTTTGTGGAAAGGCGCAAGGACACGCA
>NZ_JBIPNG010000546.1:0-4049 GCF_044373815.1 Prosthecobacter sp. | reverse complement strand
CTCTGGGGTGGTGGGCACCCATACCCATGTGCCCACGGCTGACGAACGCGTGCTGCCGAAAGGGACCGCGTTTCAGAGTGATGCCGGCATGTGCGGCCCGATGGACAGTGTCATCGGCAGCCAGATCGAGCCGGTGCTGGAACGCTTTCACAGCATGATGCCCACGCGCTTTGGCGTGGGGAGCGGTGCTGTGCGGGTGAATGGGGCGCTGATTACGATTGATCCTGCAACGGGCAAGGCGCTCAGCATTGAGCGTGTGGCACGGACGTGGCATGAGTGAGGGGATAGGGGACAATCTTTAGTGCGCCCCGCCTTGCTGAATGCCGATGACGTGGAAATAGCCACGTTGGGGGGCACTGATAGGAGACAGGTTTGAAGCCGGAGGGCTAGCTGGCTAGTAATAACAAATCCAGATTGCGCATAAGAATGGGGGTGTGACTATGCAAACATGGCTAATGAACCGCCTCCCTACCCACATCCACTGGGGCCTTTTGCTATGGAAAATCCATACTCCAAGGCACCTCAATCTCCGATGATGCCGTCAGGGAGCAACCCATTGGCACCTAGAGTCCCCGACCTTTTTCCCAGTGTGCCGACGCAGGCCACCCAAGCGCCGACACCCCCGCCGATTAAATCCCTTCAAAATGCCTTGGAGAAGGCGAGAAACGACCTCGACAAACAGGCAGTCAATCTGGGTAACATGATGCAGTTGCTCCAAAAAATGGCGGTTGCGTCGAGGAACATGTTTGGTGAGAAGGCCGCGCTCACACAGCATTTGCTTGCTGAAATGAAGGCTGCAGCCAAACTGGCGGCCGCTAAGCAGGACTGTCGCGAAGTTTTTGCGAAGCATCTGAAGCATGGCGAACAGCTTTTCAGGCAGTTGAGTGTGTTAGCAGAAGTTGGGCAGGCAGGGGTACGGTCTTATCCGTCTGCGACGCCGCTGACCAAAAAGGTCTTTATTGTTCATGGTCACGACGATACCAACTGGCTTTTGATGCGCCACCTTCTCACGGAGCCTCCATACAAAGGATATGGGATTGAACCGATCGTTATTCGCGAGCAGGCCGGACAATCCAAACCGATACTCCAAAAATTTGAAGATGCGGCGGCAGAGTCGAGCTACGCGATTTGCATCTTTACGCCAGATGATTTGGTTCAAGTCAGGAAAGACGGATCGCGGCACGACCAAGCGAGGCCGAATGTAATCTTTGAAACTGGGTGGTTCGTAGGAAGACTCGGCCCCAGCCGAGTTCTGCTGCTTGTGAAACATGGGGCGCAACTGCATTCTGACTTTGATGGCGTCAGCAAAATCCCATTTGCAGCAAGCATTGAGGAACAGATAATCCATATCAATCGTGAGCTGGTAGCTGCGGGATTACTTATTTAGGCCGAATTGCTTATTTTTTACGAACTTTGCTTGTTATTCGGCTTGGGATTTGCTCTTATCCTTGGAAGTTAATCCTCATCTCTCATGATTATTCCCGTCTGGATCATCGGCTTCACTGGCCACCGCCCGAAAGAAATCCCAGGCCGTACGAGTGGTGAAATGGAGCATCTGGCTGTAAAAATTCGTGACGAACTC
The DNA here is from genome assembly GCF_044373815.1 of Prosthecobacter sp. GTDB lineage: Bacteria > Verrucomicrobiota > Verrucomicrobiia > Verrucomicrobiales > Verrucomicrobiaceae > Prosthecobacter. Next base: position 2,467 of record NZ_JBIPNG010000546.1, on the reverse strand, counting down.
AGAGCATTGAAAATAAAAGCAGAAGCGCAGGGCGGGCGTGCCGAGTTGCTTTGTGGTGTCGCGGCGGGCGCCGACCTGATCGCCGCACGGGAGGCAACGGCGCTCGACATGCCTGTGCATGTCATACTTCCAATGCCGGAGAGGCATTTCGAAGAAGACTTCGAAGGCGCCGCTTTTCAGGCCGATTGGCACCAGGCGCAGCACCACATTAAACGTGCCAAGGAAGGAACAGGCGGAGCCACCTTCCGAATCGCCCACGGGTCCCATCTTCGGGACGATTGCTATTACGATGTCGGTTCCCAGATCGTTTATGCCTCAGATGCCATCATCGCCCTTTGGGACGGGAAAGAAGCACCGCCGGTGCAGATCGCCGATAGCAGCGGGAAAGTCATTTCCTCGGGCCGTGGCGGCACGGCGGATGTCATCGACTTGGCGAACGCCGACAGGATGCCCTACCTCAAAGGCAAGGAACCCACAAACGGCTTCCGCTGGTTGCCCACCCCCGTCCGTCGCATCAACACTGTCACGGGTGAGGTCGATGGCGATGCCTCTAGCTTTGCCAGCGCCACGGACGCGGGTCTGGCCGAAATGAAGGCGATCCAGCACGCTGCTGATGCCGAGCATGGTATCACGAAGCCATTGACCACGGCAAAAGCACTGATGGAATTCGTGGATCGCGGAGCCAAAGACTGGGCCACGAGACTGCGTGGGGCGCTTCTGTGCGGCAGCATCCTGCATTTCACGGCCTCCATCATCGCCGCAGTTTCCGCAGGATCGCAAAGGGTGCTGGAAGACTGGCGGCCTTCGGCCCTTGCCGGTATGGAACTGGCTTTCGTTCTCGCCGCAATTGGCCTCATGCTCTGGTCGCACTACAAACACGCGCAGGCCCGCTGGATTGAGTTGAGGGTGGCCACCGAGCTGGTGCGCGGGCTCGTCAGTTCTGGCAGGTTGCTTGATCCCCTCTTCCCCATCGCCACGGATCACCTCCCAGGCTGGCGGCGCTTCTGCCTCTCCGTCGGCCTCACCATCTGGCGGGATGCTTCCACCGCCACCGATCCTGCTGCCACGCCTGAGCAGGCCTTCATACAAGAGAGAACGGGTTACCTCACGGATCGAATCAAGGATCAGATCAGCCACTTTGAGAAATACGATCCCCATCACCGTCACTGGTGGCATGGCTTCGCTCACATCGCGGGTCCCGTTACCTCTGTTCTGGCAGTTGTCTTTATCGTCATTGCGCTCGTTCACAAGGTCGATGTGTATCGAGATCCCGGGCATAAAGCTGACGAAAGCCTGCCTCTCACGCTAATATACTACTTTTTGCCCATCGCCCTACCCTTGCTCGCAGGCGCGGTCACATCATTGCAATCCGTCACCGACGTGAAGCGCCGCGCCTATGTCTATCCCGAAATGGTAGAGCGTCTCAACAGCGCCGGCGAATTCCTTCCTGTCATCCGCACTCCTGCCTCTCTCCGACGCTTCGTCCGCCGGACCGAGGAAATCCTACTGGATGAACTCGTCGGCTGGTATGCTGCGGCGAAGGGGATTTCACATTGAGATGTCTTCCTCTGATCCACATCACCTGATTTTGCTCCAAGAAGATTGCCCATGAAAAAGTTCCCGCCTCGTAGTGTTTTTATCAGTTACAATCATGACGAGTCTTGTAACATAGCCGGCCGTATTTATGAACGTCTGGCGTCGAGATTGACGCCTGCGGCAGTCTTTAAAGATGATGAGGACGCAACGAGGCGTTTGGGGTTCGATTTCCGAACGACTTTTGAAGCGGCGCTCAAAGATTGTCGTGTTGTTTTGGTGGTGATTGACCCTAGTTGGTATGAGCGGCGTATGCTTTCGGAAAAGCAGGGGGACGACATGCCGCCGGACTGGGTCCGTATCGAAGTCGAATCTGCACTTAACACGCCCGGTCTGGCAGTGATTCCGCTCATGGTTGATGGGGCTGATTTTCCGAAAAACAAACCACTTCCCACAACAATAACAGACTTACGCTATCGCGACGGAAAACGAATTCCCAGTGATGAAGGTTTTGGCCCAAGCATGGATGACCTTGTGCGGCATTTGGAGGCGCAGCTTGGGGTTAAGCCTTCAGCAAGACCAGTGCGCCCGTCCATGCCACTGGTCGCGTTGTTTAGTGCTGCGATCCTGCTCTGCTTGGTAACGTGGGGACTTTGGAAGATGACCTATAAACCGGCGGCGCTAGCGGATGCGCGAAACTTTGCGGATGGAAAATCGAAACTCGGGTCGAGCGAATCAAAAAAGAACTCGGAGGCAGGGGAAATAATAAAATCAAACGCATTCTCAATTCGATTTTTGACCGTTGACGGAGATGAAATCACACCTTCAACCCGAGTAAAAGCAACCGCCCATCGGGTCTTTGCTCCTGAATACGGCATGTCTATGTATTTGTTAATCGACAACCAAGGCCAAGAGATATCGGGACCTTTGTCAG
>NZ_JBIPNG010000536.1:0-4226 GCF_044373815.1 Prosthecobacter sp. | reverse complement strand
TCTATCTGTCTGAGAAACTTCGACCGAATCGAAGTGTGGCTTATGGCTCGAGTATTGAAAACGACAAAACGGGGCTGACATGGAAGTGGAGCGTAGGTATCTGGCCATCGCGATTAGACAAAGGTCAGGCTGCTAAAGCGCGTGGTTATACACTCATTACGCCATTTTGTCCTATTGACGAATCTACTCCCATGGGCCCTGATTTGCCGGTTGCTTTCAGGATCTTGGGGCCTGATGGCAAGATTCTCGCTGAGACTCGGTTCTTGGTTAACGTGCAACCCGAACTGATACCAAAGCAAAGGATGGAGTACCAAACGCTTGATGCTCAGGAGTCACCCGCCGGATGGTATCTTGATGGCCAACCAGGGGGAGCAGCACAACTAAGACTCGGAGACGCGGCGCTCATGTATCCCCTGTCACTCACTTGGTTGCAGAAGTACAAGAACGTGGGGCTGCCGACGGACAAACCGATCACAACGGTGGTTTTACTTCCTGAAGCCTTGAAGCCACCCAAGCGAAGCAACATCCGCCGCCTTGAATGGGGCGAAAAAGCAGGCTTACCTTGGGCATGGTGGACGTCGTGGCTTATAGGACCACAAACCGAGTTCCGAGTTGGCGCTGGAATGATTGAGATTGACGAGGAATTGCTTGATGGTTTCGAGGCTGGTTATTATCACTTTCGGGTGCTCAACCTGTTGGCTGCCGACGTGCCAGTCTTCCTTGAAGGTAAACTTCAGAAGCCTGCTCTATTCGATAAGTATTACACCGTGTTTATTCCGAAGCCGGAACCTGTTTATCCTCGCCCATCAAGTCCCGTGTTAGAGATTGTCGCACCTGCACCCACTGGTTGGCCCAGTGTTCGTGCTGTTGCTTTTAAAAAGAGTACAATTCATCCAACGGCTAGCTATGCTGTCGCGATGCCGCTAAGGTTCAAAAACATAGGTGAGCGAGCCATAGATATCAGCACTTTGTCGGCACTTCTTTATTTGCCCGACGGAACTGTTATCGACGACAAATTACTCGTGGGTCCGTCGGGGGCGCTCCCAATGCTGAAGAAGGTTGAGAAGAATTGTTATCCGTTTGCCGACACTTCATTCACGCTCGTTACCGGGCCGTGGGTAGGCATTGGTTCAGGACAGCTTCCGCCTGGTGAGGAAACAACCTTAAACACGGGATTCTATCTTGGAATGCCTGACAGCTTGCCGGATGCGGCAAAGTCCATAGATAGCAAAATTATCGGCGTTAAGATCCTTCAAATGGCAACAAATGGCAGTGGTGAGGACATTCTACTCTACACAGGCGTCATTAATTTGAACCTGGAATGGCATGAAAATTGGTCGGAATCAGAGCACAACGCCCTGCTGAAAAGATGACCAGGATTGGTGATGCCCGGACGTGGCATGAGTGACTGCCAGGTCGGGATCCGAGCAGCGTGGATTACTTGAGTTTCGCAAGCGCCTCTTCAGCCAGCTTACGGGCTTTTAGCTGATGGTACTTGGTGCTCGCGGCTTCGGTAAAATCAGCCTTGGCGGCGTCCGTGCTGCCGAGGGCGAGGTGGGCGCGGCCGCGATTGTAGAGGATGTAGGAATCGTCGGGGGTGAGCGGGAGGGCGGCGTTGTAGGCTTCGAGGGCTTCGTCGGCACGACCGAGAAGCAGGAGGGTATCGCCGCGACGGTTCAGCGCCTTGGCGGTGAAGGGGATCTTCTTCTCGTGATCCGGCGGCAGGCAGTCGCGCAGGGCTTGGAGGATGAGCTCGCAGGTGGTGGCGGCGGATTCGACGGTGGGAGAGGCGGTGGTGGCGTCTTTGAGGTCTTCCTTCACGCGATCCAGCAGCACTTCGATGGGCAGTGAGGCATAGTCACCGGGGCCTTTGGACTTTGAGATCTGCTGCAAGGCTTCGACACATTCGCGGGCCTTGCCTGCGGTGGCGAGTTTCGTGACCTCCTTCAGAGTGGGGAGTGCGTGCGGTGTGACTGACCGTGTTGGAGGTGGGAGTGAATCTATGGGAGCGGCTGGAGCTGGAAGCGATGCCACCATGGGTGCCGGCGCGGGAGCCTGACCGGCGAGGAAGACGTCATCGCCGACGAGGCGGGAGTATTCCGCAGGAATCTGCCCGCCATTGGAGCGTTCGAGGACGCCGGCACGGGTGCGTTTGAAGACCTGCTCGACCGTCAAGCCGGGGGTGCGCAGGTTTTTGAGGAGTTCTTCGGTGTAGAGGCCGTTGGTGCCATCGCCATCGAGTGCGGTCTGCCCTGCATCGGTGGCAAAGGCGATGAGTGATCCGGCGGGTGGTTTCATCTCGCTGAGGCCGCCGGGGCTGGTGGCATCGCGGGTGCGTCCGGTGCGTGCGACGGCGGTGGTGCGGCAGGCATCGAGGATGACGAGGTTGCAGAGGGCGCCGGAGGATTTCATGTCGGCCACGGCCTGCTCGACATTGAAGAGCTTGGTTTCTGCGAGCAGGCGAAGAGTTACGTCGTCGGCTCCTTCGGAGGTGTAGCCGGATTTGATGGGCAGCAGGTAATTGGAGCCGGCCACGGAGATGCCGTGGCCTGCGTAATAAAAGAGGCCGACTTCGGCGTCGGTCAGTGTGGCGCGGAACTCCACCACGGCGCGCAGCAGTTGATCGCGGGTGACGTCATGTTTTTCGATCACTGCGAAGCCGAGATCACGCAGGGTTTTGGCCACGGCTTTGGCATCGTTGCCGGTATTGCGCAGCGGACCCACGGCGGCTTCATACTTCGCATTGCCAATGACGAGGGCGGTGCGTGCAGAGGGCTTGGCGGGAGCGGCATTCATTCGCAGGGCGAAGGCGGCCAGCAGCAGGAAGCCAGCGAGGCGGAGGCGGGAGGGCATGGATGCATTCTGCAATCGAGAACGGGCAGGTCAACCTCATGGACAGGCGCAATCGGTTGACCCGGCGCGGAGACCTCGCATCATCCGCCCGATGAAGTGTGCCCTCCCCGCCCTGATGCTCGTTTTGACGAGTTGCAACGCCACCTTGAAGCCAGACGCTGCCTCTGAGCCGCTGATTCCAGGAGATCCGGCTGCGCCTTCGCAGGTCACGCCGGATGAGGCGATGGCGATTGCGCAACGGTTTGCGAATCACACGTGGCGGCCGTTTGCGCGGAATATTCTGCACGGAAAGGACAAGGCGGGAGTGCTCGTCAACACGCCTGATGTGACTCACGAGCCGCAGCAGGATCGCAAAGGATGGTGGGTGCCGGGGGAGATGAACAGCGGGGTGCCGTACAAGTGGGGTGGGTTTGATGATCCGGCGTCGTTTGATCAAGCCATCGCGAATGGCAGCGCTGGCGGTGATGTGTCATCGCCAGAGAAACGACGTGCTGACAATGCGGCGGTGAGCGCACAGGCCACAGGGGTGGATTGTTCGGGATTTGTGTCGCGCTGTCTGAAACTGCCGAGCGTGCATGACACCAGCCGGCTGCCGGCGGTTTGCACGGAACTCGGCAGCGCGCAGGAGTTGCAGCCGGGGGATGTGCTGAACATTCCGCACCGGCATGTGATTCTTTGCGCCGGATGGTATGATCCGCAGCACACCTGGATCTACTACTATGAAACGGGCGGTGCGCCGGACTACTGGAAGCCCGGCCTCAAGCAGGCACCGCTGGATGCGCTGCTGGCGCTTGGCTACAAGCCGCTGCGCTACAAGGGCATGGCGCATGAGCTGGTGCCAAGCGGCAAGCAGCCGAAGGAGGTGCTGACGCGGGCGGTGAAAGCGAGCGCGATTGTGGTGGAGAACCCTACCGTGGGAGAGCCGTGATGGATTGTTTGAGGAGTTGACGTTGAGTCAGGCCGCGTGGCAGCATGCGCGCTTTCCCAACCCGTCCATGGAATCCACTCTTCGTCCCACTCGTACGCGCTATGGCGTGATCGTTTTTGCCGTGATGCTCGGCATCATTCATTACATCGACCGGGTGTGCATTTCGAAGGCGCGGCCGTTCATTCAGCAGGATCTGGGATTTGATGACACGCAGATGGGCTATGTGTTTTCCGCATTCACGCTGGCGTATGCGCTCTTTGAGATTCCGGGCGGCTGGCTGGGGGACAAATGGGGACCACGGCGGGTGCTGCTGCGTGTCGTGATGTTTTGGAGCGTGTTCACGGCGGCGACGGGATATGCGTGGAATCTGGCGTCGATGATCGTGTGCCGGTTTTTGTTTGGCGCGGGTGAGGCGGGCGGGTTTCCGAACATTGCGAAGATGTTC
>NZ_JBIPNG010000293.1:0-8336 GCF_044373815.1 Prosthecobacter sp. | reverse complement strand
CCCCCGCAGACCGCCTGCAGCAGGCGCTTGCCGCCACCGACTGGCGCGCCGTGCAGATGGATGCTAAAGCGCACACCATCACGCTCCTGAAGCCCGGCATGCTGCTCGACCTCGGCGGCATCGCCAAAGGCTACGCCGCCGATGCCGGCCTGCGCGTCCTGCGTGAGCACGGCCTCACCCGCGCCCTCGTCATGGCAGGTGGAGACATCGCCATCGGCGATCCCCCGCCGGGAGAAGATGCCTGGGAGATCAAGCTGCGGCAGTTTGCCAGTGCCGCACCGGAAGAAAAACTGGAGAGCGTGCGCCTGCACAACTGCGGGGTTTCGACCTCGGGGGACTTGTACCAGTTCACCGAGATCGACGGCGTCCGTTACTCACACATTGTCTCCCCTCAGACCGGGCTGGGGCTGACGGAGCGCATCGCCTGCTCAGTGATCGCCCCGAACTGCATGACCAGCGATGCCCTGGACACCGCCATCTGCGTGATGGGAAAGGAACGCGGCCTGAAAATGGCAGCGCAGGTCAAAGGTGTGACGGTAAGGTTTGTGGAGTGAGGGCACCCAAGTCGTGGAGCTCTGGCGCTGAGGATGCAATGCGGGGGCTTCCCCATTGATGTCATCTGCATGCCGCGCATGATGCAGCATGACTTCTTCCGGCTTGCGCAAAAGTCTCGACATCGTGCCTGCCATCGAAGCGGCCAAGGGAACGATCGTGCTGCTGGCGGGCTTCGGCCTGCTGGGGCTGCTGCACCGGGATCTGCACGAACTGGGCAGCGAGATCGTGGAGCATTTGCATCTCAATCCGGCCCGGAAGTATCCCCACATCTTCATTGATCTGCTTTCTTCGCTCACCGACCAGCGCCTGTGGTTGATGGCCGGCATGGCGCTGCTGTACTCCACCATCCGCTTTGCGGAGGCCTACGGGCTGTGGAAGCAGAAAACTTGGGCCGAATGGCTGGCTCTGGTAGGCGGCTGCATCTACCTGCCCCCGAGGCTTATGCGATCTACCAGCAAGCCACCGTCATCCATGTGTCCGCCCTGGTGGTCAATCTGGTGATCGTGCTGCTGGTGGCCAAGGTCTTGCTGCAAAAGCGCAAAACCAGGCAGTCTCAATAAGCGGGCAAACTCCCCTTATTGACGGAAAGCCATCTTTCTTGCGAATGTTTTACATCGTTCTGACACATCTTCTTCAAGATGTGGAAATCTCTCGGAAGACAACGAGAGCGGAGCAAGTCCGCCAGTCGCAATTTTCAGATAGTGGTTCCTGCATGGCTGTTGGTACGCACTTCAAAGAACCGGGGTGGATCGAGTGATCCACCCCGTTTTTTTTACCACCGACTGCAAAAAAGCAGCCGGAATACCATTTGAGGCAAACCCACGGGCCGCGTTGCTGCGATCTGTAGTGCCTACGGCACTCTCCACCATGAAACACACCCTCCTCGCCGCCACCCTCGTCCTCACCCTTTTCCCAGCTCTGGCTCCTGCCGGCACGGTCAAACTTCCGGAGGACAAACCAGCGGCTACCGTCAACATCCCGGATTCCTGGGAACCGGAAAAATCTGATGATGGCATTCTTGCCGAATCCGCCGACAATGTGGCTACGATCTATCTCGAAGTGGTGGCCGACGAGAAGCAGATGGACAGCGTCATCGAGGAGAGCCTCAAGTGGCTGACCGAAGACCATGAGGTGAAGGTGGATGCCGCCACCAAGGAAACGAAAGATTTTGAAGACTCCGGCCGCAAGTGGAGCCGCATCTCCTGGAGTGGCGAAAGCAAGGAGTGGGGCCCTGCCGTGATCGGCTTCCTCTTCACCGAAGTGGGCAACGGCAAAGTGCTGACCATCACCTACTGGATCTCGAAGAAAGACAGCGAGAAGAGCCTCGAAACCCTGGGCAAGATCTTCTCCAGCGTGAAGTCCGTTCCTTAATCAGTCGCTGAAAGCAGTTTCACAAGGCGGTTCCGAATCATCGGAACCGCCTTTTTTCTTGCCGTCGCAGGCAGGATTTAGTTAAAGCATGCTCCACCATGAGCACCGAATTCGGCAATGCTTGGAAACAGATTCGCTCTATTTTTATCGCCGGTCTGGTCATAGGCGCAGTGGCAGCCGTGGCGATTGGTGCCATGAACCACCATCAAGGACGCCCGTTGGACCTGAAGCTCCTGCTGGGAATCTGCCTGGGCATGGGATGTTTGCTTCCGGTGTTCGTGCTGCCCACCCTGCTCTTTTCCATCCGCATCGAAGACGGCGTCATCTCGCACTGGCTGTGCCGCCGCAGGAACCTCGGTGAGGGCCGCGTGGAGGATCTGACGAAGGTGGAAATCGCCGTGGGCAGCGGTGCGAAGTTTTATTTTGCCGACGGGAAAACCATCTCCTTCATGGGCGCTGATCTGATGATCCTGCAGGCGATGTGCCTGCACATCATGGAACTGCGTCCGGACTTCGATCACTTCGTCTTCGGCTCCCGTGCTGCGCTGATTCTCAAAGCCGTGAAGCTGTTTCAAGTGAAACGGCAGGAACTACAGCGCTGAAATCACACCGCCCTGTGCCGGCGAAACTCCCCCGGCGTCATGCCTGCACGTTTCCGAAAAGCACCGGCCATGTACTGCGGGTGGGTGAAGCCGCAGCGGGCGGCGATGGCATCGAGCGTGAGATCGGTCTGAGTGAGCAGTTTTTCCACCGCCGCAAAGCGGATGCGGTTGATCTCCTCCCCCGGGCTGCGGCCAATGAGCGCCTTCATGCGCCGCTCCAGCACACTGCGTGAGAGCGCCGTCTCCCGCGCAACCCGCGTCACATCAATCTGCTCGGTGGCATGCTGGCGGATGAAGCGCAGCGCTTCGGCAATGCGTGGATCTTCCACCGCAACGATGTCGCTGGACTGACGCACGACGATGTCCCCTGGGGCCAGCAGATGCTTTTCACCGGGCTTGGGCACACGCTGTTTCGCCATCCACTCATCAAGCAAGCGCGCTGCTTCATAACCCACAGCCTGCCCGCGCAGACGTACGCTGGAAAGCGGGGGGGAGGCGGTGTCGCAGAGCATGTTGTCATTCTCCGCCCCGACCACCGCCACCTCCTCCGGCACGGCGATGCCTGCACGGCGCGCCGCATCCAGCAGCCAGAAGCCGAGCTGGTCATTCACGGCAAACACACCCACGGGTTTCTCCAAGGACGTCAGCCATTCGGACAAGGCGCGCTGGTGCTCATCCCAGCGCAGCCGCTTCGTCCCTGCCCCGCCTGATTTGAAGAGCGAGCACTCGAAGCCGTGTGCGCGAAGAGTTTGCGCAAAGTACTCGCTGCGTTCGACGAAGAAGGCCTCGGCGGTGTCCAGATAGCAGGCGAAGCGTTGGAAGCCGCGATTCCGTAGATGCTCCGCCACCCGCGTGCCCACGATGCGGTTGTCCATGCCGACAAAGGGAAACGAATGCGGCAGCACCGTGGTGCGGAGTTCGATCACCGGCAGCTTCGTCGCCTTGAGCTGGCGCAGCATCGCGGCATCGACGGTGCGGGAGAGAATGCCGTCCCCAGGCCAGTCTTTGAGCCAGTCAGGGAAACGGCTGCGCAGATCGCGCGGCTCCAGGTACAGCGACCACGGGCCGTGCTCCGCGACATAGCGCCGGATGCCGCGCACGATGTCACGGCCATAGGACCGCGAAGTATCGACAAGAACGGCGACCTGCGGGATGCGGGCGGGTTTGGAACGTGGAGCCTTCGGCATGATGGGATGCAAACCGGAATCCTCCCCCGGAAGCAAGCGGGAATCGAGAGAACCCGTGGCAGATAATTTTTGTAACGAAACCGCGCCCGTGGGGTTATCTCCCCGACATGAGATTTTCCCGCCTCTCTGACTCTCTTGCCATGCTGATCAAAGTGATCAGCACCGTACTTGTGACCGCCTGCCTCGCCGCTTCATCAAAGCTGCCGCCGAATGAGGTGAAGATCACCACGGATGACAATTACCGCCGCATTCAGGCCAATGGCATTCCCGATCACACGCCCGGACAGTTTCCCAACCGGCACAATCCCAACGTGATCGCGCCACAGAGCTACGACTACAAGGTGCCGCTGCACCCGAAAGTCGCGGAAAAGCCGGTGCCCTTTCACATGCAGCCTTTTGGCATCGCAGTGAATGGCGTTGTCTTTGATCCCTTCGCCGCTGAGTGGTGGCAGGGCAATCCGGCGAGCGGTTGGCAATACGAGCCCCATGGCGGGGCGATTGATCTCGGGCTTGATGAGAGCAACGCGCATGTACAGCCAAACGGGGCCTATCACTACCACGGCATCCCGAATGGCATGATCGAAAAAATCGCTGGCGACAAAGCGAAGATGGTGCTCGTCGGCTGGGCGGCAGATGGTTTTCCCATTTACGGTCCCTGGGGCTACAGCACGGCAAAGGATGGCGACAGCGCCTTGAAGAAGCTCGATTCCAGCTATGCCATCAAGCAAGGCACACGACCTGCAGGCTCTCCCGGTGGCAAGTATGATGGGGCCTTTGTGCAGGACTACGAGTACATCGAAGGCAGCGGCGACCTGGATGCCAGCAACGGCCGCTTTGGAGTGACCCCCGAATTTCCCAAGGGCACCTATTATTACGTGCTCACGAATGAGTATCCCTATGTGCCACGCCAGTTCGCCGGCACGCCGGATGCCAGCTTCGCTCGGCGTGGCCCACCCGGCGGCGGCTTAGGGCCTCCGGGACGCGGTCGGCGTGGTGGCCCGGGAGGTCCTCCCGGCGGCCCCGGCATGCGCCCACCTCCAGGTTTCTTCCCACCCCCGTTTTGATTTCGTCAGGCGGTTGCATGCGTGATCGTCGCAGGCGATGTGCAGGGACATGACCGACCATCCGCTGCTGCGCCGACTGCCAAAATCCACCGACTGCTCCAATGATGAGCTGCTGGCGGGGTTTCTTGACTACGTCGCGGAGAAAAACCTGGAACTCTACCCTGCGCAGGAGGAGGCGATCCTTGAGCTGTTTGATGATCGCAACGTGATCCTCAACACCCCCACGGGCTCGGGTAAATCGCTGGTGGCGCTGGCACTGCATTTCCGCTCACTCGCGAAGGGGCGGCGCTCCGTGTACACCTGTCCCATCAAGGCGCTGGTGAATGAAAAATTCCTTTCCCTGTGCCGCGACTTCGGCCCTGACAACGTGGGCATGGCGACGGGAGATGCCACGGTGAACCGCAATGCGCCCATCCTCTGCTGCACGGCAGAGATCCTGTCCAACTACGCGCTGCGGGACGGAGCACAGTCCCCCTTCCGCGAAGTCATCATGGACGAGTTTCACTACTACTCCGACCGCGAACGCGGCGTGGCCTGGCAGGTGCCTCTACTGAGCATGAGCGATTCCCGCTTTCTGCTGATGTCCGCCACGATGGGCGGCTCCGACTTTTTCAAAGAGAAGCTCACCAACCTGACCAAGGCCGAGACCACCGTGGTGGCTGCGTATGAGCGGCCGGTGCCGCTGGAGTTCAGCTATGCGCAGACGTCCGTGGATGTGACGCTGCAGGAGCTGGTGACGGCCAACAAAGCGCCGGTGTATCTCGTGCACTTCACGCAGAACGAAGCAGCGCAGGCAGCGCAGGATTTGATGAGCCTGAACTTCTGCACCGCCGCGGAAAAAGCATCGATCAAAGAAGCGATGCAGGGCGCGAAGTTCACCAGCCCCTATGGCAAGGAAGTGAAGAAGTATCTCAGCCATGGCGTGGGCATTCATCATGCCGGGCTGCTGCCGAAGTATCGCGTGCTGGTGGAGAAACTGGCGCAGCGCGGCCTGCTGAAAGTGATCTGCGGCACCGACACCCTCGGCGTCGGAGTGAATGTGCCGATCCGCACCGTGCTGCTTACGCGCTTGAGCAAGTATGGCGGCGAAAAGGTGGCCACGCTGAGCGCACGTGATTTCCACCAGATCACCGGACGTGCCGGGCGGCGTGGCTATGATGACGTGGGCTACGTCGTCTGCCAGGCGCCGGAGCACGTGGTGGAAAATGCAAAGATGGAGGCCAAGGCCGCCGGCGATGTGAAGAAAATGCGCAAGATGGTGAAGAAGAAAGCACCGGAAGGCTTCGTGGGCTGGAATGAAGACACCTTCAAAAAACTGCAAAGCGCCACACCCGAGCCGCTGATGTCTCGCTTTCAGGTCTCGCATGGCATGCTGCTGCAAGTGCTCAGCCGCAAAGGTGATGCCTGCGCGGCGATGCGCCAGCTCGTAGCGGATTCGCATGAAACAACCAATGCAAAGAAGCAGCAAGAAAAGCGTGCCTGGGAGCTGTTTCGCGCACTGGTGCAGCGTAAGATCATCGAGATCATACCCACCGCTCAGCGCCCAGCAGACGGAACCAAGCTGAGGCTCAATGTGGAGCTTCAGGAGGATTTCTCGCTGAACTACACGCTCTCGCTTTATCTCATCGACACCCTGGCGCTCATTGATCCAGCCTCTCCCACCTATGCAGCGGATGTGATGACGCTGTGCGAATCCATCCTCGAAAACCCGGACATCATCCTGCGCCGACAGCTCGATCAGGTGAAGGACGAGGCCATGGTGGCGATGAAGAACGAAGGCGTGCCGTTTGAAGAACGCATCGCCAAGCTGGAAGAATTGGAGTACCCGAAACCCTGCCGCGACTTCATCTACAACACCTTCAACGCCTTTAGCGAGGCGCATCCATGGATCGGCCAGGAGAACATCCGCCCCAAGAGCATCGCCCGCGAGATGTTCGAAAACTTCCGCACCTTCAGCGACTACATCAACGACTACGAACTGCACCGCGCCGAAGGCGTGCTGCTGCGCCATCTCTCCGGCGTGCACAAGGTGCTGGCGCAGACCGTGCCCGAGAACTTCAAAACCGAACCCGTGCAGGAGATGGAGGCCTGGATCGCCGGGGTGCTGCGCGGCACAGACTCCAGCCTGCTGGATGAATGGGAACGCATGCGCGATCCCAACTTCAAGCCTGATGAGCAGGAAGAAAAACCCGTGGAAGCCCCGGACATCACGCGCAACAAACGCGAATTCACCGCACTCATCCGCACCGAGATCTTCCGCTTCCTGCGCCCCTTCTCTGTGGAAAACTACGCCGCCGCAGCCAGCACCGTCAGCAGCCCACTCAACGCCGAGTCCCTGGCTGCTCTCATGGAGCCATACTATGCCGAGCACGAGCGCATCCGCCTCGACAACGAAGCCCGCAACGGTCGCCACACCTACGTGGAACCGAGCGAGGACAACACCTCCTGGCGCATCTGCCAGGTGCTCATCGATCCCGAAGACCTCAACGACTGGCAGGCCGAGTTTACCGTCGATCTCCCGCAAGCCCGCGAGGATGGCAAGCCAGCGCTAAAACTGCTGACCGTGCGGAAAATTGAGTAGCTCAAAGGCTATTTCTCCACCCGCACCGCCGAGTGCTTGTAGCTCGGCTGACGACTGTGCGGATCATAAGAGGCGTGCGTGAGCTGGTTCACACGGCTGTCATGCATGGGCAAAAACACCTCACCGGGGGAGACGCATTCGGTCAGCCGCGCCTTTGCGCTCAGTTCAGCACGCTTCGAAATGACACGCACCATCATGCCATCGCGTACGCCGAGACGGGCAGCATCCTGCGCATTGATATCCAGCATCAGCTCTTCAGGAATCATCTTCGCCAGCACGGCGGACTTGCCGGTGCGTGTTTCCGTATGCCACTGCGCGCTGGTGCCACGCCCGGTGATCAAAATCAACGGATACTCATTGCTAAGCGGCTCTGGTACGGCCTCGATTGCATCAAAAATGAACTTCGCACGCCTATCGGGAGTGAAGAATTTTCCATCCTCAAACAACCGGCGCTCCTTCCAGCTTGAAACTTCAAACTTGGAACTCTGAGCTCGGGTCAGAGGCCACTGCACACCGCCGGATTTTCGCAGCATCTCATGCCCATTGATGCCCGTGATGTCACAGGGCTGGTCTTCCGTGCAGCGCTGCAAGACACGAAAGACTGCCTCCGGGCTGCTCCAGCCACGGAACAAATCATCGCAGCCCCAGTAATGGGCGATGAGACGAAAAATATGAAAATCCGCCAGCGCCTGACCGGGAGCACGGCGCACCTTGGGACTGTAGCCAATGCGGCGCTCACTGTTGATGAAGCAGCCTTCCTTTTCACCCCAGCCCGCCGCAGGCAGTACCAGATGCGCACGCTTCGCGGTCTCGGTGCTGCAGTACATGTCCTGCACCACCACGAAGTCGAGCTTGTCGAGAATGCGATTGATCTCGTTTTGATCGATCCAAGAGTGGCTCGGATTGGTGGCCACAAACCACAGTGCTTTCACCTTACCTTCGTCAGCTGCTTTGAGGATCTGATCATACGCCAGAC
>NZ_JBIPNG010000292.1:0-8341 GCF_044373815.1 Prosthecobacter sp. | reverse complement strand
CGTCATGCTGCGTGATGTGATGGTCAAGGCCGGGGCGCCGGAGGCGTGGCTGCCCGAGGATGGGAAGGCCAAGCCCGAGGCCCCGAAATCGGTGCCGAAAGGGCTGCCGAAGCCGGGGGCTTCGTGATCTGATTATTCGGCGTTCTGGACCTGCTCGCGGATTTTTTCCAGCTCGGTTTTGGCGGTGACGACGTGGTGGGCGATTTCGGCGTTGTTGCACTTGGAGCCCATGGTGTTGAACTCGCGGAAGAACTCCTGCAGGAGGAAATCGAGGCTGCGTCCGGCGGGGGTGTCGCTGGCGAGATAGGAGCGGAACTGCTGCACGTGGCTGGCGGCGCGGGTGAGCTCTTCGGAGATGTCTGTGCGATCCGCGAAGAGGGCGATTTCTTTGACGAGGCGCTCGTCATCCAGCGGGAGGGGTAGGCCGGCGTCTTCCAGGCGCTGGCGCAGGACTTTGCGCTGGTGCTCAGGGACGGTGGCGGCTTTGGCGCGAATGGATTCGAGCAGGGATTCGATCAGCGCCAGGCGTGCTTCGATGTCGCTGCGGAGGCTGGCACCTTCGGTGCTGCGCATGGTGTTCAGTTGCTTCAGGGCGGCAGCCAGAGCCTCCTGCACGGAGGGCCAAGCGTCTTCGGTGGCGATTTCTGCCTGGGCCTGGGTGATCACGCCGGGCAGGCGGGTGATGTCGGTCAAGGTGATGTTTGGAGGGACGTCCAGTTTCAACGCCAGGGCGTGCATGGCGTGGTAATAATGAGCTGCGAGATCCTGATCGACTCGGACGGCCTCGGCCCCTGCGGAGCCTGTTTCGCGGCGAACGGCGACATTCACCCGGCCACGGGAGACGGCTGCGGAGACTTCGGTGCGGACGGCGTTTTCCAGCTCGGAGAGTTCACGGGGGAGATTGACCGCGACTTCGAGCTGCTTGCGGTTCACGGAGCTGCATTCCACGCTCCACGTCACTCCTGGGCGCTGTGCTTCGCCCCGGCCAAATCCTGTCATGCTTTTCATAGCCATCAGATGGAACGATATTTGACATTGGTAAAGCTTTGGATGAGGCGGCTGCACATTCGCCGCGATTCCAATTTGCATCGTCCCGGGTGCTCCCTAGTCTCGCCCACCCATATGGCAAAAGCGGCTCTCGGCAAAGGACTCGGCGCACTCATTTCGGCATCCTCATCGGTGTCGGGAGTGTCGCGTCTGCCTGCTCTCGCACAGCCAGCCCCGGGAGACGTGGTGAATCGCGTGACGCTGGACCAGATCGTCCCGAGCCCGCTGCAGCCGCGCAAAGAATTCCAGCCGGAGATGCTCACGGAGCTGATGGAGTCCATCCGCGAGCACGGCATCATCCAGCCGCTGATCGTGCGCCGGGTGAACGGCAAGCTGGAACTGATCGCTGGTGAGCGGCGATTCCGTGCCTCCCGCGAGCTGGGTCTCAAGGAAGTTCCCGTCATTGTCCGTGAAGCCAGCGACAAGGACGTACTGGAGATGGCGCTGATCGAAAACCTGCAGCGCGAAGGGTTAAACCCGATCGAGGAGGCGCAGGCCTACTCGCGCCTGGCAAAGGATTTCCAGATGCGGCAGGAGGACATCGCGCAGCGCGTGGGCAAGAACCGCGCCACGGTGGCCAATACGATGCGACTGCTGGAGCTGCCGGAGAGCATCCGCGACATGCTGATCGCGACGAAGATTTCCACCGGGCATGCCAAGGTGCTGCTCATGCTGAAGCAGCATGATGCGCAGGAGCGTCTGGCGCTGCAGATCGTGGCGAAGAGTCTGACGGTTCGTGCCACGGAAAAAGCGATCGATGCCATCCTGCATCCGCCGCCACCGCCCCAGCCGAAGCCCACGGAGACGGACCTGATCCGTGCGATTGAGGCTGTGGAGCAGAAGCTGATTCAGCATCTGACGACCAATGTCAGCATTCATCACGCCGAGAAGAAGGGCCGCATTGAGATCGACTACTACGGTGTGGAAGATTTGAACCGCATCCTGAGTGTGATCGGAGTCAAAGAAGAGGCCTTTGCGGAGGAATAACGGGCGCTGTGCGCCAATGACGAAATCCGTATGACGAATGACGAAACAAGCATGCGTTTGAAGCCGATGGTATTTGTCATGCGGCATATCTCGTTCTTTTTGCTGGCCCTCATGCTCATGGGCTGCCAGCCGGAGCCGAAGAGTGATTCCGCTGATGTGCGCGAGTTCCTCACGCATTACTTTTCCACTTGGTCTGCCAAGGACATGGACGGCTATGGCGGGTGCTTTCACGAGCAGGCGCGGATCGTCTTCGTGCATCAGGGCGTGCCGCAGAGCCAGGGGCTGACGGACTTTCTGCATGGCCAGAAGCTCAGCCATGCCACCACCACGGTGCCGATGACCGAGGTGCCCACGGACATGAAAATTCTCAGCGACGAGCGCACCGCCCAGGCCAGCGTGCGGTGGAAGCTCACCAAGGGAGCCGACATCACGCTCGGCACCGATTGTTTCACGCTCATCAAAACCTCCACCGGATGGAAGATCATGAGCCTTGTCTTCTACAACGACTGACCGCGAAAAACGCATGTCCAACACACCTTCCAAATCTCCCGCATCTTCGGCAGAAAATGCAGACGCCACACGTGGTACGCGCATTTTTCTGGGGCTTTCCTGCTTCCTGGCCGGAGCAGCGATGATGGTCATCGAAATCTGCGCCTACCGCCTGCTGGCGCCGTTCTTTGGCAACAGCGTGTACACCTGGACCGCTTTGATCGGGGTGATTTTGATCGCGTTCAGTGCGGGGGGGTATCTCGGGGGGCATCTGGCGGACCGCAAGATGGCGCTCGATCTTCTCGGCTGGCTGCTGGCGGGATCGGCGGTGCTGACCTTTTTCATCCCGGCGCTGCACACGGTCTTTGCTGTGGGCATGAGCGCGCAGGGGCTCATTGCCGGGCCTGTGATGATTTCGCTGCTGCTGCTTGCGATTCCTGGGATTTTGCTTGGCGCGGTCTCACCGGCTGCGGTGCGCTTTTACAGTCTGACGCTGAAGGACACGCACGTGGGTGCGGCGGCGGGTACGATCAGCATGCTGGGATCGCTCGGCAGTTTTGTGGGCACCTTTCTCTCCGGCTTTTTCCTGCTCTCCACCTTCGGGGTGCGCAGCATCTTTTTCGGCACGGCGGCGCTGCTGATGCTGCTGGCCATTGCGGCATTCGTGCTGGCCAAAAACACGCTGAAGCAGCAGGCTCCGGTGATTTTGAGCGGCCTGTTTGCCTTTGGAATGAGCTGGATGACGGCACCGAAACCCAAGCCGGGTGTGATCTTTGAGCACGAGTCGTTTTATCATCACATCGAAGTCAGTGAGCGCAGCGAGGGCAATGTGAAGCGCCGGATCCTCCAGCTGGATTCGACGATGGAAGGCGGCATGGACGCGAACACCGGCGATCTGATTCTGCCGTATCAGCAATACTGGAAGCTGGCCCTGCTGCGCGAGCCGGCGAAGGTGGGAAGTGCGCTGTTTATCGGAGCGGGGGCTTTTGGCATGCCAGAGAATGTGTCGCGTGAATTTCCTGAGGCTGCCGTCGATGTGGTGGAGATTGACCCGCAGGTGATCGAAGTCGGACGCAAGTTTTTCAAGCTGGATGAACATCCCCATGTGAAGGCACATGCGGGTGATGCGCGCCGGTACCTGCTGCAGAATGGTGGCAAGAAGTGGGACCTGATTTTTGGGGACGCGTACAACGGCATCCGGCAGATTCCGCCGCACCTCGCGACGCAGGAGTTTTATCAGCAGATCGCGGATCATCTGGAACCGAAGGGGGTCTTCATCATGAACCTGATCGCCTCCATTTCCGGCCCGAAGGCGGAGCTGACGTCTGGCATGATCGCCACGGTGAGGAAAGCTTTTCCTTATGTGGAGGTTTTTGCCGTGGGTTATCGCCGTGATGAGACGCAGAATGTGATCCTGATGGCGGCACGCGAAGATTTGAAGCCGCTGATTGTGGACCGCTATGTGAAGCAGGGCTCCTGGCAGGAACAGCTGATCCGCACGCATGTGCCTGCGGGCACGGTGCCGCAGTCGACTTATGTTTTTACGGATGATCACAATCCGGTGGATGCGATCATTGCGCGGGGATTGCTGGAGTAGGCTGGAGATGCCCGTCTCTTCGTGCTCGCTGCGCTTGGGATGTTTGGCCGGATACAATCGGGGTCAGGAGACCCCGACGCCTTGGCTTAGCGGCTTTCCAACGGCTTCGCTGCGGGGGCGAGAGAGGGGGCGACGAAGGCATCGAAGACGAGGACGCCTTTGAGTGAGTCCACGGCGCGTTCGAGCTGCTTGTCGCCGAGGTTGGCGAGTTCCAGGGCTGCGGCTTCGCCGGTGCCGTGGGAGGCGCGCCATTTGGCGATGCGGAGTTCCTCTTCGGAAGTGAGGGCGGAGACGATGTTGGGTTCGACGCCAGCTTCGTGGATGGTGCGGTGGCTGGGGGTGTAGTATTTGGCGGTGGTGAGGCGCATGGCCGCTCCATTTTTCATGGGGAGAATGGTCTGCACGCTGCCTTTGCCAAAGCTCGTGGTGCCCACGATGATGGCGCGCTTCAAATCCTGCAGGGCGCCTGCGGTGATTTCGGAGGCGCTCGCGCTGCCCTGATTGATGAGGACGGCGATGGGGTACTTGCGCGGCTCCTTGCCACTGCGTGAAGGGGTACGGAAGGGTGGCGGGTTTTGCGAGGCGACGCGGCCCTCGGTGGTGACCACCACGGTGCCTTCGGGCAGGAACTCACCGCACACTGCCACGGCACTGTCCACCAAGCCGCCGGGGTTGTTGCGCAGATCGAGAACGAAGGCCTTCATGCCCTGCTTTTCGAGTTCATCGAGCGCCTTGCTCAGCTCGCGCGCCGTGGGCTGGTTGTATTGTGAGATGCGTGCGTAGCCGATTTTATAAGCGCCTGCCATCTTTGGCGAGAGCAGCATGGGATCGTGCAGGGAAGTCTCGGCGAGTGTTTCGTGCTTCACTTTGAATTCCAAGAACTGCTTGGTGCCGGGGCGGCGGACGGTGAGGCTCACTTCATCGCCGGCCTTGCCTTTGAGAAGCTGCATGGCCTCGGCGATGCCCACGGAGTCAGTCAGCACCTCGTTGATGCGCACGAGTTGATCGCCTGAAAGGACACCTGCTGCCGAGGCTGGGCCGTCTTCGCGGACGGTGATGATGGTGAGGATGTTCTGGCGCAGGGCGATGGTGATGCCGATGCCTTCGGAGGTGTCGCTCTGCTCACGCTGCATGTCTTCGAAGAGAGACTTGCCCATGTACTCGCAATGGGGGTCGAGCTTGTGCAGCATGCCTTCGAGAGCGCCCTCGACGAGCTCGGCGTAGGTGATCTTGGAGTCATCCACATAGTTTTGCCGCACCATTTCCATGGCGCGCGTGAGCATCTCCATCTGCGCATAGGCGTCCTCGGGCGGCGGCTTCACGGGTGGGGAAGCGGGTGTTTTTGGATATGTCTTCGGCTCTGCCGTGGGGGCGGGTTTCGCCTCAGCGGGCTTGGTCTCAGGTTTGGGGGCCGGAGCGGGCGCTGGCGCAGCCGCGGGCGGGGCTGGGGACGGAGGGGCCGCGTGAAGACTCACGCTGACGGCCAGAAGGGAAAGGAGTGCGGGGACGCAACGCATGGGGGCATCCTGCATGATTTCGGGCGCTTGCGACAGGAGAAAATCCCTGCGGTGGATCACTCCAGAGTGATGCCACCCCAGTAGGCGAATTCCATACTCCAGCCGTTGGCGTGGGCTTCGAGGCGGAGGGTGACTTCCTGGCCGGCGAATTTGGAGAGATCGATCTCCAAGGTTTTCCAGCGGGGTTTCTCGTGGTCCACGGTGAGTTCTTTGACGACCTGGCCGTTGATCACGACTTTGGCGGTCCAGTCGCCGCGATCATCGGAGGCGACGGTGGCGGTGAGCTTGGTCTTGCCGGGTTCGACCTTGAGTTTGCGCTCGAAGCTGGCGGGCGTTTTTTTGTCGGGGAAGGGGTGCACGAGGAGCACGTTTTTCTGGCCGTAGTACTCACCGAGTTTGACAGGGGTGCGTTCGAAGTCGGGGGCGCTGACTTTCCATTCGGGGTTCCAGAGGCTGACGCTTTCCCAGTCGATGGCGCGTGAACTGGGGCCTTTGGGTTTGGTGGAGGTGGTGTCTTCGACGCCTTTGATGAGGAGGTCTTTTTTCTCCTTGGTCAGCGGGCCTTCTTCCGGAGGGGCGAGGACGTACCAGATCAGATCCCGGAAGGCAGTGTCGGGGAGATTGCCGAAGCCCATGGGCATGAGGCTCTGCTTGGTGTTGGTGAGGGTGGCGACTTGATCGCGCGGGACGATCTGCGCGGCTCCGCCGGCACCGAGGAGTTTGACGTGACTGGGGGTGTCTTCGACGACGCGTCCGGCGAGGGTGCGGCCGTCTTTGGTGCTGACGGTGAAGTTTTCGTAGCCGTTGCCGATGATCTGGTTGGGATCAATCACGTTGGCGAGGATGGCGTCGAGATTGCTGCGGCCGCTGCCGATGAGATCTGGGCCCACTTTTTGGCCGCCGCCGTGGAACTCGTGGCAGACCATGCAGGTGGCGGTGAAGATAAGTTTGCCGTTGGCGAGATCGGGTTCGCCGGTGAGGCAGGCTTGTTTCTTCTGGGCGATGAGGGACTTCACGTCATCGGAGGAATCTTTCCAGGCGCCGAGGACTTTGAAGGCGAGATCGCGAATGGCTTTGTCTTTGCTGGTGGCGAGGGCGCGGCGGACGGGAACGGGGAAGCCGGTGGGGCTGACTTTGCCTTCGGCGATGGCATTGAGCATGGCCTGCGTCCAGGTGGTGCGGCCGCTGAGGGCTTCGATGGCGGCGTTGTAGAGGAGGCCGCGGGCTTGAGGATCGGACTGCAAGCCGGAGGCTTGCGCTACGGTCAGCAGCGAGGCGATGAAGTCATCGCCGCCGAGATCTGCGGCGGCGCGGATGGTGGCGACGGCGAGGGCGGTGGAGGTTTGCGGGGTGAGGAGGGGCTTGAGGCCTTCCTTCACGGTGTCGGTGCGGACTTTGCGCAAGGATTGCAGAATGGCGATGCGTTCCTTTTCGGGCTTCTTGGCGTCGTGCAATGCCACGATCATTTCCTTCACGGCGGCTTCATCGCCCCAGAGAACGGCGAGAGTTTGTCCGTGCTTGCGGACATCGGCGTTTGAGTGCGAGCGCCATTGGGTGAGAGTGGCTGAGACGTCTTTGGTGGGCTTGATGACGCCGCCTTCCTGGCCTTTGACGAGGCCATCGAGGGTGTGGGCGAGGAGGATGTCGTGGAGTTCGATCTTCTCGCAGAACGAGACGGCGAGATCGAGGTTCTCGGGCTTGCGGGTGTCGCAGAGGCGGCGCATGGCTTTGTGGGAGAGGATGCGCGAGAGGGGCTGGGTGGTGGCGGCAACCTCGAGAAGTTGGTCGAGAGCATGCTGTTCAAACGCGACCAGCGCGGGTTCGAAGACCTGCCAGATCATGAATGCGAGCACCGGATCTGCATCCTTCGAGGTTTTCACTGTCTCCTGCCATTGGGTGAAAATGGAGCTTGGCGTTTTGAAGTTGGCGACACCGGGTTTGGTTAAAAAGCGGGTGCTTTCCAAACGCAATTTTGCCAGCAACGTCAGCCTCACCAGAGGGTCGGGGTCTTTCGCCAACGCCAATTGAGTGGTCATATCCTCGCTGCTTGAATGTCTTGCTGCGATGATTCGATGTTGTGAATCTGGGGAGGTTGCCAGACGGTTCACAAGGGGGGCTGTCAACATTCCGTAGGATTTGAGCAGAAGCGAAGCGTCGTTGCAGGTGGATGGTGAGGGCAGTTGGGTCAGTAGTTTTTGAAGCAGTGGGCCGGCGCTGTCGGAGCGGTTTCTTTCCACCAGCATCCGTCTCCCCATGCGGCGCATCCAGTTGTTGGGATGCTCCAGGGTTTTGACGAGATCGGGGGTGGCGAGTTTTTTGAGGTCGAGATCGGTGCGGTCGCGGGTGGTTTTGGATGTGTCGTCCTGGAGGACGACGCGCCAGATGCGGCCGCGTTCGCGGTCGACGCCTTCGGGGTTGGCTTTGGCGTTTTGGTAGCAGGGGTATTTGTCGCACCAGTCCATGATCCAGAGGAAGCCGTCGGGGCCAGTCTGGGTGCTGACGGGGCGGAACCAGCCGTTGTTGGCGCGGAGGAAGTCGCGGCGGGGCTCGCATTTGAAGGTGGCGCCGACGGGAGTGAGGACTTCTTCGTGGATGGCGTTGTCGTGGATGTTGCCGATGAAGGCGTGGCCGTGGGTGTCGGCGGGGTAGCGACCGCCTTGGTAGATCTGGATGCCGGCGTAGGCGGCGCGGAAGTGTTTATGCT
>NZ_JBIPNG010000291.1:0-8350 GCF_044373815.1 Prosthecobacter sp. | reverse complement strand
GCCACTGGCCCTGCGGTATTCGCACCACGCGGGCACTGCTGGATGCGCGCGAGCGTTCCTTCGGCAACAGCGTGCTGCAGAGCGGCACCTCCATTGGCGCGATCATCACGCCTCTGATCATGAGCGGGCTCATGACGGCCGAGCTCGGTAGCTGGCGCACGGCGTTTCAAGTGGTTGGCATCACCGGCTTTGGCTGGCTGGTGCTTTGGTTTGCCCTCGTGCGCAAGGCGGACTTGCCTGCACCGGTTCGTGTGAGTGAGACCACGGACAAGAGCGATGGCACCAGCCTTTGGAGCGTCATTTTCAGCCGTCGCATGCTCATCATTTTTGTGGTCATCGCGGGGATCAACACGACGTGGCAGATCCTGCGTGCATGGCTGCCCAAGATTTTGCAGGAAGGCCGTGGCTACTCCGAAGCGGACACGCTGTGGTTCACCTCGGCATGGTATCTGGCCACGGACGTGGGCTGTCTCGGTGCCGGAGCGCTCGCCGTGTGGCTGGGGCGACGCAAACTATCGGTGCATGCGGCGCGTGTGATTGTCTTTGCGGGTTGCGGGGCCTTGTGTGCCTCCTGTGCATTCACGCCATGGCTGGAGCATGGGTGGGTGTTGCTCGCGGTGTTCATGCTCGCGGGTGCCGGGGCGCTGGGTGTGTTTCCGTTGTATCATGCTTTCACGCAGGACCTGTCGGGACGACATCAGGGCAAGATCACCGGCATTGCAGGAGTCGTCGCGTGGGTGCTGCCGGCGCAGGCGCAGCAGTTCTTTGGCAGGCTCGCGGATCGCACGCATTCGTTTGATCAGGGGCTGATGCTGGCCTCGTGCCTGCCGCTCATCGCGGTGCTGCCGCTGTGGCTGTTTTGGGAAAACAAATCGGAACGTTCTTCATCATCATGAGCTCATCATCCTGGACCCGCCGCACCTTTCTCATGGCCAGTGCTGCCGCCGCAGCCACGGCGCATGCCGCACCCAAGCCAGCACGCAAAAAGGTCGCGCTCATCGCCACGGTGATGTTCAAGAACTCACATGCGATGCATTTTGTGGACCGGCTTGCCATGGGCTACGTGTGGGCCGGGCAGTGGCTGCCGCCGCAGACGGATCTGGTGTCACTGTACGTTGCGCAGTTTCCGGAGACCGATCTCGCGCGGGGGCGTTCCGAGCGTTATCACATTCCAATTTATTCCAGCATCGCCGAGGCGCTCACGCTTGGCACAGGCAAGCTCGCGGTGGATGGGGTCGTCCTCATTGGTGAGCACGGCGACTACCCTGAGAATGAGAAGGGGCAGACGCTCTATCCGCGCTACGAGTTCTTCAAAGAAATCGTGAAAGTCTTTGAGGCCAGCGGGCGCAGCGTGCCCGTCTTCAACGACAAGCATCTCTCCACCGACTGGAGCAAATGCACCGAGATGGTGGCCGATGCGAAACGGCTCGGTTTTCCCTTTCTCGCGGGATCCTCATTGCCTGTGACACGTCGCCTGCCTGCCGTGGATCTGCCTTGGGGCGCGCCGCTGGCTGAGAGCGTGGCCGTCGGCTATGGGGGCGTCGAGAAATACGATTTCCACGGTCTGGAAACCGCGCAGTGCATGTCTGAGCGCCGCCGTGGTGGTGAGGTGGGAATCAAGAGCGTGCTGGCCCTGCGTGGTGCGAAGATGTGGGAGCATGCCGCCACGCGGAAGAACACGCAGCGCCTGCTTGGCGCTGCTCTCACGCGCAGCCATACCTGGCCGGTGGAAGGGTATCCTTTGGAGCGGGTGAGCTTTGAGTGGGCGCGCAAAACCTTCCCCGATGCCTTCGCCTACTTCATCGAACATCGCGATGGCTTCCACACCACGCTCTTCATGCTGCCGGTGCGGGACTTCAACTATGCGGGGCTGAACTCCGAGACGGGCGAGATCACCTCCTGCCAGATGTTTCTGCCGATGCCGGGATCAAGCGCGACCACCGCCGACTTCTTCAATCCTCTCGTCCATCACATCGAAGACATGATCCTGCACAACCGTGCGCCTTATCCGGTGGAGCGTACGCTGCTCACATCTGGCATGCTGATCGCGGCGGTGGAGTCGTTGTATCGCAAGGGCGAGGTCATTCAGACACCGGAGATGGGGGTGCCCTACACAGTGCCGAAGGAGTCGCTGTACTGGCGCGAGTGACCGGGAAAATCATTGCAGTGGAAGGCGCAGGCAGGCGGCTTCGCGGTCATTGCGCACGCCGGGTTTCCAGCTCATGGTCTGGGTGGGGTGCTCACGGCTTAACTTACGGCAGCGAATGTTCTGATCAAGTCAGCGGCGGCCAACTGCATCGAGCCCGGGGATGCGGCCCAGAGGATCAAGCAGGTGGCGAACTCCGTGAAAATTTTTGATCGGATATTACCATTTTTTGCGGGCAGGGTCACAGAGAGATGGCTTTCTGGCGGCGTTGGTTCCTTTGCATGAACTCATTCCGCATCATCGCCACGCCTGCTGCTCAAGACCGATGAAGTCCTTCGCCACCATGGCATGTCTGCTCACCGCCTCAGTCATGGGCGCGGAGGACATCTTCGTCTCAAAGGTGGAGCCCCTGCTGAAACAGCGCTGCTTTGAGTGCCATTCACATGAGGGAAAAATCAAAGGCGGCCTCGCTCTTGACTCGAAGTCAGGCTGGGAAAAAGGGGGCGAGAGCGGACCCGCTATTATTCCTGGGAAGCCGGAAGCAAGCCTGCTGATGCAGGCGCTGAGTCATGCAGAAAAGGATGTCAAAATGCCGCCGAAGAAGATGCTTCCTACTTCGGAGATTGCTGTGTTTGGGGAATGGATCCGGCTGGGGGCTCCCGATCCGCGCGTGTCAGAAGTCAAGAACAGCCAGGATCTGGCAGCAGGCGACACTTGGGATGTTGAGTTCCACAAGCGCCTCGACTGGTGGAGCCTCAAGCCCATGCGTAAAGTCGAACCGCCGAAGGTGGATGATGTGGCATGGTCGAAAGAGCCGGTGGATCGTTTCGTGCGTGCGGCGTTGTCTGCCGCCAAACTCCAGCCTGCGCCCCCTGCGGAGCCTGGCGTGTTGAGGCGGCGGCTTTCATTTGTGCTCACCGGGCTGCCGCCATCATCGGCATCAGCATCCTTGTCTGACGAGGTCTATGTGGACACGCTGCTGCAAAGCCCGCGTTTTGGGGAGCACTTCGCACGGCATTGGATGGACGTCGTGCGCTACACGGACACCTACGGCTACGAATGGGACAATCCGGCCAAGGGTGCCTATGAGTACCGTGACTACCTCATCCGCGCCTTCAATGACGACATCAGTTTCGCTCAGTTCCTGCGCGAGCAGATCGCGGGAGATCTTCTGCCGAGGCCGCGAATCAACACCGCCTCACAAACCAACGAAAGCCTCGTCGGCCCCATGTTTTATCATCTGGGCGAACACCGCCACGGCAGCAGCCTGATGTTCAACGGCATTCATCAGGAGATGGTGAACAACAAGATCGACGCCTTTTCCAAAGCTTTCCTCGCCACCACCGTGGCCTGCGCACGCTGCCACGATCACAAGCTCGAAGCCGTATCGCAGCACGACTATTACGCTCTTGCCGCCATCTTCACCACGCCGCGCTGGACTTCCCGTGTGATCGATGCGCCAAATAAAAACGATGCGGTCATCGCGAAGCTCAAAGACCTGCGCGCGGCGATCCGTGCCGAGATTGCAGTTGCGTGGAAAAAGCCGTTCGAGGCTCCCTTCCTCAAAGAGTGGGGGGAGACGCACAGTGCCGCTTTGAAGGGAGTCGGTGCACCGCTGGCAGCGCCAGATCAGTTCACACAAAAAGCTGCCGAGTGGCGCAAGACCCGCGTGGCCGCACAAAACGCCAATGCCATGTTCAAACCCTTGGCCGATCCTGCCAAGGCGCAGCTTCCCCACGGCTGGGTGATGGAGGGCGATGGGATGAAGCACGGCTTTGCTGAAGCAGGCACGCCCCTCATCGCGCTCGAAGGCGATGCCGTCATTGCGAGTCTCCTGCCGCGTGGCTGGCACACGCACGCCTTGTCCTCCAAGCTGCCCGGAGCGCTGCGCATGCCGCCTGAGCATCTCATTCCGGGCAGTTTCGTGAGCCTTGATCTCGCAGGCGGGGAATTCGGCGGCCAGCTTGTGATCGATGACCATGCGTTTCAAAATGAAACCATCGCTTTCTACACCAACATCATCCCCGCATGGCGGACCTTCGCCGATGCCGAGCTGAAGAATGGGGTGCAGCAGGTCACGGTGGAGTTTGCCACCTCGTCGTTGAATCCGAATTTCCCACCGCGAACGGGTCTGGCAAAGGGGCTCAAAAATGACGACTTTGGCTACGATAAACGCAGCTGGCTGAGTGTCTGTGGCATTGTCTCGCATGACAAGGCAGGCACGCCGCAGGATGAACAGGATGCATTTGCCGGTTTGTATGATGCTGCCGGTTCACCGGATTCCTGGCAGCGCATCGCGGCCTGGTTTAACTCGGCCGTTGCTCGGTGGTGTGACGGCAAAACGCAGCCCGGAGATCAGCCTGTTCTAGACTGGCTGCTCACCAGCGGTTTGCTGCCAAACAAGGCCGAACCCGGAAGCAGGCTCGCGACACTGGTGGCCGAATATCGGAGCGTCGAGGCAGGCATCAATTTTCCGCGAACGGTCAACAGCATGGACCAGCGGGAAACGGCTCAGGCCAGTTACCCGCTTAACGTGCGCGGAAATGTGGATGTGCCTGGCACGCTGGTACAGCCGGGATTTTTGAAAATGCTGGACCCCAGAGCGCGAGTGTCAGACCGACTGGCACTTGCAGAGTCACTGCTGGATCCCGAGCATCCGCTGACGGCCCGTGTCTATGTGAACCGAGTATGGCAGTGGCTCTTCGGCGCCGGACTCGTGGCCACCCCGGATGATTTCGGACGACTCGGGGTCAAGCCTTCGCATCCTGAGCTGCTCGACTGGCTGGCACGCGAGTTCATTCGCGAAGGCTGGTCCACCAAGAAACTGGTGCGGCGACTTGTTTTGAGCCAGACCTTCCGCCAGTCCGGGCTCGTGGCCGATGCCGCGCGCGAACGTGATCCAGAGAACCGACTGCTGCACCACTACGCTACACGGCGGCTGGAGGCGGAGGCCATTCGAGACTCACTGCTTGCGATTTCCGGTCGTCTAGACTCCCAGCTTTATGGCCGCCCTGTCCTGCCGTTTCGCAGTGTCGAGGACGCTGCCAAGCGCCTTTTCAGCGGTCCGCTCGATGGTCAGGGCCGCCGCTCGATCTATCTGCAGATGTCCATCATGGACCCGCCGAAATTTCTCGTCGGCTTCAATCTGCCAGATCTGAAACTGCCTGCTGGCAGACGAGACGTGACGAATGTTCCCTCCCAGGCGCTGATCATGCTGAATGATCCGTTTGTGAACGAGATGGCAAAATGCTGGGCGGCTGGTTTGTTAAAGGATAAGGACGTGAACCGCGAAGACCGCGTGCGTCAGATGTTCGGGCAGGCTTTGGCTCGTGCGCCTAACGCAGCCGAACTGAAACGCTGGATAGTCGCCTTGCAGGATTTTGGCGGTGACACGCCAGATGCATGGGAACGCCTCGCCCATGCGTTATTCAACACCAAGGAGTTTCTCTACTACCGCTGAAATGTTGCCGCATGATCATCATCATCTTTGCACGCGCCGCCAGATTCTGGCAGGTGCTGCCGCGGGCTTTGGCATGCTGGCGCTGCGTGCGATGGCGGGTGTGCCGCTGCACCGCCGAGCACGGGCGAAGAACATCATCTTCTGCTTCATGGACGGCGGTCCCAGCCATGTGGACACCTTTGATCCCAAGCCCATGCTCAAGAAGTTCGAGGGCAAAGCCATCGGCAGTGGCGCGGTGTCAAAGCGCTCGCAGTCAAATGCTGGCCGCGTCTGGTTTGGCAGTCCGTGGGAGTTCAAGCAGCGCGGGCAGAGCGGCTTGTGGGTGAGCGAACTTTTTCCGCACATCGCGCAGGTGGCGGACAAGCTGTGTGTCGTGCGTTCCATGGTCGGCGAACTGCCGCTGCATGGTCAGCAGAATTTGCTGCTGCACACGGGTCGAATCCTTGGCCAGGCGCCGAGCATCGGCTCCTGGGTCTCCTATGGCCTCGGCACGGAAAATCACAATCTGCCGGGCTACGTCGTGCTCAACAACGACTGGGTGCCAAACGGCGGGCTCGAAAACTTCGGCAGTTCTTTCCTGCCCGCGAGTCATCAGGCCACCATGGTTCGCGCCAAGGGCGTGCCGGTCGATAACATTGCTCCGCATGATGAGGCGGTCATCCAGCGGCGCAAACTCGCGCTGCTGGCACAGCAGGACGCCGAGTTCGCGGCGGGAGCTTCTGATGCGCAAGTCATTGAAGGAGCGATCGCGAACTACGAGACCGCGTTTCGCATGCAAAGCGCGGTTCCAAGTATTGCGGACATCGCCGGCGAACCTGAGTACATTCGCAGGCTCTACGGCGTGGATTCCACCGACGAACATCAGCGCTTTTATGCCACCCAGGCCCTGCGTGCGCGGCGCTTGGTGGAGGCAGGGGTGCGATTTGTCGAAATCACCTGTCCGAGTTTCGATGGCAACAATTCGCCCTGGGATCAGCACGGGCAGATTCGCCAAAATCACGCCAAAAATGCGCGCATCACCGATCAATCCGTCGCCGCGCTCATCAGCGATCTTGATCAGCGTGGCCTGCTTGATGAAACCATCGTGCTCTGGGCCGGCGAGATGGGCCGCACTCCGCATACGCCCAAAATCAGCGAATCGTGTGGTCGCGATCACCATGTGAACGGCTACAGCATCTTCATGGCAGGCGGCGGTTTCAAAGGCGGCATGGCCTTCGGTGAAACTGACGAGTTCGGCAACTCTGTCGCCAGCGATCCCGTGGACATCCATGACATCCATGCCACGCTTCTGCATCAAATGGGTGTGGATCACGAGAAACTCATCTTCCGCCACGGTGGTCGCGATCAGCGACTTACCGACGTGCATGGGCGCGTGCTGCGCGAGTTGACAGCTTGAATTGACACGCCTTACGCGCTCTTTCTTAGCGCCATGAAATCCATCGTTGCATTCCTTTCATTGATGACTGCACACGGCCTTGCAGCCGACCCTGTCGCAGCTTGGTCCAAAGATGTCACCATCAAGCCGGTGGCTTCTACTGAAGGGCGGCATACCACGCACAGCTACTACCTGACCAATCCAGAAAGCCCGGATGGCAAGCGTGTGCTGTTTTTCACTTCCACCGATGCGCAGGGCCATCTGGGTGAAGTCCGCATGATGGAGCGTTCAACGGGAAAGGAGACGGTGCTGGCTGACAACGTGCATACGGAGGATGCGCATCGCGTTGCTTGTCAGCAATGGCTCTCCGGCGGCAAACGCGTCGCGTTTCATGAAGTGATCGACAAAAAGTGGCGCGTGGTCGTGGTGGATGTGGAGACGCTGAAGAAAACGATTGTCGCTGAAGACCATCAGGTAGGTTTTGGCAGGCCGGAAGGAAATCTGCTGCCCATGTATGGCTGCCATTGGAATCCGGGGCCGTATCGCGATCTCGAAGTGTGGGATGCGTCCACTGGCAAGATCAGTGCCATGGCAAAGATCAGCGAGGTGGAGGCCAAGTACGGTGACTGGCTGCAGAAGGAGTTCGCTGGCAAGCCCTGCTCCATCTTTTTTCCTGTGCTCAGTCCGGATCTGAAGCGCGTGTTTTTCAAGGTCGCCGCAGGCAATGGCGGGGACAACTACATGTCCAGCGGTGCCAGCCATCGCCAGGGCACGGTGGTCTATGATTTTGAAAAGGCGGCCTGCGTCTGGCAGCGCAACCAGTGGGGCCATCCGGCGTGGACACCGGACTCACAGCACATCTTTGAAGCCGGAAACATCAGCTTCGATATCGCTGACAACCCGGCCAAATACACCCGCCTCAAAGAGGTGCCCGTCCTCAGCGGCACGCATCCTTCCGTGAGTCAGGATGGCAGCCTCATGGTCACCGATGGCATGAGCAAAAACGCCGGCGGCAAAGGCGATGAGTGGGGCATTCAGGTGGCGGACATGAACGGGGGCAAATGGGTGCTGCTGCAGAGCTTTGCGCAAAACGGCGGCGCCAAATCCTGGCGGCGCAATCACCCGCATCCCGTCTTCAGCGCGGACGGCAAACGTATCTACTACAATGTCAGCGATGGCCCCTTCACCCGGCTGATGGTGGCGGAACGTCCGTAATGTGTGCCGCGCTGGTGGCGTTGGTAGCCCATGAAAATCTTCGCCGCATGGCTGTTCGCATTGTCGTTGTCCGGGTTGGTCGCGCAGGAGTTTGAGCCCAAAAATCTGCAACGCATCGTCGCCATCGAGAATGTGTGTGCGTGGCCGAATCTCA
>NZ_JBIPNG010000290.1:0-8352 GCF_044373815.1 Prosthecobacter sp. | reverse complement strand
GTATCCATCCCTCTCAAGATCTCCCGGCACTCCGCCAGCTCACGGATTCGATCCAGCCGTACCGCATA
Organism: Prosthecobacter sp.; assembly: GCF_044373815.1. Lineage (GTDB taxonomy): Bacteria > Verrucomicrobiota > Verrucomicrobiia > Verrucomicrobiales > Verrucomicrobiaceae > Prosthecobacter. The sequence continues at coordinate 8,284 of NZ_JBIPNG010000290.1, read as the reverse complement.
AAGTCTTTCAAAGATATCCCGATGTTCACCGTGCTCCGGCACCCGGTTGTGCTCGGCGTAAAATCGTTCGATCTCCTCAAATCCAGCGATGATCCGCTGCTCGCGTGCCGAGCGCCCGCCACTGGCGGCAGGCGCGGCATCCACGCCCAGCTCGTCGAGCAGGTCCAAGTCTTCGTCTGTGATCGTCTTAGCCATTCTTGGATTCCTTCGCCTTACGTTGCAGGAAGGCAATCCCTTCCGCCATGCGTTTTTCCCAGGGGTCGGTGGCAATCAGTTCTGGCAGTCGTCCTTTCTCCTGTTTGAAACGCAGCGCCCGCTTGGCCAGTTCACGCGCCTCTTCCAGCGTCAGCGTACTGCGCTTGGCCGCAATGACCTCAGCCACCTGTTTCAGTCGTTCTTCGCTCATGGACTTCGCCAGGATCGCATAGGCTTCTCCGAAAGGATTGATGCGGTCGATAAGGTCGATGTCCAGCTCCCGCACACTGAGTGCATACTTGCGCACGCCATCCAGCAGACTGGTGTTCTGGGTGGTGTCTCCAGACCCACCCCCGCCGCCGCCCTGCTCCTTCTTGGCCTGCTGCACGAGGTTCAGTGCCGCGATGGCATGCTGCCGCACGACCTCCTGGTCTTCGTCTTGAAGATGTGGGTAGGTCTCCTTGACGATCTTGCCCATCTTCACCTGCGTCAGTTCTTCCGGCACCAGTTCTGTGTCAAACAGGCCTTTCTCCACGGTTGCCTTGTCCTGCACAAAGGCGGTGATCAGTTCATTCAAATCCTCCCGGCAGATGCGTTCTGCTTCGGGTGTCTTGGGTTCGGCCAGCCCTTTGATTTCCAGTTGGATCGTCCCTGTCTGCGGGTTCACTCCCACGTTGCTGCCTTTGGGGTCATACCCGCCAGGCCCGTAATCAAAGCCGGGCGTCGGCCCGCTGTTCGGATTCTTGGGCTTGAACTCAAAGCGCGGTGCCAGCACCTGCTCCATCAGCAGGCTCGCGGCGATGGCCTTCAGCGTGTCGTTCACCGCCTCCGTCACAGCCTGCTCACTCGCATCGGGTTCGGCGATGAGGTTGGTAAAGCGTGCTCTGGGCTTGCCTGGTGCATCACGGGTGGCACGACCGATGATCTGGACAATTTCGGTGAGGCTGGAGCGATAGCCCACCGTCAGCGCGTGTTCACACCAGATCCAGTCAAAGCCTTCTTTGGCCATGCCAAGCGCGATGATGATGTCCACATGCTCGCGGTTGTTTTTCTGCGCTGGGTCTTTCAATGCCACCGCTACCTTGTCCCTTCTCGCTGCATCATCATCCACCAGATCGGCAATGCGCAGCACCTTCCCCTCCTTCGTCTTAACAAGCTGAAATCCCGTCTGCGGATCAGCCCCCTGCCAGTCGCCTAGTTCGTGGATGATGTGCTCCACCTCCTTGATTTTGTCGCCGAGGCTTTCGCGCGAATTGACGTTCGGGATGTGGACAATCGTCTTCTCGCCGGGGTTCAGCACATTGACGATCTCGTCTGAGTACTGACCCGAGTAGAAGTAATAGCCGATGTCGAGCTGCTTCAGGTACTGGTAGCCGTTGAGCTGCTCGTAGTAGGTGTAGGTGACGGTCTCAAACTTCGCCTCATCATCCGGGTGCAGCACGGCTTGCGCATCGCCACGAAAGTAGGAGCCGGTCATGGCCACCAAGTGTGTTTTGTCGCGGGCCATGAGCTGGCGCACATGCTCCCCCAGCCGGTTGTCCGGGTTGGCGGAGATGTGGTGAAACTCATCCACGGCGATCAGCCGTTCGTCGAACACCTCCACGCCATACTTCTCCATCGCGAAACGGAAGGTCGCATGCGTGCAGACCAGCACCTGGTCCGCACTTTCCAGGAACTTCTTCACGGATTCCACCTTGCCGCCATTGTCCGTGCCCGGTGCATCGCAGAGGTTCCATTTGGGCTCCACCTTCCAGTCCGCCCAGAAACCAAACTGGCTCAGCGGCTCATCATGAAAGCTCGCACCGATGGAGCGCTCCGGCACCACAATGATGGCTTGTTGAAGCTTTTGGTTCGCCAGCTTGTCCAGCGCGATGAACATGAGCGCCCGGCTTTTGCCGGAGGCCGGGGGCGATTTGATCAGCAAATACTGCTCTCCACGCTTCTGGTAGCAGCGCTCCTGCATGGGCCTCATGCCCAGGGTGTTTGCGCGGGTGGAGCTGCCGTCCTGCGCATAGCGGACGGAGACGGAGGGGATCGTGGGGTTGCTGCTCATTCTTCGTTCTGTTGCGGGTTGTTCTCCTCCGGGGTCATGTCACGGGCCAGCTCGCGTTCGATCTGTTCGATGCTGGGCAGGCTGGTCTGCAGCTCCGCAGGCAGGGATTCCACCAGTTGATATTCCGCCACGCCCATGGGCCGGGCGTTGTCACGCAGGGCGTATTCGGCCACCACCTTGTTCTTGCTCTTGCAGAGGAGGAGGCCAATCGTGGGTCCGTCCTGCGGATGCTTGATCTGGGCATCCACCGCCGTGAGGTAGAAGCTCAACTGGCCCAGATGCTCAGGTTTGAATTTGCCTGCCTTGAGTTCGATCACCACATAGCAGCGCAGCTTGAGGTGGTAGAACAGCAGGTCGATGAAAAACTCCTCCCCCGCCACATCCAGCAGCACCTGCCGACCCACGAAGGCAAAGCCCGCACCCAGCTCCAGCAGGAAGTCGGTGACGTGCTTCACCAAAGCGTGTTCGATCTCCCGCTCATGTGCCTCCTCAGTCAGGCCCAGGAAGTCAAAACGGTAGGGGTCTTTCAGCGATTCACGGGCGAGGTCAGATTGAGGCTTGGGCAGGCTGAGATCGAAGTTCGTCACAGCCTGTCCGCCGCGCTCCAGCAGGCGGGTTTCAATGTGGATGTTCAGTACATTCCTTGACCAGCCGTGCGCGATGGCGCTTTGCGCATAGGCCAGGCGTTGCCCGGGATCTTTCAGGCGGGTCAGCAGCACCAGATTGTGCCCCCAAGGCAATTGTCCAACAGCCTGTTGGACAATTGTGGCATCCGGCCAGGCCTCCGCAAAGGCGCGCATGTACATCAGGTTGGCCCGGGAAAATCCCTTCATGTCCGGGAAGGCCGTACGCAAATCCTGCGCCAGCCGCTCGATCACCTTCGTGCCCCAGCCCTGCGCCGCCTGCCGCGCCAAAACGTCCCGCCCGATGTTCCAGTAGAGCAGGATCAGCTCTTGGTTGACGGCCAGCGTGGCGCGCTGCCGGGCGCTGTGGATGCGGTCTTTCAGTTCGCCCAGCCAGGAGGCATAGCCTTCAGGCTGCGGGGTGAGACTGGCAGGTGTGTCGTTCATGCATTTCTTCCTCTCGCAGGTTGCGCCGCCTTCTTCCCAGCGGGCACGTTGGCCGTCATCTGGGTGTAGAGTTCGAAGAGCTTTTCCAGCCGCTCCGTGTCATTTTTGAAGCGGCGTCCGATGTAAATGCGCTCCAGCGTCTCGTCGTTGCGCTCATGAGCGGCGCGCAGATTGGCGGGCATCGTCTCGGGATCGTAGAGATCAGCAATCGTCGCCGGGAAATGTGCCTCGCGCGCCAGCAGGATGTCCTCCGCGCAACGGGTCAGGTCAGCTTTGTTTTGCTCAGTGAGTTTGGGAATTGGAAAGGTGTTCCAGCCAAGAGTATTGGAGAAGCGAAAATCCGTCTTTATTTTGCCGCATACAGCTCCAATCCAAACCAATGAGAGACGTGATGCAAAGATGGCAATATTCCAAAGCGGCGGGTCGTAAAATGAAAACGCTCCATCTCCAACAATCGCGCCTTTTGGCAACACAATTACCGGATAGAATTCTCGTGTTTCAGAGGAATGACGCGGGATTTGAAACACCGTTTCTCTCCCCGTTTGTCTTACCTGTTGGAAAGCATACGGGACGCCAGCCCCAGCTTTCGTTAAGGGCTTATCGCTTTGTGCCCTCATTTCTGCGACAATAGAGAAACGAGCCTCAAATGCCCTTATTCCCTTTAAGATAAGGTGATCTTCATGGGTAGCCCAAATGCAGTACCGACTATTTCCATGTGTTGCATCGTGAGCGCCAAAAAAGGGGCGGATAACGCTCACGCTTGATGGCTCCACTGCTTTCAATTTTGCCGCGACTTCCGCGCCAAAAATCAAACCACCACCATCGGCAGGCTTGCTTCCATTTACTACTGGTGCCAACCCATTAAGCGGGGCTGTCTCATTTCTGATATAGACATCCTCATACGGCACAAGATATGCGTTTATGTTCCTCACTTCTTTGACGATGCCTACAGCCCCATCAAAGTGCCTGATGATCTTGGGTTTTTTCGCTAGCCCAACAATTGCTACGGATACGCCAGCGTTTCTGCTAGCCAGATTAGACCATTTAAAAGATGTGACCGCGAACGCCACTCTAACTCCGCCGGAGATACATTGCGGCCAAAAGCGATAGACTTGTTCACCTTGGCAAATTGAATTGGTGGTTACAAATGCAAAAGATGCCTCGCAATAGTTCAAGAATTGGCGCGCCTTCTGAAAAAAGCCGAGGATATAGTCGAATGATTTCCAAATGGGAAAATCGCTGAAAACCAATGCCATGTCACTCTTTTGGCCGGGAGTTTGCTCAGTTCCGCCTTTGTAGGGAGGGTTCCCGCAAATATAAGTTTCCCCACCTTCATTCTCGAAGTCGATCTCTGTCTGATCCAGCGGCGTCTCGAACAAATCCTCGGCGCGATTCTTTACGCCTTTGCCAGTTGGAGGACAGATGCTCAACCAGTCGAGCCGCAGAGCATTGCCGCAGGTGATCCAGTTTGCCGCCTCAAGTGGCAGGAACTCTGCGAGGGCAAGCTTTTGACCCCGATAAAGCACATCGCATTGATACTCGGCAATAATGAGAGCGAGCCGGGCGATCTCGCAAGAAAAATGGCGGAGTTCGATACCTCGAAAGTTCGTGAGCGGGAGGTCTGACTTGCGTTCGGCTTCACCACGGCGACGGTTGATCTCGGCCTCGATTTCGCGCATCTCTTTATAAGCGATGACGAGGAAATTGCCGGAGCCGCAGGCGGGGTCAAAGACGCGGATGCGGGCGATGCGCTTGCGCAGGTTGAGCAGCTTTTGCGGGCTGTTTCCGGCCTCGTCCAGCTTTACGCGAAGGTCATCGAGGAAGAGGGGATTGAGGACCTTGAGAATGTTCGGCACGCTGGTGTAATGCATGCCCAGTGCCCCGCGCTCCTCGTCATCCGCCACGGCTTGGATCATGGAGCCGAAGATGTCGGGATTGATCTTCGTCCAGTCGAGCCCCCCGACGTGGAGGAGGTACGAACGCGCGATCTTGCTGAAGCGGGGCACGTCCACGCTGCCGGTGAAGAGACCGCCATTCACATAAGGAAAGACATCGGCCCAGCTCTTGATGCCCTCCTCTTCACGCTCCTTCAAGCGAGTGTTCATGGCGCGGAAGAGCTCGGAGATGACCTCGTGGGTGTTGGAGGAGTCACGCGCGCTCATCTGGTCGATGGTGGCGGTGAACAGGCCCTTGCTGCGGAAGATGTCCGTGTCCTCAGCAAAGAAGCCAAAGATCAGCCGGGCCATGAAGTGGTTCAAATCCTGGCGGCGTGCGGCGCTGTCCCACTGGGGATTGTCCTTCAGCAGCTCGATGTAGAGCCGGTTCAGTCGGCTGGTCGCCTTGATGTCGAAGGCGTTTTCCCGGATCTGCCGGACCGTGGTGATGCCCGCCAGCGGCAGGAAGAAGCCGAAGTGATTGTGAAAGTCGGGATAGACGCAGGCGACGGTTTCCCCATCTGCGAGATTTTCCGCCTCGAAGCCTTTGCCATCGGTGGCGAGGATGAATTTGCACTTCTGCGAGGTCGTCTTCGGGCTTTCCCGCAGGGCCAGCAGCGTGGCCGTGACCTGCCCCTCCGCGCAGACTTTGAGGTGGATGTTGTTGCGCTGTAACAGCCCCCCTGGCACATCCGACTGGTTCGAAGCCCCGCTCTTCAGCTTCTTAAGCGTCGTCTCCTTGTTTCCAAACGCCTCCAGAAACGCAAAGGGAAAGCTCTCCCCGTCGAAGGGGGCTTCGGCGAGAATGGATACGGCTTCTTCGATTTCGACGGCGTTCATGCGGGGACGTCAATCATGAGCAGCGTGTCGTCAGATTGCCACAGATGTCTTCAACGCCAGAAAGGGCAGTGAATGACGATCTCGGCCTGCAGCTGGCTTTTCTAGTCATTTGGATAGATTCACCCGGAACGGCATCCATCAAAACAGAGCGAGTCAAAGAGGGCAAGAGATTGAGACGAAATCAGGGTGTCAGTGATAGGAGCGGGTTTCGGTGAGCAGCGGGTAATGCACCCATGCTCACTCCCTCACAAAATCCCGCATCTCATACAGCTTCGGGTCCCTCATCGGTTGTTTCCGCGCAGCCTTCGCCCGCGTCAGCATCTGCGAAAACAGCGCATCCCCCGCGTCCCCTTCATCCATCCCGCCAAACTGCTCCTCCAGCTTTTCCGGATCTTCCCCCGCCTCAAGTCGGCGCACCATCTCACGCAGTTCCGGCGGCGTCTTGTCGCCCATCATCTCCGTCATCTTGCGCATGAAGTGCCCCAGCTGACGCGGATCAGGATTCTCCTCGTTCATGCTCCCCATCTCCCGCTCCATGTCCGCCATGAAGCTCTCCATCTTCGCATCATCCACGCCCGCAAACGGATCATCCCCCGACTCCTCCTTCGCCTTCCCGATCACCGCGAACGCCGACACCCGCTTCTCCATTCTCAAACCCTCCCCATCCGGGCACACCGGCAGCTTGTCCCGATACGCCAGCGTCCGCGCCAGGAATGAATACAGCTTGTTGTTGTCAGGGCAGTAGAACTCGTAAATCGGCATAAGGGTCGGAAAGTGGTTTCACTCAAATATAGCCAGCCCTCCCGCCCCCTCAAGCCCCGCCAAACATCGGCCGTCCTTTCCGTCCCTTCATCATGGAATCCTCTGCGTTCTCCAAATCTCCTGAATGACTATCCCTGCCACCCTCATACATCGCCGCCCATCTCTCAATTTCTGGACATTCCATGGCTCACCATTCCTTTGCCAAAAAACAGCGCCCCCGCCACCACCCCAGATTTGAAGCAAGCCAGCGCACGTATTGTAGTACCGGCTTTAGCCGGAATCTGGAAGCGTGCTTCATCAAAAACGCCCCCGAATACCACTGCCATCCTCCATAGCAAAATCCCAGAGCCTCAATCTCCAGAACTCATCTCTGCGGCGTTCCAATCTCTGCGGTGAAAAAAAATCAGTCTCCCCCTTCGCAAATCTTCACTTGGCAGACCCCGGATTCATCGGCACACCATCCACCGTGCCCGCCCTCTTCACGCCCCCCGATCACTTCCGCGAACTCACGCACACGGAAATCTTCCCCGACCCCGCCCGCCCCCTCGAAGTCGATCTCGGCTGCGGCGACGGCACCTTCCTCACCGGCATGGCCGCCCACCACCCCGAGCGCGACTTCCTCGGCGTCGAGCGCATGCTCGGCCGCGTCATCAAAACCTCGCGCAAGATCGACAACCAGCAGCTGCCCAACGCCCGCATCATGCGCCTCGAAAGCGCCTACACCGTCGGCTGGCTCCTCCCCACCTCCGGCGTCTCCCGCCTCCACCTCCTCTGCCCCGATCCCTGGCCCAAGAAAGGCCACACCGCACGCCGCCTCGTCAATCAAAGCGAATTCCTCGACGGCCTCCACCGCATCCTCACCGACGGCGGCGAATTCCTCCTCAAGACCGACGACCAGCCCTACTTCGAAGACGCCCTCGCCAGCTTCGCCACCCGCGAACACCAGTTCACCCGCCTCGACTGGCCCGCCGACGCCTTCTTCTATCCCACCACCGACTTCGAAACCGACTGGCTCCACATGGGCCGCACCATTCACCGTGCGAGATGGCAGAAAATCGGACGTTAAAGTCCGACCATGCTCCGCCGCAGCCTCCTCCTCCTAGCCCTCAGCCTCAGCATCAGCCACGCTGAAGAAACCCGCACCCGCATCGCCCTCGCCGGTGACTCCACCGTCACCGACAAAGCCGGCTGGGGCGCCGCCTTCGCCAAACTCCTCGGCCCCAACGCCGAGTGCCTCAACTTCGCCGCCGGCGGCCAGAGCTCCAAAAGCTTCCGCGACACCGGCAACTGGAAAAAAGTCCTCGACTCCAAACCCGCCTACATCCTCATCCAGTTCGGCCACAACGACATGCCCGGCAAAGGCCCCAAACGCGAAACCGACCCCGCCACCACCTTTCCGCAGAACCTCACCCGCTTCATCGAAGAAGCCC
>NZ_JBIPNG010000036.1:0-26390 GCF_044373815.1 Prosthecobacter sp. | reverse complement strand
TCAAACCGGCAAGAGCTCAATCGGTGCCAGTTGTGTATGCACGGTGGCATCTGTGCTTGATGCTATTTGCATGGCTGCATTAAGTTGATCAGCCACGGCATAGACACGCTTTAAAAAAAGAAACAGGCGCGACCCCCATGAAAAGATCGCGCCTGCATTGGTCTCAAAGCTGTCTGAGGCGTTCCCCGCCGCCGGTTGGATGATTATCACATCATCCAAGCCAACGGTGGGGAGGCTCCAAACCGCTTAGAAGTTGACGCGGATGCCCGCTTTGCCGTACTGCGTGCTCTGGTTGCCGAAGTGGCCTTCGTAGCCCACGTAGCTCGTCACTGCTTTGAACAGTTCGTAGCCTGCGTTGAACTGGACCACCGCCTGCGTGTTGCCCATTTTGGCAAAGTTCACGCCGTAGCTCGCTGATGGCACCGATGCCACGTTCACCCCCATCTGGCTCTTCGTGTTCTGGAAGTACTGCTGCACCGAGGCTGCAAGTTCCAGATTCAATCCATGGCCCGCAATATCCGTGCTCCACAGCGCGGACAGACCCGCCTCTCCCATGAACCGGTTGTTGTGGTAACCACCGACGTTGAGCGCATCAATCGCTCCCGTTTCACTGAAGCCCCCGACCTGGGAGTTCGAGTAGCTCAACGACACCCGCGGTGCGATGGACACTCCGCCCACGCGCCAGCCTTTGTACTGCACCCCGAGGAAGCCCACGTAGCTTGCCACGTCCGTGGAGCCTGTGACTGTGCCATTAACCGTCTGGCGGCGCACGTCCATGTTCTGCTGGTTGAGTGCAAAGCTGCCGAAGAACGTGAAGCTCTTCGCCACCGTGTAGCGGCCAAAGACCATCGCGCCCCAGCCATCGGAGTTTGCGCTGCCCAGTGCCGCACTGATGCTGCCCTGGCTCATGCTGCCGGCGATGCCGAACACATAGTCTTCCGATGCCAGCAGGTTGACCCCGGCATAGTAATCGTTGCGCGTGGCCCTGGCGGAGTCGGCTGTATTCAGGTTGGCATAGGTGTAGCCAATGAACATCGACATCGTCTCCGGCACCTGGCTCAGACTGTCTTCATCAATCTGGCTTGGGATGTAGTTCATCGGTGACACACGGTCCTGGATGCTGCGTGCCAGCACCTGGTTGCCCATGAAGGCGTAGTCAGCCAGAGAACCGTAGTAGTCAGGCGTGTATTTGGCGAGATCGGCTGCGGAGCCGCCGGTTGCGTCAGTGATCTGCAGGGCGAGCCTGCCGGCCGTGGTGGAGGAGTCGATCTGGTTCTGGCCGACGAAGGCCGCGTTGAAGATCGACGCTGCTGCTGCGCGCTGGTTGTCATTGCCACCCAGATCAGCAAAGGTGCTGGTGGCGCCGTTGAGACCGGTGGCGGTGAGGGCACCGGTGTTCACGTCAAAGACGACAGCGGCGTTGGTCACGGCAGGATTTATGCCCAGAATGCCATCGGCATCAAAGGTCACCGTTGAGAAGGTGCCGATGAGGTGATTGATCGGCACTGCGCCGCCAGGACCAGAAATGAGCTGGAACTTGTTGCCTTGAACCGCCGTGAAGCCGGCAAACGTAGCCACATTCAGAGCGTTGCTGATCGTGAGCGTTGCTCCCGGTGCCAGCTGAATCTGGTCTAAGTCTGTGCCGCCCACTCCGCCGAGACCGGCAAGCTCAGCTTTGAACGCGCCGCCAAAGACGGGGCTGACGCCTGCACCTGTGAGGTCCGTCACACCAGGAGAGAAGCCTGGAGCGATGGTGCCGAGAATGATGACGTTGCCAGTGCCGACGAACTTGATGTTACCGGCAATCGTGGAACCCACCGGAACAATGAAATCATTGCTGCCGATGTTGATGGTGCCGCCCGTAGCATCCAGGCTGGTCAGCGTGGTGAAGATGATCGTGCCGCCGCCGCTGAGATCCAGCGTGCTGCCATTGGCGATGGTGATCGTGTTGCTGTTCAGCGTTGCACCGCTGCCGATGGTAAGACCGCTCTCGATATTGGTGCTCTGCGTGGTGGTGGTGCCACCGCCCAGAGTCAAACCACCGCCGCCTCCGCCACCACCGGCGCCGCCGCCCGTGGTGAGTGTGGAGCCTGATGCATCCAGAGTACCTGTGAAGTTGCCACCGTCAGCCACAATGAGCGCATTGCCATTGGTGTGAATGGTGCCAGAACCCAGAAGAGTCTGGAAGGTTTCTGTTCCTGCAGGAGTGTAAGCAAGGTTAAGCGTGCCGTTCACTGTGACCGACGCGGTGTTCAAGATCAGTTCAGGACCCTTCAGGTTGAGAACGCTCGCTGCATTGATGACGATCGTCGCAGCCGCACTTGTGCCGTAGAGATCTACGTTTCCATTGGTGGTGATGGTGCCAGTGCCGAGATTGGCATTGACGACTGAACCGCCATTGAGGTTGTAGTTCAGCGCTGTCAGCGTACCAGGACCGTTGATGGTGCCGGTGCTGGTGTAGGTTTTGACCGTGTCATCGGTGGAGCCGAGATTGATCGTGCCGTCGTTGCTCAGTTCTGCCGCCGAAGAGAGACCGCCAGTTTTGCTGTCCAGAATGACACCGGCCGCAACGTTGACGAACTTGCTTTCCAAACTGCCTGTCAGATCAGCACTGCCGCCAGTGAAGTTGGTGGTGCCGGTGTAGGTGTTGGCTCCTGAGAGCGTGAGCTTGCCGCTGCCGGTTTTGCTCAGGATCGAGGAATCCGTGCCGCTGATGACACCGGAGAAGGTCGTGTCCACATTGGAAAAGCTGGCCAGGGTGTTGGACTGCAGATTAATGCTACCAGCGCCCGAGATGCTGCTGATGGTTTCATAGCCACCGAGCAGGAAGGTTGCGCCAGATGCCACGATGAGATCCGATGCATTCGCAATGCGCTCATTGCCGGAGGTTTCCAGAGTCCCTGCGTTCACGGTGGTATCACCCGTGTAGGCGTTCGCTCCGGAGAGCGTGAGCTTGCCAGTCCCCTGCTTGGTCAATGAGCCACCGGTTCCGCCGGCAATGCCGCCGTCACTGATGACACCTGCCATCGTCGTATTGCTGGAATCACCTGCTGTCAGGTTCTTCGCACCCAGGAAGACCTGGGAACCAGATACACCCGCGATGGATGCGATCGTTTCACTGCTTCCCGTGATGCCCGAGATGTCGAGCACGCCTGTGGCGCTGGAGATGTTCACGGCGCTTAGATCGGAGAGCGAACCGCCTGCCGAAAGCGCCAAAGTGCCATCGGTGATGGTGGTGGCACCCGTGTAAGTGTTCGCACCGGTGAAGGTCGTCGTGCCGCTGCCGGTTTTGGTGAAGGAGCCGCCGGTGCCGCTGATCGTGCCTGCCACGGTGGTGTTGTTGGAATCACCTGCCGTGAGGTTTTTCGCGCCCAGAACCACGGAAGAATCCGCAACGCTGGAAATGGAGGCAACGGTTTCGCTGCTGTCGGTTTTTGCCGAGATGTCGAACTTGCTGCTGGCGTCCGTCAGTTTGACCGCCGTGCTGTCTGCCAGTGAGCCCGCATCGACGAGGGCAAGTGTGCCTGCATCAATAGTCGTGTCGCTGGAGTAGGTATTGGCTGCTGTCAGGGTCAGTTTGCCGCTGCCCGTTTTGGTCAGGGAACCGCCGTTGCCGCTGATGACACCTGCCATCGTCTTGTCGGTGTCGCCGCCTGCCGTCAGATTCTTTGCACCCAAAACTGCCTTGGAGCCTGCCACGCCGGCGATGGAGCCGATCGTTTCGCTGCTGGCACTGATGGCCGAGATGTCGAACGTGCCGGTCGCTCCGGTGATGTTCACATCGGAAGTATCCGCGAGGGAACCCGCGCCCGAGAGGGCCACCGTGCCGTCGCTGATGGTCGTCACACCGGTGTAAGTGTTGGCTGCCGTGAGAGTCATGGTGCCGCTGCCCTGCTTGGTCAGAGTGCCGCCGTCGCCGCTGATGACAGCCGCAACCGTGGTGCTGCTGGCATCACCCGTCGTGAGATTCTTCGCACCCAGGCTCACTGAGGAACCTGAGGCTGCTGTCAGCGAGGCAATGGTCTGACTGCTGGCATCGATGCCAGAAATATCCAAGCCGGTGTTGCTGGCGAGCGTCACCGCTGTCGAACTCGTCAATGCGCCTTTACCAGAAAGCGCCAGACTGCCTCCATTGACTGTCGTGGTGCCGGTGTAAGTGTTTTTCCTTGTGAGCACAACAATGCCTGTGTGAGTCGCATCACCAAGGGTCAGAGAACCGTTGGAAATGACGCCATTGAGCACAGCCCAATCGACGTTTTCTTCCACATTGTTGTCCGCGTCGGCATTGTTGGCTTTCACCAAAATCGTGCGGACGCCGCCGCCAAGGTTGATGTCATTGGCGAAGTTGACCTTGTCAGTCGCAGTGGCGGAGCCAAACACCAGCGCGCTGCCGCTCTGCACAAAACTGCCGCTGCCCCAAGTCTGGGTCTGGCCGTTGCTGAGCTTCACATTGAGTTCGCCGCCCGAGGCCGCGAAGCCGCCGCTGCCCGTCCACTGCACGCGATTGCTCTGTGTGCCGACGTAGCGGGTGAAATCACCGTTGCCCATTAACACCGCGTCCGAAGTCGGGGTGCCCTTGAAGTTGATGTTGCTGTCAAAGTAGATGCCGTCGCCGTCCTGGGCCTGAAGGGTGCCGCCGGTGATGAGGGTCTCGCCGGTGTAGGTGTTGGTACCGTTGAACTGCACCAAGCCGCTGCGGATCTCGATGCCGGCGCCCTTGCCAGAACGGATGTCCGACGAAGTGCCCGAAGGCGCGCTGTCATCTGCGATCGAAGTGCCGGAAGGATCGCCGTTGAAGGTGATCACTTTGCCTGTGCCGGGATCAAGGATCACCGTGGAGCCGGTCATCATGAACAAATCCGACCCAGCCGCACCACCGGGTGCTCCGGCGATGTTATTCGCGCCCTCAGCCTGGCCGTTGCCCCCTCGGGCACCATTACCATCAAACACGGCATTGCCCGTGATGGTCAGCGTGGCATCCTTGCGTACAAAGATGGCACCGCCATAACCGCTGCCGCCTGCGCCGCCACCGGCCAGCGTGCTGTATCCATTGCCAGTCGTGCCAACACCGCCACCAAAGCCGCCATTGCCACCTGCCCCGCCGCTGCCATCAAGACCGTTTGGCCGTTGGCCTGTGCCTTCGGAAAATCCAGGAGTCACTGTTGTGATTGTTTTTTCCACAGTTTCGGCCGGGTGAAAGAGTCCGTTCACATAGCGAGTCGTATAAAAGGACGCCGTCGTGTTATAGTTTGCTCCCATCGGATCGGTGTTCTGCACCGATCCGCCAGCGTCATCCTGACCCGGAAAGCGTTCAACCTGGTCATAGTAGGCTTTCGTTGTCTGCGTCGTGGTCTTTGTTTCCGTCTTTTCGGCAATGGGGCCACCACTCCAGCTCGCACCACTACCACCCGTGCCGCCGTCGCCGCCAGCGCCGCCGCCAGCACCGAAGCCGCCCATGCCACCCAGGCCGCCGGAGCCGGCGTCACCTCCTGCCGCACCGCCAGTGCCTGCAAAACCAGATCCACTCCATGGTTGCCCCCCGGCACCGCCATTGCCGCCAGCGCCACCGGCCTTGCCGCCATAGCCAAAGCCGCTCTTGCCCGCCTGCCCCCCGGATCCACCCGAGCCGCCGACGCCGATCTGACCATCTGCCAGCGCCTTGTCAAAGGAGATGAGATCGGCCGTTGCAATTCCCAGATTAATCGCATCCAAGATGACCACCGGCACATCACCAGCACCGACGTTAAAGGTAAATGGATTGGCGGAGTCCCCCCCTGCCTTGGCGATGTTGACCGCTAAAGTGGCGGCTGCGTTGACCACTGTCGCAATGAGCAACGGACTGCTGTCCCCGCCCCCGGTTCCACTGGCTCCATTGCCACCTGCGCCCCCAAAACCCGTGGTGCTGTTGGCGCCATCGCCCCCCTTGGTCCCGCTGGCCCCGTTGATGTCCGCTATAAGACTATAGGTCGGTGTAAAACCAACGGCCCCCACAACAGCCGACGTTCCTGAATTAAACAAGTTGTTGAGCGAACCGCCGGTCGTTCCCACACCGCCTTTGCCACCTGTGGCATTGTTGGAGAGGAAATTCACGTTGTTGAGCGTGACCGTCGCACCCGTGTTGATGAACATGGCCCCGCCGAACCCAGCACCGCCACCAGCACCATCCCCACCCACAGTGGAAAAGTTCTGCAAGGTGACGTTGCTGATGTTGTAAGTGCCCGACTGCAGGAAGTAGCCTGTCGAGTTACTGCCATCAACGACGGACACGCTGCTCCCACCGGAGGTGGAGACGACCCCAGGATCAATGGCATAAGCCGGCCTGAGGACAAGAGACAGCGACATGATCGCTGCAAGCGCCGCTTGCGGCACTTTTCGGAGTAGGTGATAATGTGTTTTCATGGGTATGCACGAGTTCGTGCATCCACCATCCACAACTTCCCGACTGTCGTGTTACCTCATGAATGAAAAATAGTTTCATTGCCCTGCCGTTTTTTGCGGAGAGGGCTCATGTTTGAAACTTTACTGACCGGATTCTTTTTGGGTCGGATGGTCTTTTTCCACCTGCTGCAGCTGCTGCTTCGCTTTGAGCAATACCTGCCCCGCCAGTTTCGGTTCTTCATCCTGCTGCTCTTCACAGACGGCGATGAGCCGCCACAAAATCGCCCTCGCTTCCAGAGGCCTTCCATATCCCTGCAAGTCAACTGCCAGCGGTAGAAACCGGGCCAGCGAGGTGACCTCACCAGTCATTTGATTCAGCAAAGGCGGGAGCTGCTGCAGCAGTGCGCCTGCATCTGCGGCAAGTCCCAGCTTCAGGAGCGTGAGCGACTGCTGCACCAGCAGTCCCGCAGCCCCGGAAGGCAGCAGCCCCTCGATCAATCGCACTCGCTCCAGCCATGAGCCGCCCAGCTCACGTGCCTCCTCATGCAGATCCATCTGCCGCAGTGTCGCCAGCAGGGCCTCCACCCGCACCAGCGTGTAGTCATGGACCGGTCCAAGCTGCTGATCACACACCTTCACTTCGCTGCGCAGCAGTTCCAGATTGCCGGCGAGATCACCGGACTTCACCAACGTCTGACTCAGGGCTTTGACAGTGGCCTTGGCCCTCACATAATCCGGCCCCACCGTGTGCCAGTAAATGTCCATCGCACGCCGCCCGTGCAGAATCGACTCTTCCACCAGTTCCTCGTCGCGGCAGTGCTTCGCCAGACGTCCATAGGCACGACCGGTGATCGAATGCCCCTCGCCATACTTTTCCATGGCGTAGTCGCAGGTTTCGCGGCCCAGGTTCAAAGCTTCGTTTGTTCGGCCCAGGCCGAACATCGCCGTCATCAGTTCAGTGCGTCCCAGGATGAAGTCGAAGTCGTCAGCTTTCTTTTTGTAGTTCGCGATGCAAGAGAGCAGCAGCACCTCAGCCTCCTCCAAGGCATCCCTGGTCTTGACCTCCTGCACCAGCTCCTCTGCCAGCGCATACTTGGTTTTGTAGATCTGCCCATTGTCTGCCGCCAGATGCGCTTCCTGCCAGGCGATGATCCGGCGCATTTCGTCGCGGGATTCCCCGCCCAATGTGCTGGCAGCATCGGTGATGTGCATCTGTTTCAGCATCACACGGTATCGCATGCACCACAGCAGCGGATCATCGGCGTCCACCTTCGGCTCCATCTCCGCCAGCACTTCACGGTAGATCTGCAAGTCCGACGGTTTGTTCAAAAATCTGGACACCTCCTCCAGCATCTCTGCTTTGCGTCTCGGATCTCCCTGAAATGCGCTCACTTGGCGCAGCAGCTCCACACGCATCTCCTCCTGGCCCATGCCGCGGCCCACCAGATGTTCGTCCGTGCCATGAAACGTCTCCAGGATGATGGACGCGATCTTGTCTGACTCCTGTTTTTGCTTCAACGCCACACGTTCCGCCGCACGCGCCTTCACCGCCTGATACACCGACACCCCTGTGCCCACGATCAGCGACAGCGTGATGCCGACCATGCCCAGAGTCGCCGCATTGTTGCGCTTCATCAGTTTCCACACCCTCTCACGCGAGCCCACCGCTCTCGATTGAATCGGCTCCCCGTTCAGAAACCGGTCCAGTTCATCCGCCAGAAATCCAGCGCTTGGCAGCCGCCTTGCGGGCTGCTTCTCCAGGCAGCGCAATATCAGCGTGGCCAAATCCGGCTGAACCCGTTGCAGAGATGCCGCCGATACATTCTCCGGCCTGCCCTTTTCCTCTTTCGCATTCTTCCGCTCCTTCCTCACCGTCAGCTTTCCCGACGAGCTGATCTCTGGCTCCTCCTGCGTGATCCGCCTCATCACCTCCACCGCGCTCCCTCCCGTAAACGGCAGCTTGTCTGTCAGCATTTGAAACAGCATCACCCCCAGCGCCCACACATCACTCGCCATCGTCACTTCCTTCGACTTCCCCGCCGCCTGCTCCGGACTCATGTAGTGCGGTGTGCCCACATACGCATTGCTGCGCGTCAGCTGAAATTCCGCATCCAGCAGCTTCGCCAGCCCAAAGTCCGACAGCATCGGCTTCCCGCTCACATCCAGCAGGATGTTCGCCGGCTTCAGATCCCGGTGCAGCACCCCCCGCTCATGCGCATACTGCACCGCACGCGCTATCCGGCTCATGAATGTCGCCGCCTCCCGGTCGGGCATGATCCCACGCCTTTTCAAGCGGTCCGCCAGCGATCCGCCCTCCGCCAGTCGCATGGTGAAGTAGGGCATGCCGTCCTCCTCCCCGCTCTCGTAGATCGGCACAATGTCCGGGTGGTCCAGCTGCGCGATGGCCTGCGTCTCCGCGCGGAACCGCGCCGCCTCCTCCCGCGTCGCGAACTGCGCGTTGCGCACCACCTTCATGGCCACCACCCGCTTCAACTTCACATCCTCCGCCTCATACACGATCCCCATCCCGCCGCTGGCGATTTCGCGCACCAGCCTGTAGCCCGCAAACTCACACGGCAGGGTCAAAAACCGCTCGGGCAGTGCGGCCTTCGGACTTTCCAGCCCAGTCACTTCATCCGCATCCAGCCCCTCCTGCAGCAGACACACCAAGCACACACCATCACGCTCCAGCCTGCCAGAGCAAATCGAACAGATGAGTGACTCGTTGGCGGCAGGGTTCATGGGGGAGATGAATACGTGTTTCCAGCACGCTTCATGCCGCCATGGACAGCAGGCTCACCAGATACCGCAGCTCGTCGTCCACCTCCTCATCCTTGGAAACGATGGTCCTCACCTCCGTGCGTAGCAGGATGCCAAACCGCCGGCGCAGATCAGTGGCCGCTTTGCGCACCGCCCCGTGAGACATCCCATGCCGGCTGGCCATTTCCTCCCAGTCGGGTCCCGCAGCACCACTGGCAAAGGTGCGCTGGCGCAATTCCTGCAAGAACACGCTGCGCTCACGCTGTTCCAGTTCTTCCTCCAGCCGCTTCATGGCATGATCCACCAAGGCACGCGCCCAGCCGTGGTCAAAAGCCTTGTCGGGGGACTGCCCCTCGATCAAGGCCGGCTCGTCGATCTGCGAATCCATTTCATTCAAGGGCAGCAGGACTGCACCACCACCACGCTTCGCCGCATGATTGCGGTGACGCTCATTGTGGAGCCAGTTGGTGAAGCACCTCAGAAGAAAGCTGCGGAACCGCACTTCGCCGCGTTGCACATTCTTCAGCATTTCGGACGACAGCAGATGTTCGAAAAATCCCTGCACCTCATCCGAGGCTGCCTCATGTGAAGATCCACGCTGCCGCGCAAAAACATACAAGGGCCGCCAGTAAGCCCGGGCAAGTCGTTCCAGTCCCCTCAGGACATCTTCACCCTGTTTTGCCTCCTGGATCATCGACCACATGGTGGCAGGAAACAGCCCGCTGTTCCCAGCCGGAAGACCGGCTGAGTTTGAGAGATTAACTGCTGACATGTGAGACTCCATCATCCCTAAGAAAGCTGTGGTAAGCTGCGGACATTAAATGAACCGAAAAAATTAACAACGCCAGTTCATGAAGAAAGGATTGTAATGTAAAAAGAACGCAACCCCCATGCCACATCTTCCGGACCTGCCTACACTCGATCAACAACATCTCTGGCACCCTTTCACCCCCATGCGGCAGTGGTGTGCGCCGGAGCACACCCCGCTGATGCTGGTGGAAGGACATGGCTGCACCCTGCGTGACCAGTATGGCAATTCGTATCTCGACGGCAACGCCTCCATCTGGACGAACGCCCATGGCCACACGCACCCGGCTATCAATGCGGCCATCATCGCGCAGCTCGGCAAAGTGGCTCACACTTCCTTTCTCGGCTTCACCCATGAACCCGCGATCCGGCTCGCCAAGGAACTCGTCGATCTACTGCCCGGCAGCAAAATCACCCGCGCCTTTTTCACCGACAACGGCTCCACCGCCATCGAGTCCGCTGTGCGCATGGCCTTGCAGTACTGGAAGCAGAACGGCAGGCCGGAACGTGACACACTCATCGCCTTTGACCGCGCCTACCATGGCGACACCCTCGGTGCCGCCAGCCTGGGGGGCATCCCTCTCTTCAAAGGCAGTGGCAACGATTTCGGCTACCGCGTCATCACCGTCCCCAGCCTGGACGCCCTTGACTCCCTTCCCCTGGATGACCGCAACCGCATCGCCGCCGTCGTCATTGAACCGCTCATTCAAGGGGCCGCAGGCATGCGCCTCTGGCCGCAGGGCATGCTGAAAAAGCTGGATGACTGGTGCGCCGAGCAGGATGTATTTTTAATCCTCGACGAAGTGATGACCGGCTTCGGCCGCACCGGAAAAATGTTTGCCTGTGAGCATGAAGGCGTCGTGCCGGATTTCCTCTGCCTCGCGAAGGGGCTCAGCGGTGGCTACCTGCCCCTGGCCGTCACACTGACTACAGAGCGTGTGTTTGAAGGCTTCCTGGGCGAGCCGCACGAAGGTCGCACCTTTTTCTACGGTCACAGCTTCGCCGGCAGCCAGCTCGGCTGCGCCGCTGCACTCGCCAGTCTGCAGGTGTTCCTTGACGAACACGTGCTTGAGCAACTGCCTGACAAAATTGCCCGCTTAGGCGCGCTCATGGCAGATCTTCCCGGCTACCGCCAGTGCGGGATGATCGCGGCGATGACCATCGATTCACCCGATCTGAGCCTCGGCTCCAAAGTCTGCCTCGCCGCCCGCAAACATGGACTGCTAACACGCCCCATCGGCAACACCATCGTGCTCATGCCACCGCTCTGCGTCACGCTCGATGAAATCGAGTGCATGGTGGCCGCACTCAGGTCCGCCTTGGATGAAGTCACGCCACCGGAGTGCCGAACAGCTTAAAGATCAGATACCCCATCAGCCCGGTGGCCGGAATGGTGAGCACCCAAGCCCAGAGAATCCGCGTGACCACGTTCCACTTGATCGCATTCAACCGCTTCGCCGTACCGACCCCCATGATGCTGGTCGTAATGGCATGCGTCGTAGAAACCGGCATGCCAAAATGCGCCGCTGTGAGAAGCACGGTGGCGGCAGTCGTCTCAGCCGCAAAACCATGCACAGGCTGCAGTTTGACCAGCTTATGACCCAGCGTCTTGATGATGCGCCAGCCCCCGGCAGCCGTCCCAGCAGCCATGGTGAGGGCACAGGCCACCTTGATCCACACGGGAATCTGATCACTCTTCTCTCCCAGCGACTCGATGCGCAGAAAGCCGAGCCAGTCGGGTATTTGGGCCAGGTCCCCGGACTTCGTTCCGGCCAGCAAGGCCAGGGCGATGATGCCCATCGTTTTCTGCGCGTCGTTCGAGCCATGGCTGAAACCCATGAAGCCCGCGCTGAAGATCTGCAGCTTGCCGAAAACGCCGCTGACCATGTGCGGTTTGAGAACACCAAACAGGTGGTTCAAGGTCGAGATCAGCAGATAGAGAAACGACATCACCATGAACCCGAGCAACAGCCCGGCAATCGGTGAACTGATCATCGGCACCACGACTTTGTAGAGCAGTCCTCCGCCTTCGAACCATGGCTTCCCGGCCGCAGGTGCCTTGGACCAGATGAGCACTGACCAGTTGCCGCTGGCCGTGGCCAAGGTGGCCCCGGTAAGCCCGCCGACCAGGGCATGGCTCGAACTCGACGGCATGCCAAACCACCAAGTGATCAGGTTCCAGATGATGCCTCCCAACAGCGCACAAATGATGGTCTGCGTAGTGACGAATGCCGAATCCACCAGCCCCGAGGAGATGGTCTTCGCCACCGCTGTACCAAACAACGCACCCACCAGATTCGTCACAGCGGCAAGAATGATCGCCATCCGCGGCGTGAGCACCTTCGTGGACACCACAGTCGCGATGGAATTGGCGGTATCGTGGAAACCGTTGATATACTCAAAGATCAACGCCACCAGCACCACGGTAAGAACGAGGGTCATGCGCGGCGGGCGGTCAGGAGTTCTTCAAAACGATGTGAGCGACGACGTTGCCCGCGTCGCGGCAGCGATCCACCACCTTTTCCATCAGGTCGTACAGATCCTTCAAAATGATCACCATCACCGCATCTTTCTCAGTCGTGTAAAGCACCCGCAGGCATTCGATCATGAGCTTGTCAGCCTCCCCCTCGACCTGCTGAATCTTGTCGTTCAAAACTTTCACCCGTTCGAGGTGCAGCTTTTTGCGCAGTTCCACCACCATCGTGAGGATGATCTCGGCGGCCGCGTCCATCAGTTTGACCTGGCGGGAAAAATCTTTTCCTGCCAGCCGCTCACTGCAAATCAGCAGGCGCTCGGCGATTTTTTCGACCGTCTTGGGAATCTTGTACAACGCATTTGCCAGCGACTCGATGTCCTCACGCTCAAGCTCAGTGACAAAAGTTTTGCACAGGGCCTCGTCGATCTGCTGGGTGATCTTCTTGTCCTCTCGGCGCGCAGCGGTGAAGGCATCGAGATTCTGGGGCGCGGCGGGATCAGAAAGCAGCTTGTGCAGGGACTGGACGCTCTGCCGGGCGTGACTGGCGCTGGATTCGAGCAGATCGTAAAACACATCCGATTTGCCGAAAATCTTTTGAAATGAAATCATGGGGAGAACCCGTCAGTGGGACGGGGCCGCCATTTAGAGCGAGCAGCATGGGTGCTGTCAAGGCAACCAGACCACCCCCATGTGACGAAACCGTCACAATACTGCTTGAACCAGGGCAACAAAAAACCCACCAACGGCACGCCGCAGATGGGTTCTATGTATGATTGGCAGTTTCGGGGGTGTAAAACTAGCTGCTGGAGACAGCATCGGCACCACGCTCGCCGGTGCGAATGCGGATGGCGTCAAGCACAGCGCTGACGAAGACTTTGCCGTCGCCGATTTTACCAGTGTTTGCCGCCTTGACGATGGCATCAACCACTGCGTCAGCACGGCTGTCGTCAACGACGACCTCAATCTTCACCTTCGGGAGGAAATCGACGGTGTATTCACTGCCACGGTAGATCTCGGTGTGGCCCTTTTGGCGGCCAAATCCCTTGACCTCAACAACAGTCATGCCTTCGACTCCGACTTCGGAGAGGGCTTCTTTGACATCCTCCAGTTTGAACGGCTTGATGATCGCTTCGACTTTTTTCATGGTTAACGGCAATTAGTAGTGTGGTTCACGAATTGCAACGATCAGAACCGTGGGAAGATGTTTTTTCCTGGCCCAATCTTTTGCGAAAATAGGTTTAAGCCGAAGTCGTGCCAACTTCCCAATTTATTTTCTCCGCATGCCAGAAACCACCAGCTCTTGGAGGAGAGCCGTATTGCAAACCCACGGTCTTTCGCTTACCTCGGGCCATGCTCCGCACCGCTGCGCTTCTGGCCACATCTCTTCTCTGCCTTCCCCTCTCTTCTCCCGCCCAGGATTCCCCGGTGGAGCTGAAGCTGCACTGGGAACCCGGTGTGACCTACATCCAGGAATCAGACACCGACACGACGAATTTTCTGACGGCTCTCGGCAAAACCACCGACCAGAAAATGCGCCTTCATCAGATCACTTCCATCACCGTCAGCAAGACTCCCGCAGACCAGACCGAAGCCAAAGTGCTCATCGCAGCCCTCCTGGGAGAAATGTCCTTCGAAGGCAAAAGCTATGTTTTTGATTCCAGGAACCCCGGCTCCTCCAGCCCCCAGCTGCAGCAAACTCTCGGCGGGACGGCGGGCAAAGGCTTCACCCTCGTCTATGATGCCAAGGACAATTTCGTCGATGCCAAAGACATCGGCTCCATGGTCACAGGTGACGTCGAACCCGACCTGAACTCCATCGCCACCGCCCGTCAGCTCGCCACGCTCTATCGCCGCTCCCTGGAAATGGGCCTGCCCAAAATCCCCGTCAGCCCGGGTGACAAGTGGATCTCCGACGAGCTCGTCCCCTTCCCCCAGGCAGGCACGGTTCAGGTGAAGCTGAACGCCAAATTCGACGGCGTCGTTGACCGCGAAGGTCGTCGTCAGGCCCAGATCGCCTTCGAAGGCACTATGAAATCCAAACCCGACAAAGACAGCACCGGCCGTGAACTCGACACCGAGCGCTCCGTGACCTTTGGGGACAATTCCAAGGTCAACGGCCACGTCTTCTTTGATCTGGAGCGCAAAACCATCTCCCTGGCCGTCTTTTCCGCCGCGATTCAGCTCAAAGTGGAGGGCAAGCCCATGCCCGTGCACCAGCAGGTCACCACCCGCCTGGTCTCCATGAAGCCGACGGCGGCCGCTCCCGAAGCCGTCAAACCGTGATCATATCGCCAGTATGGCTCGCGTCATACCCCGGTAGTTCATCAATCAGCCTTCGGTGCGGCCGGCTCCGTAGCAGGCGAATGAGCGCCTGAATGCGCGGATCGCGCTCCATGGCGGCCGAGAAACACAGATCGAGCGATTCATTACGCACGGGCAGAAAGCGCAGCCCAGCATCCTCGGCGCAGAGCCTCACACACACCCCGGCCTCCGCCCAGCCACCGCGCACCGCCTCGACCACAGCCTGGTGGCTCAGCAGGATGCGCTTTGAGGCATGCGGCTTCCCCAGCAGTTCATCCAGGCACTCACGCGCCGCCGAGCCCGGCTCACGCATGGCCCAATGGCGCACCTGCCGGGCGCAGGCCGCGATGCTCCGCGTGTGATCCTGCGCTGGCAGTGCGATGCCCTCCTCCCAGTCCGCGCTGCGGAGCAATCGATATCCTCCTCCGAGTCTCTCACGCACCGCCTCCGCATTGCGGTCCGGCTGCTCCACGGTGGAACGGTGCAGCGCCGCCACATGCACCAATCCCTGTTGCAATAGTTCCAGTGCAGCCCCTCCGCCGCGCGGAAAGGCCAGCAAACGAAACCCCGATGCCGCCGCATATTCTGCCGCGAGCAGTCCCGCCGCCGGATCACAGCCTGCCAGAACAAGTGTCTGCTTGGGTTCCCAGTCGCTGCGCTCATGCAGCACTTTCTCACGACAGAGACCGTCATGCGCCCACGTACTGCCTGGCAGCGTCTCCACCGGATACAGCCACTTGCAGCCGCCGACCTCGGCCTCCCAATAACGACCCGAGTCCGCCTGCGGCTTCCAGGCCCATGACCACTCCGTCCCCGCTTTCTTGTCACCCGGACCAAACAGCTCTTCCACGCTGCATTCCAGAGCCTGCGCCACCGCCAATGCGGCAGTCACTGAGGGCGTCAGCCGCCCGGCCTCGATCGCACTCACCGAACTGCGCGGAACCCCTGCTCGTAGTGACAGGTCGTCCTGCGACCAGCCAAGAGCTTTGCGCCGCGCCGCCACGGGATGCTGCTGAGATTGGGCTCGTGACATGATGCTGTCAAAGTGCGGTGGAATAGCAGTACAGTCAAACCAGCAGGAGACCCACTTCGTAACCTGACGATGCAACATCGGAACTCTGATTTTGCAGCAGCGCGAACTTGGCGTAAAACCCCGCATGAACGTCCACATACTTCAGCATGTCCCGTTTGAAGGACTTGGCAGCATGGAGCCATGGCTGCTGGCACGCGACTCGCGGATCAGCTACACACGGTTCTTTGAATCGTGCAGCCTGCCGGACCTTGCCACCGTGGACTTCATCATCGCCATGGGCGGGCCCATGAGTGTGAACGACGAAGCCGAACTGCCATGGCTGGCGGACGAAAAGCAGTTCATCCACACCGCCATCCAGCGAGGCGTCCCCGTGCTCGGCATCTGCCTCGGCGCTCAGCTCATCGCCAGCGCACTCGGGGCACGTGTTTATGCAGGCAGGCAGCGCGAGATCGGCTGGTTCGACATTAAGGCAGTCCCAAGTCCTGAACCCACGTTTCAATTCCCGCACACTACAAGTGTCTTCCACTGGCATGGGGAAACCTTCGACCTTCCGGATCATGCAGTCAGGCTGGCCAGCAGCGCCGCATGCGAGAATCAGGCATTTCAAATCGGCTCAAATGTCATCGGCCTCCAGTTTCATCTGGAGACCACCCCCGCAAGCGCTGACGCCATCATCACGCACTGTCGGAACGAATTGATCGAGGACACGTTCGTTCAATCCGAAGCCGCGCTTCGTGCCGCGGAGCCTGCTGCGTATGACCGCATCAATGCATTGATGGGAGAGCTCCTGGAGCACCTCCTCTCCCCCGTTGATTGACTCCGTTCGGCACCTGCCGGCAGCCTCCACGATCGAGGAATAGTTTTCATCAAAACCATGAACCGTTCGCACAAGGAGCCTGCGTTTTTTGGCTTGTGGCATGATAATGTCCTGTTTATGACATTATCATGTCATTCCGTATCCTCTTCCCTGTCATTTTTTCAGCCCTCCTTGTTTCTACTCAGCATGCCGCAGAGCCTGAAGCTTTCGAACTTGGCGAAGTGGTGATCACTGCAGACGCCGAAACGGGTGCGGACACGATGGCCAGCCGCATCAGTGCGGGCAGCATCCGCAAATTCGAGCGCAATGATCTTTCTGACGCGCTGCGCCTCAGCCCCGGCGTCGTCACCAACAGCAACGGACCGCGCAACGAATCCGGTGTCTATGTGCGCGGTTTTGACCTGCGCCAAACCCCAGTCTTCATCGACGGCATTCCTGTTTATGTTCCCTATGACGGCTACGTCGATCTGGCGCGCTTCACCACCGCAGACGTCGCTGGCATCAGCGTCTCCAAAGGGTTCAGTTCCGCCACCTACGGCGCCAACACCCTTGGCGGAGCCATCAACATCGTCACACGCAAGCCGGAGAAGTCTTTCGAGGGCGATCTCCTCGGCGGCTGGATGCAGCAGGGCGGCTATCAGTCCGCCTTGAACGTCGGCTTCCGCAACGAGCACTGGTATTTGCAGCTCGGCGGCTCCTTCCTCAGTGTGGACAGCTACCCCATGTCGAAGGACTTCGTTCCCACACCCAGCGAAAACGGCAGCTTGCGGGACAACGCCTACCGCCAGGACTGGCGCATCAGCGCCAAGCTCGGTTACATGCCAAACAAGACGGACGAGTACGCCCTCGGCTACATCTATCAGCACGGCGAAAAAGGCAATCCCGTCTATGCCGGCACCCTGCCAGCCGCCCAGCAGCCACGCCGCTTCTGGCAATGGCCCGAGTGGAACAAGCAGACGATCTATTTCATCGGCCACACGCAGATCACCAAGAACTCCTATATCAAAGAGCGCCTCTACTTTGACCAGTTCATCAACACCCTCTTTGCCTACAATAACGCCAACTACAACACCCAGAATCCTCCCGCCGGATTCCAAAGTTACTACGACGACTACACCCTCGGCGGCAGCCTCGAGTTCGGCACGAAACTCACCGAAAAAAACACCCTGAAGGCCGCGCTCCACGGCAAGTTCGACCGCCACAAAGAGCACAACGCCGGAGCGCCCTACTACACTTTTGAAGACACCACATATTCTTTCGGCTTGGAAGACACCCATCAGTTCACCAGTCGATTCAGCACCACGGTCGGCGCCAGCTATGACCGCCGCAGCGTCATCGAAGCCGTGGACACCAACAACGGCAGACCTCTCGGCGGCAAGACCTTCTCGGCTCTCAATCCTCAGATCGGCTTCTTCTACAAGCTTCCCGAGCATGGCACATTCCACGCCACCATCGCCCGCAAGAGCCGCTTTCCCACCATCAAAGACCGCTACTCCTACCGCCTCGGCGCTGCCATCCCCAATCCCGACCTGCGGCCGGAGCACGCCATCCATTACGACATCGGCTACGACGGCGATCTCACCAAAAAACTCTCCATCCACGCCAGCCTCTTTGCCACCACTGTTGATAACACCATCCAGCGTGTGGACAACGTCACCCCCGGAGTGTTCCAGCTTCAAAATGTGGGCAAATCACGCAATCTCGGCACCGAGCTTGGCTTCACTTACAAGCCGTACAGCGCCATCGAGTTCGGCACCAACTACACCTACCTCGACCGCAAAAACATCAGCCAGCCGAATGTGAAACTCATTGATACCCCACGTCATTCCCTGTTCAGCTGGGCCGATATCCGCCCCGTCGAATGGCTCAGCATCATTCCGAGCGCCGAATACAACAGCTCCCGCTGGTCGCTCACAACGGGGCAGGGAGTCGGTGCTTATGCGTTGCTCAATCTCAAGATCGCCATCCGCCTCCCCGGCCAGACCACACTGAGCTTTGGAGCCAACAACCTCTGCGACCGCAACTACGCCCTCACCGAAGGCTACTATCTCGCAGGACGGACCCTGTTCGCCAACGTGCAGATCAAATTCTAATCCACATCTTCATGCGCCTGCTTCTGCTCCTCTTCTTCGCCACCAAGCTCACCGCACAAACGCTGGAGGTTTCCGGCGAGGTGGAAAAACCGCTCAAGCTCGCGCTTGCCGATCTCGAACTCCTCCCTCATCAGACTGTCGATGCTGTGGAGCATTCGGGCGAAAAAGCGCAGTACTCCGGAGTGCCAATATACCAAATCCTCAAAAGCGCGGGCGTGCCCATGGGCGAGCAGCTGCGGGGTCCGGCACTGTCCTTGTACATCGTTGTCATCGCCTCGGACGGCTATCAGGCCGTCTATGCCTTGCCAGAGCTTGACCCTCTTGCCAACGAAGGCCCGGTGATCCTGGCAGATCAAAAAAACGGCAGGCCCCTTGATGCCGCCATCGGCCCCCTGCGGATCATTCTGCCAAAGGAGAAACGCCACGCTCGCTGGGTGCGTCAGGTCATCAAGATCGAGGTTCGGCGGTCCGCCAAGCCCTGAAGCAAACAGCGCCGCCACCCGCAGGCGACGACGCTGTTTTCAACCTGACCCAAAGTTACTTCGTACCCGCTGGATCACCACCCGTCTCAGCCGGCAGGGACTTGCCATTGAGCCAGACGTATTCCTTCCATGCTCCTTCGTAGAGGCGCACCGAATCAGCCACCCGCCAGCAGCTTCCGCGCACGCCCCTGGCAGATGTGAAAGGCCAGCCCTAAACCGGCACCGAGACCGATCCCATAAAAGACACCCCAGCTCAGTTTCGCGTACAGCGGATACTCTTTGATGAACGCAGCCTCAGACACACCACCCACGAAGTAGCCGATCGCGTTCAACACAAACAGCGCGAAGAAGACTTTGACCACCACCCGCAACGCATCAAAGGCCGCCACCAGCATGCAAGCCATCACCACAGTACCACTGATCAGTCCGGCAATGCTGCCGAGGTGGCCGCGCAGCATCATCCAGCCCGCAATCCACGCCACCGAATACGCGGCAAACGCCGGGCAGAAGACCTTGTAAAATCGCGACATCGAACCCGGCCCGATGATAAGCCGATGCAGCAGCGGCGCGGTCAGAACGAGGAACACCACCGCGCAGGCCGCATACATGCCCGCCTCTCCCCCCTGCTTGTGGAACCATTGGCCAAACACGGCCCACGGCACAAAGCCAGCCACACTGACAACTGTGAACCCAATCATACCGCGTTTGAGAGAAGCCCAAAGTGTAGGTACAGGAGAACCTGCAGCACGGGCGCGTTTGGCGATGCTTGGGGGGTCGAGTTGGAACCAGCTCATGGGGATACGTGCAGATGAATATTCACTCTGACAACAGCCACTTCACCAAGAACGCTCCCGCCCGCCTGATTTGTTCGCTGGAATGTACCAGGCATCTCGAGCGTTCTTTGATTTCACCCCTCACCCGCCCCTCCCATGACTTACCCCCGCCTTGCCTTCCTTTTTCTCGCTCTGGCACTGTCCGCCGCTGCCGCAGATGCACCGACTCCTGCGAAGACCACGCCCAAGCTGGAGATCCTGAACAAGCAGATCGCGGAAAACGCAGAAAACGCCCAGGCCTATTCCAATCGTGGGTACGTGCTGACGTTGCTCGGACGAAAAGATGAAGCTCGGGCGGATCTGAAAAAAGCGTTGTCTCTGAGTGACAAGCCCAACATGCACAACCGCGCTGGGTGGGCCTATTTCAACCTGGGCGACCACGCGG
The DNA here is from genome assembly GCF_044373815.1 of Prosthecobacter sp. Classification (GTDB taxonomy): domain Bacteria; phylum Verrucomicrobiota; class Verrucomicrobiia; order Verrucomicrobiales; family Verrucomicrobiaceae; genus Prosthecobacter. The sequence goes on along the minus strand of NZ_JBIPNG010000036.1, from coordinate 6,025 downwards.
ATGCAGTGCGGGAGTTTGAGCTGGCGGCCAAGCTCAGCGACCATCAGGCCCACTACGACTACTACTCCCTCGTCCTCGGTTTCTGGGGCACCGGAGACATTCAAAAGGCGCTGGAGAACTACCAGCTGGCCGTGGACAAAGACCCACGCCTCGGCAGCTACAAGACCCTGCTGGAGCGCACGCTGGAATGGACCCCGCTGGAGCAGCGCGCAATGCACGAAATCTACGTGCTGTGGAGCAAGGCCTGGAAGCCTTAGCCCCCACTCAACAGCAGCCGCTGCCCGGCTTGCAGCCTCCCTTCGTTTCCACCACCACTTCGCCATCGCGATGGGTCGGTGTGGGTTTGCCGGGGCGGAAATGTTCCTCGTGATCCAGCGTGGCTTTCAGGCCAAAGAAATTCAGCGTGGCTTCTGCCAGTCCGTCCTTCACGGCTTCCATGAGCGAGGCAGGATCAGCTTCGGCACGCAGGTTCACGATCAACTGACCACCCGTGGTCGGCTCGTCCAGCTCCATGCCGAGTTCGGCCACATAGTCGCTCCGTACCAGATTGATGCTCGCCAGCTCTCCCGCGATGCCGTCATCTGGACTGAAGGTCATTTTGAAATGCGCGATCTCGGCACCGTCACGCTGCAAGCTTGCCTGCACGATCAAAGCGAGCTGCTTGAGAAACGCATTTGCATCAAACTCGTCGTCGGCTTGTAGAGTCACCGTGGCATTCAGCCAGCCCAGCAGCGCCTCGCCGTCGGCATAGACTTCGTAATCAACCGCCATCGGGTTTCGCCGCGCCTGCTCGTCTGTCATGAGGCTTGCGAAGAGTTCATCCAGCCCCGTCTCCTGCCGGGGTGAAGCAGTAACGATCTTCGCCAGCGGAAACTCCGTTGCCAGCACCGCTCGCAGTTCCTCACGCTGCGTGTCCTCAATGAGATCGCTTTTGCTGATGACAATGATGTCCGCTTCTTCGAGCTGCTTTTTGAAGATGTAGGCCACCTTGGCCGAGAACGTGCCGCCTTGATCCAGACCAAAAACACGCCGCGCGCGGATGGGATCCACCAGCACGCTGAGCGGAGCGACAGTGAAGGCATCTCCATACATGCGGCGCAGCGGATACGTCACAGTGGCCACCAGATCCGTGCAGCTTCCCACCGGCTCCGCAATGAACACATCCGGCTTCGCTTCATTCGCCAGCTTGCTCGCCGCATCGACAAGAGTGTTGAAACGGCAGCAGAAACATCCTCCCGCGATCTCCTCCGTCGCATAGCCCTGACCACGCAACAGCTTGGTATCCACCAGACCACCCGCCTGATCATTCGTGATGAGGCCGACGCGGAGCCCCTGATCACTGAGATACTTAGCCAGACGACCGACAGTGGTCGTTTTTCCGGCGCCGAGGAAACCGCCGATCATGATGTAACGTGCTTTGGTGGACATGGAGTTGGTTGGAAGATTGGGAGTTTCGACAAGCGGCTGCAACAACGCAAACGACGATGCAGCTGTGTTTTTCAGCGCCTGCCAGTCATGCATGTTCAGCGCCACCGGACTGCCTTTGACGAAACGGTTGCCAAAGTCATCCTCCACCGCGTTTTGCGGTCCGAGATAAACAACCGTTTGATCTTTTTTGGCCGACCGAAAACCAGGCTTCACGGCGCTGATCAGCACCTCCCGCAGCGGCACGCCCTCAGCCTCGAAATAGCCCTTTTCCGAGAGCTTGGTGAAGCGCGCATTGCGGAATCCGACACAAACCAAAAGCGGCACAATCCCCGGAAAATCGGGCACATGCTGCACCGCGGCAGCCGGTCCTGGCAAAGCTGGTCGAGAATCCACCAGCGGACGATCCGCGACGAGGCCATGCAAGGAGATGGTGCCGCCGGGTTTGAGAATGCGTAGCGCCTCTCTGAGCAAGGCTGAAAGGTCGATGCCGGTGGCATTGAGGGTGCCTTCCAACACGACTTCCTGAACACTGAAGGCGTCCTGCGCGAGCGGCAGGGTGAGGGCCTCGCCAAGACGGTGTGTCCACGTCACCGCAGGTGTGGCGGCTTCAGCCTCGCCCCCCATGAGAGTAGGCAGCTCACCTTCCGGCGAATGATGGTCCCCATCATCGTCGAGATCCTCATGGAAGATGTACAGCTCCAGCAGCACGCCGTCTGGATCACGCACCCAAAATTTTGTCTGCCGCGAATAGCAGCAGGCCACGCCGTCCTCACGCAGGGTTTTATGGCCGGCCTGTTCCAAGCGCATCTGAATGGCGACGAGTTCCTCAGAATCGAGCAGGCACAGACCCACATGATTGAGAGAGCCACCACCGCCCGCACGGCCAGGAATGAGCGAGAACACCGTGGGGGGTGACTCAACTTCGAACTTGGCGTAATCGGCATGATGCTTGGCGGGTTCGAGGCCAAACAGCACGCCATAAAAGGCCACCGAGCGGTTCAGGTCGGAGACGTTGAGAGAGAGATGAAATTTGCGGGCGGGATCGCTCATGCAGCAGGTGGGAGCGGGCGCAAGATCAGCACCAGCAGGCCGAGTAGAACGCACATCGGAGCCGCAATCATCAGCGTATTTGCGTAACCATGCAAAAATCCCGCGCCGCGCTCCAGCAGCAGGGGGCCGAGGGCGGAGGCGAGGACGGTGCACATCTGCGCGACACCCTGGATGCGCCCAAGATGACGTTTGCCAAAGGAGTCGCCCCAGATGGCAAAAAACGCGACGGTGATGATGCCGCCGGATATTCCCATGAGGGCCGCGAGAGTCCACATGCCAGCGCTGGATTGAATGAACTTGTAGGCGGCCAGCGCTGCCGCCTGAATGAACAAGGCACCACCCAGCCAGAAGCGGATGGGCCGCCAGCGGAGGCCCGCGCCGCAGATCATCTGGCCGAGCAATGCAATGATCGCAGAACCGGCGAGGAAATGATAAGCCGCCTCCTGATCAAACCCGCGCTCAGCCAGCAACGCCTGATTGAACAGGCCCGTGGCGGTGGAGATGGCCGCGAAGGCTGATATGCCTGCACTGTAAGCCCAGAACGCGGGGATGCGCACGCATTGCGCCAGCGTGAGGTCAGCGTCCGTGCCGGCTTCGACCTGCTTTTCGGCACTCGTGTTGCGCAGCCAGAAGGCAACGGGCATTACCACCAGTAGGCCAATGCCGATGTCTCTCCATGCCACGCGCCAGCCGGAATCATGCACCAATTTACCGACAACATAGAATGAGAGCATGAACAACACGGACATCAGCACGGCATAAGCACCTGCGGCGGCACCGGAATTGTGCCGGAAGGCACGGCCTGCCACGGCGAGGCTGAGCACGGACATGGCCCCCTGCCCCAGCGCTCGTGTGAGCAGCACCAAAACGAAGAGACCCATGGCGGCCACATGCATGCCGCTCATCACAAGTACAACGAGGGCCAGTGCGGGCAGAAGCACGAGTGCGCCAGTTTTAAGCCCGCAGCGGTCCAGCCATGCGCCGACAGGCAAGCACACCAAGGCACCTCCCAATGTGGCCCAGAGATTGATCTGCGCGAAGGTGTCGCGCGAGAGCTGCAACTCCTTCAGCAACGGCTCGGTGACGAGCCCCAGACCATGCGAACGACCCGGTAGAGTGGCGAGCATGAGCAAGGCACCCGCGACGACCTGCGTCCACACGGAAGGAGTGGTGAAGGAGCTGTGTTTGAGTTCGCTCACCGGAAGTAGGTCTCGGTCTTGCCATACTCTGCGTAGCGCTCCTGCAACCACTCATGGAAAAAGGCGTAATGCGCGCTGCGGACGTCGCCACCGTCGCGTGCCGTATTGAAACTGAGGTAGAGCAGGCGGCGGGAGTGCTCCGATTTGTTGGGCGCAGAGCGGTGCGGCGTGAAGCCGCTGAAAAAGGCGACATCGCCGGGCTGAAGTTCAAGCACGACACCTTGGGTCACATCCACCTGATCGTCTTTCAGCGTGTGATACATGCCGTCACGCGGACTCATGCAGCCCTGCTCATGGTAGCCGGGGAAGACTTCGGTGGCACCGCTGGAGGCATCCGAAGGATCAATGGCCACGATGACGGTGAGAAAGGACTCGGGGAAACTCTCCCAGGAGATGTAGTCCTGGTGCATGTCATAACCCTTCGCACCCGGCGGTTTGAAGATGAGCTTGTCTTTGAAGAGGAAGGCGGGCTCGCCGTAGAGCTGGGCGGCCATGTCGCGCAGTAGCGGGGAGCGGGCAATGCGTTCGCAGACGGGGCTGATGTCGATCACGGGATCAAAGCAGTCGAAGCGACATTCACCGGTCTCCGCGTGATCCTGCCAGCGGCAGCGGATGTTGTTCACGTCGATGAGCGGTTTAAGCTCCGTGAGCCGCGCGGCTTCGTTTTGGAGTTCGGCAGCTTCAGCCGCGAAGACGCCGTGTGCCGTGACAAAGCCATCACGATGATAGGCTGCGATTTGTTCTGGAGTGAGTGGCATGGGAAGGAAGGTAAACGCACATCGCCGGCTGACAGAGTGTTATCGCCATCAACCGCCGGTGCACCAACGCTAACAGACTAAAATTTGATGCCCGCGCGGACGCCGAAAGTCATCGGAGCGCCGCTTTCGCCGATGTAGCCGGAGGCCGCCAGGCCTGGGAACGGAATGGCGATGGGGATATACCGGGTGTTGAAGGCGTTGTTCACGAAGAACTCGCTGTACCAGGACTCTCTGCGCACGCCGACGCGGAAGTTTGCCAGCGTGTAGGCACCCTGCCCGGCAGCATTTGAACTGTCATAAACAAAGCCACCCAGAAAATTCACATCGCCACGGGCATAGAGGGTCCAGCCATGAGAAAGCTCCCAGTTGTACTGGCTGCCGACAGCCGCAGTGTAGTTCGGCGTGTAGGGTACTTTGTTCCCGCCGATGGCAGCGCCGCTGTCTATGCTGCCGGAGAGGAAGCGTGCAGTCTGCAGCCCGGCGCTGCCAAACACCGTCCAACTGGAAGTCGCCTGATAGTTAGCTGAAAGCTCCAGGCCCTTGGAGACTGCATTGCCGGCATTGATGACGTCGAAGGTGGCGAGGGAGGCGGCGTTGGGCGTGTTGAGCTGGAGGTTTCTCCAGTCGGTGTAGAAGGCAGCGAGTTGGAAGCCCAGCTTATCCTGCAAGGCGCGACCTTTCAGACCGATCTCATAGTTCCAGCTACGCTCTTGGTCGTAGCTGGTGCGCCCGGTCACTGAAGCAGTGTTGAAGCCACCTGCCTTGTAGCCACCGGAAAAACCGGCGTAGGCCATGAGACCGGGCGTGAAGCGGTAAGCGATGGATGCCTGAGGAGTCACCTGGCTGTACGTTTTCGCTGTCCGCGAGGAGGCATTCAGTGAAGGCAGGAACGGAGGAGCGATGGGATTGCGGCTGGCGGACTGATCCGCCTGCTTGTGTTCATAGTCCCAGCGTAGGCCGGCGGTGATGTCCAGCTTCTTCCAGGCGGTCAGAGTGGACTGGGCATACAGGCCCATGCCCTGATCATGCAGCGCGGCACTGGTGTTGGTGGTGTTTGCTGGAATGAAGACAGGGAAGAAGACATTGTCCTGATTCTGCGCGGTGGTCTGCTCATACGTCTGGTCAAAGAAGAACGCACCGGCCTGCCAAGTGAGGAAGGCCGAATCGCTGATTAAGATCGGGACATTCTTGGGATTGGAGAAACGGAACTCCTGGCTCCAGGTGGTCTGCTGCTGGCGGTTGTTGCGCAGCAGGAAGGTGTTGCCCGGCACGAAGTTGAACGTCGAATAGTCGAGGTCCGTGACATCCTGAGTTTTCCACCAGACGAGACCGGTGGTGGAGGTGAAGTCGAAGGAATCGCCGTGCCAGGTGACCTGCAAGGTTGGCATCAAGACATCACGCTTGGTGAAGCCGCCGAAGTCGCGGGCGGACTGGCGTGGTGTGGCGCGCAACTGTGCCACGTCGTTCAAAGCGTAGTCGCCGTCACGGGCGGTTTCACCTGCGATGATGAGACGCACTTCCAGTTGCTTGGTCGGGGTCCAAAGGAACTGCGTCTTGCCAAACCACGAACCACGGTTGTCGATTGGCTGG
>NZ_JBIPNG010000035.1:0-26480 GCF_044373815.1 Prosthecobacter sp. | reverse complement strand
CTGGAAAACGCCACCGTTGATGGTGGTGGCACCTGTGTAAGTCGGGACTCCAGCCAAGGCCAGCGTACCAGTGCCTGTTTTGGTCAGGCCCCCGGCCCCTGAAACGACGCCTCCCAAGGTGAGGATGGTGGTGGTTTGAGAGACATCGATCGTGGCATTGCCTCCCTGCAGCACAAAAGTGTGCGCACCAGGTGTCGTAGCGGCACCACTAATGGTGCCAGTGGAACCCGTGTACTGCAGAGTGGCACCATCACGGAACGTCACGGCGGTGGTTGAGCCGTTGCCGAGGCTGCCCGCACCAGCGGCGTTCACGTTGCTGAAACTCAGGGTGCCACCGTTCACGAAAACTGCGCCCGTAAAAGTATTGGCAACCGTGGTGCCGAGCGTCAGAACTCCTGTACCAGCTTTAACGAGTGCGCCGGTGCCCGAAATGCCCGCATTGATCGTCAATCCGCCTGAGTTGTATTGATGAATGATCAGATCTGTGGCTGCAGCACTCGCCAGGGTGCCGGTGGAACCATTGATCGAGTAAGCAGCGGTGCCGGTGATGAGCACGCCCGACTGGTTCACCGTCATACCAAAGGTGCCCAAGTCCAGAATTTGGCCTGCACCTGTGGGCGTGATTTTAACGGTACCGGGTGTGGAGGCTCCCGTCAAAGTCAGGCCACCGCTGAGAGTGTAGTTGGCAGTGGTGGTGCCACCCGTCGTGGGCAAAGCACCAGTATAGGCAGGGGTGGAGCCGACTCCTGTACCCAGTCCGCTCAAAGTGAAGGGCGACGAGCCACCGGTGTTGCTGAGCCAGTTGTAATCGCCGGCACCATCCGTGAAAACTGCCCGCCCTGCACCATAGATGCTGTTGGTCACAGTGGTTGTCGTCACCCGGAGTGTGGTGTTGGTGGGAGCCTGGACGAGCAAGGTGCCGCCGGACACGGTCGAAGCGAAGGTGCCCAAGGTCAACGTGGTGCCAGAGGTGCTGCCGTTGGCATCCAAAGTGATGGTGCCACCCGTGGCCCCGAGGGTGAAATTTCCAAGGGTCTGCGAAACCGCCAGCCCGCTCTTTCCTTTCACGGTCAAATTACCTCCGGCGATGGTGGTGGCGGTGGCAGCCCACATGCTGGCTGCGGACATGTTGGAGAAATCGAGCACGATGCCACCGCCGTTGATGACGGTTGCACCCGTGAAGGTACTGTTGGTCGATGGTGCAAAAGTGAGAGTGCCTGCACCGATCTTGGTGATCGCAATCCGGGCGGTAGTGGCCGGTGAGATGGTGCCCGAAAAAGTCGTGCTCGTGTCATCACGGCCGATGGTGATGATTCGGCTGTTGGCCGATGAATTGTCCAAAGCTCCAGCACCACTCAGCGAACCCATGGTCAGGGCCTGCTGCACATCGAGCTTTGCACCGCTGGCAATGGTCACCGCGCTGCGCACCGGCAGTGCCGCCGTTCCATTCAGGATGAGTTTGCCAGCATTGATCGTCGTGGTGCCTGCATAGGTGTTGGCACCCGAAAGGCGGACAGTCCCGGTGTCATTCTTGATCACGCCGCCGCCTGTGCCGATGACGCCTGAGATATCAATCGATCCCGTCGCAACCGCACCCGTGCCGTTGAGAGTGAGATCGGACAGGGTGGAACGCAGAGTGCCGGAGATGGTGAGGGTGCCGGTGGTTTCATTGTTGGTGATCGCCAGCGTGTCATTGAATACGGAATTGGCCGAAATAGCATCCAGGCCGACGCCTGTTTTGGTGATGGATGCGGAACCGGAACTCACATCGAACACCAACGTACCTGTTCCCACAGTGATCGCAAAGCCTGAACCACTGCTGTCACCGATGTTCAGCGTACCCAGGGTGGTCTGCTGATTTAGATTGATTGTCTGCGCGCCAGCTAGGCTGGCAGTCAAATTAGCGATGTCATCCGAGGCATTGGGGAAACCAGTTGTCGGCAACCAATTGGTGCCATCATTCCAGTTGTAGGTTCCTGCAGCCGAACGGTTCCAAAAAAAAGTCGCTGCCTGCAATGGCTGCCCCACCTGCCACGCAAGCAGCAGAACAAACATCAGGGTGCCCAGGGAACGGCGGAAAGCACGTAAGTAACTCATAATGAATTTTAATTGGCGAATTGTGAGGGTAAGGGAATTGGGCAGTCGCGAGCAAGAAAATGTTCAGAGATTGGCTAAAGATTTGTGCATTTTTGAATCATTCGCTAAAGCATCTCTTTAGCTATCAGGCTGATAATTTAGACTCATTGATAGTCTTTATCTCCGTCATTAGGTTGCGGCGATGGCATCTGCGGTGTTTGGCAAGATGTGTGGTTTCCTGGCGTTTCAGCGGGCTGCATGAGACTCCCAACCTTTCTCGCCACCGCCGTACTTGTCGTTTTTTCACAGCTTCACGCCGCCCAGCGGCCGAATGTGCTGTTCATGATGGCGGATGACCTCAATAACAGCCTGGGGTGCTATGGGCACCCGCTGGTCAAAACGCCGAATCTGGACAAGCTGGCAGCACGAGGTGTGAAGTTTCAGAATGCGAACTGCCAGTTTCCGCTGTGCGGCCCGAGCCGGAATTCAATACTCACGGGTCTTTACCCGAACAGCACGGGCATTTTGACCAACTCGCAGCTTTTTCGACAGACGATCCCGAACGCGGTGAGTCTGCCGCAGGCTTTTCGGCGGGAAGGTTACTTCGCCGCCCGTATTGGAAAACTTTATCACTATGGAGTGCCGAACTCGATTGGCACGAACGGGCATGACGATCCTGCCTCATGGGAGCTTGAGCTTAACCCTGCTGGCTGTGATCGCCTGATTGAGCACCCGGATATTTTCTCGCTCCTGCCCGGGAACTTTGGCGGCACGCTGAGCTGGTATGCTTCGCCGCGGCCGGATGAGAAGCACACGGATGGACTTCAAGCGAAGGATGCGGAGTGGGTGCTGGAGCGCTGTGCGAAGGAGAAGGATCGTCCGTTTTTTCTCGCTCTCGGATTCTTCCGTCCGCACACGCCGTATGTATCGCCGGAGAAGTGGTTCAAGGGCTACCCGGAAGCGGACATGCCGGTGGTGCAAGGGGTGAAGGAGGATCAGGCGGACCTGCCTGTGCCTGCGCTCGGGAGTTACAAGAAGGAGCAGGACAAGCTGACGGATGACCTGCGCAGGCAGGCGGTGCAGGCGTATTATTCTGCCATCAGTTTCATGGATGCGCAGGCGGGCAAGGTGCTGGATGCGCTGGATCGTCTGGGACTGGCGGAAAATACGATCGTCGTGTTCACCAGCGACCATGGCTACCATCTGGGTGAGCATGGGCTATGGCAGAAGCAGAGCCTCTTTGAGGAGAGTTCCCGGGTGCCGCTCATCATAGCTGGTCCTGGGGCCAAGAAGGGCGTGGTGGCCAATTCTCCTGTGGGATTGATCGATCTTTACCCAACGCTCGCGGAGCTGTGTGATGTCAAAGCTCCTGCGAATCTTCAGGGGCAGAGCCTCATGCCGATGCTGAAAGACCCGACGGTCAAAGGACGCGGCTGGGTGCTGAGCCAGGTGGTGCGCGGTGGGGGCTTCAAGCGCATGGGTGCAAGTGCTGCGAAGGGCGATGATGGGAAGCGGATCTTTGGCTATGCTTTGCGCACGGACCGCTTCCGCTACATCGAATGGAACGAAGGTGCCGCTGGCAAGGAACTCTACGATCATGACACGGACCCCAAGGAGCTGACCAATCTGGCTGACAAAGCGGAGCAGGCGGAAGTGCAGGCGAAGCTCGCTGAGCAGCTGCATGGCATCGTGAAAACGACGTATCCTGCGAGTGGGAAGACGCCGGAGATTCCGCAAGGGAATGTGATGTATGCGCCTGAGCTGGTGGATCCGCAGGGCGGCAAAGCGGCCAAGAAGTGACCGTGCAATCCAAGTTGGCCAAGGTTCGTGCATCCAGCACCGCCTTGACCTCCTCCCCGCCCCCTTCCCTTCATCCTCTTTATCGTCCCATGAAACCCCTGCTCCTCCTCCTTTCATCATTCACCCTGCTGCACTCCGCCTTCGCAGCCGAGACGCCGAACATCGTGCTCATCAACATTGATGACCTTGGTTATGCGGACATCGGGCCGTTTGGGGCCAAGATGTCCACGCCCCATCTGGACCGCATGGCGAAGGAGGGGATGAAGCTGACAAACCACTACGCCGCGCCGGTCTGCACCCCTTCCCGCGCAGCAATGATGACCGGCTGCTACCCGAAGCGGGTGCTGCCGATACCGCATGTGCTGTTTCCGGCGGCGGCGGTGGGACTGAGCCCCAAGGCGACCACGGTGGCGGAGGTGCTGAAGGGCGCGGGCTACGCCACTACGTGCATCGGCAAATGGCATCTGGGCGACCAGCCGGAATTTCTGCCGACCAATCAGGGATTCGACAGCTACTACGGCATTCCTTATTCGAACGACATGGGGCCGGGAGCGGAGGGATCGAAGAGCAATCCTGACCAGCCACTGCCGAAAGCTGGCGCCAAGGGCAAAGGGAAAGCAGGAGCTGCCAAGGCCGATGCTGAGCCGGAGACGGGCATCAAGGGACCGGCGCAGCCGCCGCTGCCGCTGATCGAGAACCACAACGTGGTGGAACGCGTGAAAGCCGAGCAGCAGCACACTTTTACCCGCCGCTACACGGAGCGTGCGGTGGAGTTCATCCGCGAGCATCAGAAGAAGCCGTTCTTTCTCTACCTGCCGCACAATGCGGTGCATTTCCCACACTACCCGCATCAGGACTTCATGGGCAAGTCAGGCATCAGCCTGCAGAAGGACTGGGCGATGGAGGTGGACTGGTCTGTGGGCCAGGTGCTGGACACGCTGCGCGAACTGAAGCTGGACGAGAACACGCTGGTTATTTTCACGAGTGATAATGGGGGCCCGCTGAACCAGGGCGCGGACAACACGCCGCTGCGAGGAAGCAAGGGGAGCACGCTTGAGGGTGGCATCCGCGTGTGCACGATTGCGTGGTGGCCAGGGAAGATCGCTGCGGGTTCGAAGACGAATGAGATCACCGCGCACATGGACTGGCTGCCGACTTTTGGTGCGCTGGCGCGATGCAAGAGCGTTGGTGAACTCAAGCTGGATGGCAAGGACATTTCGCCTGTGCTGCTCGGGCAGAAGAAGGCCACCGGGCATGATGTGTTCTACTATTATGCCGGCTTCAACCTGCAGGCGGTGCGCAGTGGGCCGTGGAAGCTGCACCTTGGTAAAGGCGAGCTGTACAATCTTGATGATGACATCGGCGAAGCGAAGAACGTGGCGACGGAGCATGCTGACATTGTGGCGCAGCTAAAAAAGCAGGCGGAGACGATGAGGGCTGATCTGGGTGACAAGACGAAGGATGCGCCGGGCGTGCGTGAACTGGGCCGGGTGGGGCATCCGCAGCCGCTCATCAGTGCTGATGGCACGGTGCGCGAAGGTTTTAACAAGATTGCCAAGACACTGCCATGAAGACCGCCCTGTTTCTGCTCCTTGCCACTGCATCCTTCGCGGCAGATGCGCCGCTGCTGAAGGATGACTTTCTTCTGCCTGATTTCGAAGGTCGCCGTGCTTCACGGGGTGAATGGAAATTCGCCGAAGGCAGCGCGACCTGCACGCAGGACGATGCCCTGTACGAGAAGAACAAGGATCATGGGCCAATCCTGTTTTATGATCTCGCTTACACGGATGCGGTGATCCATTTTGCGGTCAAACCGGATGCGGCGAACAAGATGGTCGTCTTCACGGCCAATGGTGCGGAGGGGCATGTGTTCCGGCTGGTTTTCGGTCAGGCTGGGATGGGCGTGCGCGCTTTCCCGCCGGAGGAGAATGATCATAAGTCGATCTCGCTGGGGAATGAGGCTGCGGTGAAGCTCAAAACGGACGGGTGGACCATGGTCAGTGTGGAGCTGAGGGGAACGAAGGCGACGGTCAAGGTGGGGGAGTTCACGAAGACGTATGAGCATGCGTCGATTGCGCGCGCGAAGACGAATCTCAGTGTGGGCTTCAGCTATGGCACAGTGAGTGTGACGGAGCTGGTGGTGAACAAGTAGACTGAGGATGGCGCGTGAGTGTTTGGGAGTGCGACCGGGGAGCGAAGTACGAGCGCTGCTTCCGCCGGATGGCGTGCGAAAACCACCAAGCTGCGCGAAAGCACCCATCCACATGCCGGACGGCTGGTTGTGGCCGAAACACGCCCAAAACCCCGCGAAAGCGGTAGCTCCGATGCAGGCTTGCGCCTTGCATCTTCGCGACCGCACTCCAAAAGCTGTCGCGTTAAAGGCCGCCGAGCTTGCAGATGCGGTCCCAGTGTTTTGTTTCGACCTGGGTGATGGAGAGGCGGTTGCCGCGGCGGAGGATGAGCATGTCGGCGAGCTTGGGGTCGGCGCGGAGCATGTCGAGGGTGACGAAGGTTTTGAAGTCGGCCTCCCATTTCACATCGACCATGAGCCAGCGGGGGTCTTCGCGTTTGCTGCCCTTGTCGAAGTATTCGGAGGAGGGGTCAAACTGGGTGTGATCGGGATAGGCTTCTTTGACGATCTTCACGATGCCGGCGATGCCGGGGACGTCGCAGCTGGAGTGGTAGAAGAAGCCGAGGTCTCCCATGGCCATCTGGTCGCGCATCATGTTGCGGACTTGGTAATTGCGCACGCCGTTCCAAGGTTCCGTTTTCTTCGGGCGCTGCTTCAGGTGGTCGAAGGAGAAGACGTCGGGTTCGGATTTGAGGAGCCAGTGGTGCATGAGATTGAACCACGGAATACACGGAATACACGGAAAGGGAAAGGCAAGTTAGAGATGGTCCTGTCAATGGGACCTGGTCTGTGAATCGATGGCGCTGTTTGCTGAAGGGCGCCGAACCGCACATGGAATGTGCGGACTACATCACGCTGGGTTCTCGGTGTGATGGTGTCTAAACGCCGATACAATTCCTGAGGTCGGACTTCTGGAGCGGACGTGTATTGATCACGCGCTCAGAGACGGGTGGGCTATCGCCACACCCATCCCACGAACGAACAAGTGTCACATGTCACACGGTGATCAGCCGGTTACGTGCGGTGATGGGCCAGCGTTCGGTGGTTTTGAAGCCGTCGATGATGTAGGCTTCGCCGTGCATGGAGACGGTGGGGCAGACGTGGCGGGGGATGCCGTGGAGGGCCTGGCCGATGGTGAATTCGTGGGCGCGCTCGGTTTCGAGGACGAGGTGCTCCTCGCTCTGCATGACGACGGTGGCGTCGGGCAGTTCTTCGAAGCGGACGCGGGGGTGCGGATTCTCGGGGGCGACGGATTTGTGGCCGAGGTCGAGGGTGATGCGGTTTTTGCCGGGCTTGCTGATGACGCGGGTGAGGAGCACGGCGGCGGGCTGGAAGGGCAGATCGGCGGGGTATTTGTCGCCATAACCAAAGTCCCAGAGGACGGTGGTGCCGGGGCTGAGGGTGCGGTCCGGATACGTGGCATGAATGCCGAAGGTGGGAGAGCCACCGGCGACGAGTTCTTTGACGATGATGCCTTCCCCCTGCAAGCGGCAGCGGAACTGGAGGACGGACTCGAAGGCGGCGTCACAGCGCTCGCGGCGGACGTCGAGGCTGTCGTCGTGAATGTGGCCGTCATAGCAATGGATGCCGCAGAACTGGAGGCGGGGGGTGTCTTTGATGACATGGGCGAGCATGGCGGCTTCATCGCTGGGGACGATGCCGGTGCGGCCCATGCCGCAGTCGATCTCGATGTAAACGCCCAGAGTGACATTGTGCTGCTGGGCGGCGGAGGCGAGGAAGGTGATGGTTTCCTCGGCATCGGCGATGCTGGAGAACTGGGTTTCCGGGAACTTGGCCGCGAGATCGGCGAGGCGATGGGCATTGATGCCGACGCAGGGCATGGCGAGGAGAACATCTGTGGCGCCCACGGCGGCGCACATTTCGGCCTCGGCGATCGTGGAGGTTTTGAACCGCGTGATGCCGAGGCGGATCTGCATGGCCATGATCTCCGCCGTCTTGTGCGTCTTCACATGGGGACGCAGGCGTTTGGGATCGCCGGCAATCTGGAGCATGAGGGCCAGATTGTGCTCAATGCGCTTTCGGTAGAAGAGGAGCGCGGGCGATGGGATGTCAGCTTCGTTTTCGACGTGGAACCAGGCGGGTTGCATAGGTGGGCATACCGTGGCGAGGACGGCGGGCGCGGTCAAATGCGGGCGTAATGCGAATGGCGCTTAGTTCAAGGCGGCGGAGAGCGTGGCCGGCGCGTGTGGGAATTGCAAACTGGGAACTGAAAACTGAGAATTTTAAATTGGCCGGAGGTGCGGTGACCTATGGGCATTGAGCGGTTTAGGATCCCGCGAGCGGAGAGGTGAGGGAGGGCAAGAGCAGGGAAAGCTTCGCGTAGCCATGCTGATCCTGGATGCGCAGGGAGCATGAAATGCGGGTTTCGGCATGTGGCGGAGTGCTGCGGAATAAATTCCGCGCTCCGAGGCCGGCGCTTCAAAGCGAGAACCCGGGCTCTTGAAGCAGCCCTCGGTTCATCTCGCGGAGCGAGATGGCTACTTTAGGTGTTCTTCGGAATCCAGTCGCCTTCGCGGTAGTCGAGGGGCTTCTCTTTATCCATATCGTGCTCCAGCTTGACGGGTTGGAACCCACTGCAGCCAGGGAGCATCAGCAAAAGGGCGGCGAGAAGAAACAGGGACGGTTTCATGGCACGGAAGATGCGCGGTCCTCATGAAGGAGCAAGTTAACAAATTGACGGGATGAAATCCGTTCATGCAGCCGCCGCAGTGAGGGCTTGACCGGGCAGCCACACGCCGTCAGCATCGGGGCACCATGACCCGAGCCTCCATCGCCTTTGCCTTTGCCGCCCTCACCACCACAGCCATCGCCGGGGAAAATTTCCTCGTCTACTTTGGCACTAACACCAATGCGAAGAATGGGAGCAAGGGGGTTTATGTGTCCCGGTTTAACACGGCGACCGGAGAACTGACGGAGCCTCAGCTAGCAGCGGAGGCTGGCAACCCGGGCTTTCTGGCGATCCATCCTTCGAAGAAGTATCTGTATGCCTGCGGAGATGTGACGAGTGCCGATGGCAAGAAGGCGGGGGGGATCAGTGCGTTTGGGATCGACTCAAAAAGCGGCAAACTGACGCTGATCAATCAGGCTGCGACGGCGGGAGCGGGCCCATGCCATGTGAGCGTGGACAAGACGGGAAAGATGGCGACGATCGCGAACTACGGCAGCGGGAGCATCGGTTCTTTTGCTATCAAGGAGGACGGCTCGGTCTCTCCGGAAGCGAGCTTCTTCCAGCATGAGGGCTCAGGCGCTGACCCGAAGCGGCAGGCGGGACCACATGCGCATTCGGTGAACTTCAGCCCGGACAACCGCTTTGCCTTCGCCTGTGACCTGGGGCTGGACAAGGTGCTGATCTACAAGGTGGACACGGCCAGCGGGAAGCTGACGCCGAATGAGCCGCCCTTTGCCAAAACACCCGCAGGCGGCGGTCCGCGCCACCTGGCGTTTCACCCGAGCGGGAAGTTTGTCTTTGTGAACAACGAGATGGGGATGTCCGAGACGGTGTTTGCCTATGATGCCGAAAAGGGCGCACTGACCGAGGTGGAAACTGTCTCCACGCTGCCGGAAGCGGATCGTGGAATGAAGGGCCTCAGCACGGCTGAGTCGGTGGCGCATCCGAATGGCCGCGTGGTGTATGTTTCCAACCGCACGCATGACACGATCGCCGTGTTTGCCTGTGATCCTGCCACTGGGAAGCTGACGCTGCTGCAAAACGTGCCTGTGGAAGGCAAGATCCCCCGGAACATCTGCCTGGACCCGACTGGGAAGTGGCTGATCGCCGCGCATCAGGACAGCGCCACGGCAGCGCTTTTCAAGGTGGACCAGGACAGCGGCAAGCTCACCTTCACCGGCACGAAGGTGAACGTCCCGGGGAGCATCTGCGTGCGGTTCCTTGCGCTTGATTAACCCTGTACAGCCTTTACTCTCATACCCCCAAAACCCCCAGACTATGACCCAGCTCGATCAGCTCAAGCAGCACACCGTGGTAGTGGCCGACACCGGCGACTTCGAAGCCATGAAGGCCTACAAGCCCCAGGACGCCACGACCAATCCTTCCCTCATCCTCCAGGCTTCGCAGAAGGCTGAGTACAAATCGCTGTTCGACAAGGCTGTGGCTGATGGCAAATCCGGCGGCGTGGACGCCGTGATGGACAACCTGGTGGTGGCCTTTGGCCTTGAGATTTTGAAGATCGTCCCGGGTCGTGTTTCCACGGAAGTGGACGCCCGCCTGTCGTTCGACACGCAGGCCAACATCGACAAAGCACGTCATTTGATCAGCATGTACGAGAAGGCTGGCATCGGTCGTGAGCGCATCCTGATCAAGATCGCTTCCACCTGGGAAGGCATCAAAGCCGCTGAAGTGCTGCAGAAGGAAGGCATCAACTGCAACCTGACGTTGCTTTTCAGCCTGGCGCAGGCAGTTGTTTGCGCCGAAGGCGGCATCAAGCTGATCTCTCCTTTCGTTGGCCGCATCCTCGACTGGCACAAGAAGAGCACCGGCAAGGATTTCTCCCCAACTGAAGATCCGGGCGTGCAGTCCGTGACGCAGATCTACAACTACTACAAGCACTTCGGCTACAAGACCGAGGTGATGGGCGCCAGCTTCCGCAACAAGGGCGAGATCACTGAACTCACCGGCTGCGACCTGCTGACCATCAGCCCAGGTCTGCTGGGTGAACTGGCGGCAAGCGAAGAGTCCCTGACGCAGAAGCTTAATGCGGACAATGCGAAGTCCCTGAAGATCGAGAAGATCGGCAGCGACGAGAAGACCTTCCGCTGGTTGTTCAACGAAGACGCCATGGCGACTGAAAAGACCGCTGAAGGCATCCGCAACTTCGCGAAGGACATCGTGAAACTGGAAACAATGGTTTCCTCTGCTTTGGGCTGAGGTTTAGCCGAAAGAAGGAAACGAGGAGAAAAAATCGGAGAAGAAGTTCTCTGATTTTTTCCCTTTTTGATTTCTTCGGCGTATCCCATTTTCATTATGCTGACCAAGCGCATCATCCCCTGTCTGGACGTGAAGGAAGGACGTGTCGTCAAAGGCACGAAGTTCCTGCATCTGCGCGATGCCGGTGATCCGGTGGAATGCGCGCAGGTGTACAATGCGCAGGGGGCGGATGAGCTGGTGTTTCTGGACATCACGGCGAGCCATGAGGAGCGCAAGACGATGGTGGATGTCGTGGCACGTACGGCGGCGAGCTGCTTCATGCCGCTGACCGTGGGTGGTGGCATCCGCACCGTGGCCGACATGCGCGAAATGCTGCTGGCGGGTGCTGACAAGGTGGGGATCAACACGGCGGCGGTGAAGACGCCGCAGGTGATTGATGAGGCGGCGAATGCCTTTGGTTGCCAGTGCCTGGTGGTGGCGATTGATGCGAAGCGCAATGCGAATGGCTCATGGACAGTTTACACGCATGGAGGCCGCAATGCGACGGAGCTGGATGCGGTGGAGTGGGCCGCAGAGGTGTGCCGACGCGGCGCCGGTGAGATTTTGCTGACGAGCATGGACTCGGATGGCACGAAGAATGGCTATGACATCGGGCTGACCAAAGCGGTGAGCGAGGCGGTGACGATTCCGGTGATCGCCAGTGGTGGCGCAGGGAACATTGACCACATGGTGGATGTCTTGAGAGACGGGAAGGCTGACGCGGTGCTGGCGGCGAGCATTTTCCACTTTGGTGAGTATACGGTGGGGGATGTGAAGAAGTATCTGGGGGCGCGTGGGGTGCCGGTGAGGCTATAAAGTTCGACAGTCACTGACTGCCGATTCGTGCCACTCACGATTCTCTGCTTGGAATCCTGCACGGCATCCGTGTAGGATTTGGGAATGACTCCAAACCACCTTTCCCGCCGTCAGTTCGGAACTCTTGCCAGTGTCAGTGCCATCGCGGCGATGCTGCGGACGCAGATTGAGGCGGCTGACAAGGCGGCGGCTGGTGGGAAGGTGCGGCATTCGGTGTGCAAGTGGTGCTACAAGCAGATCCCGCTGGAAGATTTCTGTGCGGCGGCGAAGGAGATCGGGCTGGAGTCGGTGGAGCTGCTGAATCCGGAGGATTTTGCGACGGTGAAGAAGCATGGGCTGCACTGCGCGATGGTGAGCTACCCGACGATTGAAGCACCCGGCGGCGTGAAGCTGGGGCCGATCCCGAAGGGGTGGAATCGCGTGGAGCATCATGACCTGCTGGTGCAGGCCTATGAGCCGCTGCTGCAGACGAGCGCGGAGGCGGGCTTCAAGCAGGTGATCTGCTTCAGCGGAAACCGAGATGGGATGAGCGATGAGCAGGGACTGGAGAACTGCGCGAAGGGCCTGCAGCGCCTGATGCCGCTGTGTGAGAAGCTGGGGGTGACGCTGGTGATGGAGTTGCTGAACAGCAAGGTGAACCACCCGGACTATATGTGTGACCACAGCGCGTGGGGCGTGGCCTTGTGCAAGAAGATCGGATCGCCGCATTTCAAGCTGCTGTACGACATCTACCACATGCAGATCATGGAGGGTGATGTGATTGCGACGATCCGGCGGGATCATGAGTACTTTGCGCATTATCACACGGGCGGGGTGCCAGGGCGGGCGGAGATTGATGAGACGCAGGAGCTGAATTATCCGGCGATCATCAAGGCAATCCAGGAGACGGGGTATGCGGGGTATTTGGGGCAGGAGTTCATTCCAAAGCGTGCGGACAAGCTGGCCTCGCTGAAGCAGGGGGTGCAGATCTGCACGGTGGCGTAGTGTGCGTGTTCTGCGCATTCCAGTGGTCAGCGAACTGCATCACGAAAAAGCAATGCTTCACCATCTCTCCTTCGCCGTCACGGACATTGCACGCTCCGGGGCCTTCTATGATGCCGTGCTGGCCCCGCTGGGTTATGGGCGGGTGTGGGAGGATGAGACCTTCGTGGGGTATGGTTCAGAGGCTGGCAAAGATGTGTTTGCGCTGAAGCTGAGGCCTGAGAATGCGGGCGTGCCGGGGGATGGTTTTCATGTGGCCTTTGCCGCGCCAACGCGGGAGGCAGTGAGTGCATTTTATGAGGCTGCGCTGGCGCATGGCGGCAGGGATAACGGCGGCGCGGGACTGCACCCGGAATATGGGCCGGATTACTTTGCTGCGTTTGTGATGGATCCGGATGGCTACCGGATCGAGGCGGTGATCACGGAGGGGGCCTAGCTCAGCCCGATATGACCATGCCGGTGGGGCACTGAACTTCGCAAGAAGGGCAGATGGCGATCACCTCTTCGTCACCGCCCTGGCCTGTGTGGCGCCCCCTGAGCTCTGTGTTTTTCCCGCATGAGGGGCAGCGTACCCGCTTCAGGCGAAAGGCCCCGAGGCAGGTGCTAGAGAAGATTGCCGCCCCGAGGACGGCCAGAATTCCTGAAACAGGCGGCGTGGAGGCCGGGCAAAGCCAGTGCGTGGGAATGGAGCCCGCCACGAGTGCTAAGGAGAGCGAGAAGCCACGAATGAGGAAACGCTTTTTGGCCGAGACGTAGGACAGCACTTGCGAGTCCAGCTCGTCAGACCTTCGAAAAGCGCATTCATCACCTGCAAGTTTTTTCATTCCCTGCCATTAGAACCCGAGTTCAAGCCACGAGCCATTGCAAACCAACCGATGTTTTGCATTGGCCCGTGGAAGGAAATAGACCTGCTTCGTGAGCACTTGACAATGAATGGCCATCACCGAGTGCCCTGCCTCCGCAGCATGATTACCCACGAACATCTGGCAATGCTGGCACGGCCCTATGGAATGGCGGCCAATGACCTGGAGTTTGTGCGCAGCAACCAGAACCATGTGTATCTATGCCGACGTGATGACAGAAGGTGCATTTTGCGCATCTCCACAGGAAGGCACCGGAGCTGCGCCCAAGTGGAGGCCGAACTGGCCTGGATCGAATTTCTCGCAGCGCAGAGTGTCCGGGTCTGCAGGCCGATCCCGGCCCTGAATGGCCAAACCTGTGTGACTCTGAGCGCCGAAGGCACCGTTTATATTGTGACGTGCTTTGAGCATGCTCCAGGACGCAAGATCATGCCGTCTGACATCGCACCGCCGATCTATGAGAAGCTCGGCGGACTGCTGGCCCAGCTGCATTCTCATGCGCTGAAGCTGCCTGCAGGCCATGCCGCAGAAACGAGAGCGCCATGGCATGAGTCACGTCTGCTGAATGAGGATGTGGCAGACCTGCGGGGGCGAGTTTCACCGGGATTTATGAAGAGCCTCAAGGATCTGATGCAGAAGCTGCGGCTACTGCCGGCGGCTCCCGGCTCCTTTGGACTCATTCATGCTGACGCCTGCCTGGGAAACTGTTTTTTGGATGATGACCATCTGTGGATCTTCGACTTCGACAACTGCGAGCAAGGGCACTTTGTGCAGGATTTTGCGACGATATTGTATGACTCGATCTACTGCAGGGTTCTCAACCAGTTTGCGGATGAAGGGCTGAATGACCGCATCGCGCCACTATGGGCGGGGCTGTGGAGAGGCTATGCAAAGGCTGGCCCGCTGGCAGCCATTGACGCACTGCAGCTCAAGCACTTCTTCCTTTTGCGTGAAGCGGTGATCTACATCCACTACCACCGGACTCTGGACGTGCCCGCCTTGAGCGAGTCGTTCAAAGCGGGACTGGAAGTGATGCGAAAGAATGTCGAGGATCAGGCGCACCAGGTGGACTTTGAGAGACTGGTCTCGCTGAGCCAGGACGCGCAGATCAGCACCGCGATCTGAGCTTTGCCGCCGGACTTCAGGGCACAATCTTCACAGGTGTGCCCACGGAGGACTCGTGGTAAAAAATTTCCGCCATGCGGCGCGGGAGACGGATGCAGCCGTGGGAAGCGGGGTAGCCGGGGAGATAGCCTTCGTGCATGCCGGTGGCACCGGTGATGCGCATGAAGTAAGGCATTTTGGCGGCGTCAAACAAGGCACCGGGCGGGCGGGGGTCTTTGCGAACGTCGATCTCACGCTTCAAGACGGTGCCGTCCCGGCTGATGTAATCGCCAAACAATGAAGAAGCGTGATCGATGTCTTTCTCAATGACGGCGAAATTGCCAGCTCTGGTGGCCATGCCTTCACGACCTGACGAGATCGGCGAGATGCCGGCGAGCTGGCCGGCCTTGTAGAAGTAAATCTTCTGCTCGCTCAGGCGAATGACCATTCGAGGTGGTCCGACCAGGGAGTCGCCGTTCCACTGGCCCTCATCAACGGCGGGAGCCAGAAGTCGAGAAGCTTTCCGATCCCGTGGCGGAGGCTGTTTCTTTTTCACCACGATCCGCTCAACCCAGTAGCCGCTCCCACCGGGAATCGGACGACGAATGTAGGCTACACTTTGATCTGAGCAGGCGATCAGGCTGACCGAAAGCAGCAGCAGACCAAGCCGAAGACACAGTGCGTGGGAAGACAAGTTCACCCAGCCGGGTAAAACACAGCCCCCTACGACTCGCAAACGATTTCGAGGGGGCGGGTGT
Source organism: Prosthecobacter sp. (assembly GCF_044373815.1). Taxonomy (GTDB): domain Bacteria; phylum Verrucomicrobiota; class Verrucomicrobiia; order Verrucomicrobiales; family Verrucomicrobiaceae; genus Prosthecobacter. Next base: position 11,009 of record NZ_JBIPNG010000035.1, on the reverse strand, counting down.
CATTCAAGGCTACTTTGAGTCGACTGGCACCAGTTTTTCCAGCTCCTCCGTGGCTTTTTCCCACTCGGTGGTGAATTTGGGGATCTTGGTTTCGACGGCTTCCAGTTCGGCGCTGAGGAGGCGGAACTGAGCGGCGTCGGCATAGGTGGCTTCTTCCTGGAGGAGGTTCACGATCTCGTGCTTGCGCTTGTCGAGGGTGGCGAGCTCCTGCTCGATTTTGAAGATGCGCAGATCGAGCTCCTTCTTGGCCTTGCTGTAGGCATTGCGTGCATCGGCTTCGGCACGGCGCTGCTGCTTGCTCTTGGCCTCTTTCGGTGCGGGAGCGGCGCTATAGGAGGTGGGCTGGGCGTTGTGCAAGGTGGCGGTGAGGGCCTCGCGGGCGGAGCCGGCCTTGGACTTGTCGAGGTAGTACTGGTAGTCGCCGGCGTAAGGGGTGATGACGCCGGCGCTGACGTGCAGGACTTGCTTGGCCATCTGGCGGATGAAGTGCACGTCATGGCTGATGAAGACGAGGGTGCCTTCGTATTGCTCAAGCGCACCGATGAGGGCATCGATGCTGCCCATGTCGAGATGGGTCGTGGGCTCATCCATGAGGAGGAAGTTCGGTGGATCGAGCAGGAGGCGCACGAGAACTAGGCGGGATTTTTCACCTCCGCTGAGAACGCCGACGGGCTTGAACACATCATCGCCGTGAAAGAGGAAGGAGCCAAGGAGGGTGCGGCACATGTTTTCACCAGGGCGGCTGGGGAGGTCCATGGCGGACTGCAGGACGGTGTGCTTCATGTTGAGCACATCGCCGCGATACTGGGCGAAGTAGCCGAGTTTGACGTTGTGGCCGAGTTCGTAGGTGCCTGCTTGCGGTGTGAGTGCTCCGGCGAGGAGTTTGAGGAGGGTGGATTTACCGGCACCGTTCGGGCCGACGAGCACGGTGCACTGGCCGCGCTCCATTTCGAGATCGAGGCCGGTGTAAATGGGCTGTGTGCCATAGGCAAAATCGACGCCCTTCACGCGGATGACGCGCTGGCCGCTGCGCAGGGGCTGCGGGAAGCGGAACTTGACGGTCTTGGCATCGGCCATGGGGGCATCGACCTTTTCGATGCGGTCGATCATCTTGGCCTTGTCCTGCGCGCGGGAGGCGAAGTTGGCCTTGGCTTTGAAGCGGTCCACCCAGGCCTGCATTTTGGCGAGTTCGCGCTGCTGATTGTCGTAGGCGCCTTGGAGCTGCTCCATGCGGGCTGATTTTTCGCGGAGGTAGTCGTCGTAGTTGCCGGTGTAGCGGGTGATCTTGCTATGGGCGACTTCGAGGATGCTGTCGCAGAGCGCATTGAGGAATTCGCGGTCATGCGAAATCATGAGGATGGCGCCCGGGTAGCTCTGGAGGTAGCTCTGGAACCAGATGAGGGATTCGAGGTCGAGATGGTTGGTGGGTTCGTCGAGCAGGAGGAGATCGGGCTCCTGGACGAGGAGGCGGGCGAGATGGGCGCGCATGACCCAGCCGCCGCTGAGAGTGCGGGCATTGCGCTCGAAGTCAGACTCGCGGAATGCGAGGCCGCTGAGGATGCGCTTGGCCTTGGGCTCAATCTCCCAGCGTTGATGCTCGTCCACATGACCGGTGGCGAGTTCCAGCACGGTGACGTCTTCAATGGGGGCGCTCTCCTGCGGCAGGAAGCCGAAGGTGATGCCGCGCTCCATCACGACCTGGCCATCATCCGGGGTGGTGTCACGCAGGAGGAGGGAGAAGAGCGTGGATTTGCCGGCTCCATTGGGGCCGATGAGGCCGATTTTTTCGCCACGGTTGATGTGAAACGACACCTGGCTGAACAAAGTGCGGCCGGCGTAGGTTTTGCTGACATTGGAAACGGAGAGCATGAGGGAAAGGGGGCGCGCACTGTGGCGATGAATTGCCCAGTGTCGAGGGCGCAGGCGGGGTGACGGCCCAGAGATCGCAACGGCGGGGGTGCTTCAGGGTAAAGCAACGAACTCTTTGCCATTGGGAACGAAACTCCGGCTTGGCGTGGGGCGTTCTTTGTGAAAGCTTGACCGTCTGCCTATGAAATTGAGCCTCATCTCGTTGTTTGCCCTCTCCGCTGTGTCTTTGCAGGCGGTGGAGGATTTGTCGAAACCCATCGAAGCTCTGCGTGCGGTGGGGAAAGAAGGTCAGGGAAATGAAGCGGCGGGGAAGGCGTGGCAGGAGATTGTGAAGGCGGATGCGGCGACGCTGCCGGAGGTGCTGAAGGGCATGAACGGGGCGAATCCGCTGGCGGAAAACTGGCTGCGTGCGGCGGTGGGTGTGATCGCGGATGCGGCGCTGAAGGCGAAGAAGCTGCCGGTGCCGGCGCTGGTGACGTTTTTGAAGAACACCCAAAACAGCCCGGGTGCGCGGGTGGTGGCGTTTGATCTGATCCACCGGGCAGACGAGAAGCTGGCGGAAGAACTGACGCCGACGCTGCTGGAGGATCCGAGCTCGGACCTGCGGCGGCATCCGGTGGCGAAGCTGATCGAGGCGGGTGATGCGGCGCTGGAGAAGAAGGATAATGCAGCGGCGATCGTGGCCTATGGCAAGGGATTGGGCGGTGCGCGGGATGAGGACCAGATCAAGGTGCTGGCAAAAAAGCTGCGCGTCCTGGACCAGAAGGTGGACCTTCCGAAGCATTTCGGATTTTTGATGAGCTGGAAGATGATCGCGCCGTTCAGCAATGCGGATCGCGCAGGGTTCGACACGGTGTATCCGCCTGAGAAGGAGCTGAAGTTTGATGCGGTCTATGAAGGCAAGACGAAGGAGGCGAAGTGGGTGGACTTCACCAGCACGGAGGAGTACGGCAAGATCGACTTTAACAAGCCCTTTGGCATGGAGAAGAGCGTGGTGGGCTATGCGGCGACGGATTTTTTTAGCACGGAGGACCGCCCGGCGGAGATCCGCATCGGCTGCAAGGATGGCTGGAAGGTGTGGCTGAACGGAGAGCTGCTGTTTGCGCGTGATGAGTATCACCGCGGCGCGAAGCTGGATCAGTACAAACTGCCGTGCCAGCTCAAGAAGGGGAAGAACACGATCTTGGTAAAGTGCTGCCAGAACGAGCAGACTGAGCAGTGGACGGTGGAGTGGGAATTCCAGCTGCGGGTGTGTGATGCGACGGGTACGGCGATCCTGGCTGCGAAGTAATTTTTAACCTCGATAATGACCATGAAGACGATTTCGATGTGTTTGATGATGTGCCTGGCAACGGGTGTGGTGCATGCCGACTGGCTGCAGTTTCGCGGGCCGAATGCGACGGCGGTTTCCACGGAGGCCAAGACGCCCGGGGATGACCTGAAGGTGGCGTGGTCGGCGGATCTGCCGGGGCGTGGGCTTTCAGCACCGATCGTGGTGGGAGACCGCGTGTTTGTGACGTGCTCCAGCGGGCCGGGGCAGGAAACGCTGCATGTGTTTTGCTTCAATGCGGCGGATGGCACGAAGCGCTGGGAGCGTGCAATGCGCACGACGGGACGCACGATGACGCACAACAAAACGTGCGTGGCGGCGAACACGCCGTGCAGTGATGGGGACCGGGTGTTTGCGCTGTTTTCCTCGAACGACCTGTTTGCCTTTGATCTCGACGGGAATCTGCTGTGGCTGCGCGGGCTGACGTTTGATTATGCGAATGCGAGCAACAGCCTGGGGATGTCGCAGTCGCCGGTGGTGATGGATGGGACGCTGGTGGTGCAGAGCGAGAATGACAGCGAGTCTTTCGCAGCAGGCCTGGATGTGGCGACCGGCCGCAACAAGTGGAAGCTGGAACGGCCGAAGGCGGCGAACTGGACGAGCGCGACGGTGTGGAAGAACACGGTGGCCCTGCAGTCGAGCAAGGGGATCCTGGCGGTGGACCCGGCGACGGGAAAGACGGTGTGGGATTACAGCGACGGGGCGAGCACGATTCCTTCGAGCGTGGGCTCAGGCGAGACGCTGTATGCGGTGTCTCATGGCATCACGGCGCTGGCGCCGGAGAAAGGCTCGGTGACGCAGCTGTGGCGCAATGAGAAGCTGAATCCCGGAACGGCGAGTCCGCTGGTGCTGGGTGACTCCATCTATGTGGTGAATGGCGCGGGCGTGCTGATCAAAGCGAGCGTCAAGAATGGTGATGAAGCGTGGAAGCTGCGCATGAAGGGGCCCTTCAGCGGCTCACCTGTGGCGGCTGGCAAGCGGATCTACATCGTGAATGAGCGTGGTATTTTTCAGGTGATTGATCCCAAGGCACCCGAAGGCAAGGTGTTGAAGGAAATTGAGCTGAAGGAAACTGTGCTGACGACTCCGGCGGTTTCCGGCGGGGCGATCTACGTGCGCAGTGACGCGAAACTTTGGAAGCTGCAATAATGGCGACCACGGACGAGCCTGCAGCAGAGCCTGAAGAGCTGGATGTCTCCATCACGAGCGAGGTGGAGCAGGAGACCTCGCGTGCGCTGGGGAAGGAGACGCGCCAGGTGCTGTTTGCGGTGCTGCTGGTGGCTGCTTTCATGGCGCTGGCGCATTTCACAGGTTTGAAGGCGTGGATCACGAATGTGCAGACTTGGAAAGAGATGGTGCGCCAATTTGGCTGGGGAGCCCATGCGATCTTCATGATCGCGTGTGCCGGAACCGTGATGCTGGGTGTGCCGCGTCTGCCGCTGTGTGCTGCCGCCGGGCTGGTGTTTGGCTTTGGTGAAGGGTTGGTTCTCTCGCTGGTCTCATCGACCCTAGGGTCATATGGAGCTTTTATCTTATCACGCCATGGGTTCCGAAGAGCGGTTGAATCGCGGGCGGAAAAATGGCCTTGGCTCAAAAAATTGCTGAAAAAGCCTTCGGTGCTGCGGGTGTTCTGGGTGCGGCAACTGATGGTGCCCGGACTTGTTTTGAACGTGCTGCTGGGCATGACGCCGGTGAAGCACACGCGTTTTCTGCTGGGCACGCTGCTGGGCTACCTGCCACTGAATGTGGCCTTCAGCCTCGTGGGCAGCGGATTGGGCAAAGGCGACCTCGCGACGACGCTCACACAACTCCTCGCTGCCATGGCGGTGATCAACATCGCCGCATGGCTGGTGTATCGGGTGATGAAGAAGCAGAAGACGAACGGCTGAGGCAGGCTCAATTCATGGCGTGCCAGGTCAGCGTGTGATGCTGCGCATCCTCAGCGTCGGCTTGCAGGGCAGATGCCGCGACAGCACCGCAGCCGATGAGCACAGCGACGGGGAAGATGACGATGAGCATTGGCAGCAGCATGATGAAGGCGAGCGGGCCGAGGATGATGCTCAGCGCGATGGTTTCCCAGCCGAACTGCTTCAAATGGAGCCCGACAGGAGCGGTGCCATGCTGGCCGCTCTCCACAAAAATGTGCTCCTGTCGCAGCCAGACGAGCAGCGGACGCAGGGCCTGACGGAAGGGCCTAAGGAAGGTGGCCTTCATGCGTCGGAACTGCCAGACGCGATGGAGATTGCGGGTGACGAAACGCGCTTCGGCGTTGTGAGCGGTGGCGGCTTGCTGAAACGAAGCCGCCTGTCCTCGTTGAGGTGCAGGGATCGTGTTCATAGGTTTGGTGGTTGTTATTTAAAACGAACCGCCCACCTGCTTTCTGACACAAACTCTCCCGAACTCAGCAGCCCCTGCCATGCATGGAGCATGCGCGGCATCCGGCGCAGAGGTCACAACTGACCGTGTGCGGATTTTCCAGACACTTCGGACAATGGACGCAGAGCATGCAAAACGGACGCTGCGTGCTGGTCACGCTGGAAGCACAGGGAATTCTTTTGGCAGCACTGCCAGATGCAGAACACGCTCTCGACGAGCGTGTCTGGATGGGTTCCAAAACATCGGTTTTCATGAGTGCAGGGGTGAACAAGCACACGCATCGAACTGAACCGAAAAACGCGCTATTGGCAGACCTGCCAATACGTAACTTTTTTTCACCCGCGTTGCACATCGCATGCTCCTGCGCAAAATCCTGCATGCCAGTGAATGCCGGGATGAAGGAACAACCAGCCTTATTGAAGTGGAGTGGAGGCGTGTACACACTCCTGGGCCCCTGCTTCATTGGCCGTCGTTCGGACAACGATATTCCCATCAGCAATGTGCAGGCTTCACGACGCCACGCGGTGCTGATGAATTTGAATGACGACTGGTGGATCAATGACCTGGGCAGCCGCAATGGGGTCATCGTCAATGGCCTGCGCATCAGCTGTGCGCGCCGGCTGAAGAACGGAGATGAAATCCGCATCGCCAATCAACGGCTCCTTTTCTCCAACTCGTCACAGCCTGCGCCGCATCACAGCTCCATCATGGGCAAGACCACGGAGCTTGCGCCTCAGACCATGAGCGATGCGCCACTCTCTTCGGCTGCATGCGAACTCCTGATCGTCACGGAACAGGGAGAGATTCTCGAAGGCGACAAAGCGGCCCACTGGTTTTTTGGCAAATCTTTGGAGCGTGCTCCCGGAGCCCCGCATTATTTTCTGCCCCCAACCGTACGCCACTGGCTGCAGCAGCTGGCCGAAGAAAATGAGAACATCTTTCCTCCGCTGGAAATGGAGCAGGAGGGGCACCGCATCGTGCTTTCGCTGGCGCGTTGCAGGGACAACCGTTTCTATCTGTTGGGCCGTGTGGAATCACTGCAGGTTTCCATCGAACGGCTGCAGAGCCTCGGCCTCACGGAGCGTGAGGCTGAAGTGATGCACTGGGTGTGCGAGGGCAAGAACAACCCTGAAATCGCGCAGATTCTCGATGTGACGCTGCACACGGTGAACCGGCACAACGAACACATCTTCAAAAAGCTGGCCGTGGACAACCGGCACAAGGCCATCAAGACCGTGAAAGAACGCCTGGGGGTGTGAAACGAATTTTTTGATCCGTCCCACACCCACGAAAGCGGGCAACCAAGTTACTTCACCACCGGGGTGAGGACCATGTTGCGGTAGTCCACGTTGGTGTGATCTCCCTGGAGGTAGATCGGGCCGGGTTTGAATTCATCGCTGGTCATGGCGCCGCCGGTGCAGCCGAGCACAGATGCGTTGTCGATGATGGTCTTGCCATTGAGGATCACGGTGAGGTGGCGGTCCACGAGGGTGATGTCGAGGGTCTGCCATTCGCCAATGGGCTTCTCAGCGGCCACGCTTGGGGTGATGCGGCTGTAGAGCGCGCCCATGTGATGTGAATCAAGCGGCTGGCCGAAGCTTTCCATGACTTGCACTTCATAGATGCCGCGGAGGTAGATGCCGCTGTTGCTGCCTTCCTGCGTGCGCACTTCGGTCTTCAGATTGAAGTCTTCGAATTCAGCGTCGGTGCGAAGATTGCCGAAGTGCTTGTCCTTGGCCTTCACCACGCGGTTTTGCAGGATGCCATCGACGACGCTCCAGCCGTTATCGACGCCTTCCTTCAGCAAACGCCAGCCGGTGAGGTCCTTGCCGTTCAAGAGCTGGATGGGGGTGCCATATTTCACTTTGGCGAGATCAGGTGCCGGCGGCACATCAGCGATGCGCTTTCCAGCGAACTCCTGGGCCTTGCCGACCTCTTTGCCTTCCGCATTTTTCTTGGAAGTGGTGAGTTTCAAAACTTCGCCCTCGGCCTTGGCCGTGATCGTTTCGATGGCAGCCAGCTTGCCTTCCTTGTTCTTCTGCTCGCGGGTCACGATGAGTGTGTCGCCATCGACTTTGGTGCTGGTGGTTGGCACCACGCTGCCGCCGCCCCAGAGGACGCTGGAGCTGAGGGCGCCTTCTTTGAACTCCACGCCGAGCCAGCCTGCGCCGCCGCCAGGGATGGTGAGTGCCCAGCGGCCGATGAAAGGATTGTCAGCAGCATTCAGAAGGGAGCCGAGACTGAACACGGCGGCAATGGAGAGGGGACGAAGCGAGAGCAGCATAAGTGAGCGGGTTGGAGGATTGAGTTGGGCGTGAATTAACGGGATTATTTGCGCTGATCCTTCACACAGTCGGGGTCGGCGGGTGTTGGGGAGCCGGTTTTATCGACCGGGTGATTGAAGAGATACTGCCAGACGGCTTCGTGGATGAACTTGCCATCCTTGTCTTTCACCGCCGCGCCACCGGGCATCACAGAGCTGTGGGCGCGTTTGTCGTCGCCTTTCACATCGGCATTGGTGATGAGACGGCGGGTGTTTTGAAAAGGAGGAGCGCTGATATCGACATCCACAATGGGTCCGAACTGATTCAGGCCCATCATCTCCCAGGAGCGGCAGTAGTGATCGGCGGACCAGCCACCATCGAGGACATGGCTGAAACCGAAGATGCGGTTGGCAGGTGTGGCTGAGGGCAGAGACTGCCAGGTTTCAAAGTTGTCACGAGGGCCGCAGAAGCAGACGACGCGATCCACCTTCTGATGCTTGGCGAAGCGGGCGGAAGTCGTGGCACCATGGGATGCGCCCGACAGGATCACCTTGTCCCAGCGCAGACCTTTGCCGTCTTCGCTGATGAACTGGCCCCATTTGCCTTCCGGATGTTCCTTGGCGAGCCACTTCACGAATTGAAACGAGCGCTCCATGATGCCATCCGGCTGCGGAATGCTGACGAGGTCGCTGCGATCCTCGCCGATCGAGGCTTCGAGACGGATGTCGCCCAGGGTCTTGCCGTCATTCAGCCGGGCCGGTGGGATGATGCCGAACCATTTGTTGGCGTAGTGCACCTGGATGGCGTGGAGGCCGTAGCTGTTGAGGCGCTCAAACAAGGGGGCGCTGTGACCCATGAGCCAGATGACGAGCTTGCCCTGGGGCTTGACCTTCACATCGACACTCGCGTTTTGGAAGTCCTGCGGCTTGCCCTTTTTGTCGGTGAAGACGAAATCGATTTCTGGATGCTCCTTGGCACGCGGGTCGATTTCGCTGGCGCGTTTGGAGATGGTGGGTGCGGCATTGAGGCTGACGGACAAGGCCAGCAGGCAGGTGAGGATGTGTTTCATAGAATGATTGTTGGCTCTGCGTCCGGACGGGCCAGGAATGGCCCCGTTACGATTCAAAGCGAAGATCGGCAGAGTAGGAGCCGACGCTGCGGATCGTCGCGCCATCGGCACGTGTTTGATTTAGGGCCTTCTGCACGCGGGGATCGGCGGTGGAGCCTTCGATCTCGATGTAGAAGCGGTACTTGTTCGGCTGGCCGCGGATGGGGCGTGATTCGAGACGCTTCATGTTGATGTCGTTTTCACTCAACGGGGTGAGGAAACGGCACAGGCTGCCGGGGCGGTCTGGGAGCTCGACGATGAGAGCGGTGCGGTTGTGCTCGAGCCCGGGTGTGTTGGCCGCGTGCCCGATGAGATAGAACTGCGTGATGTTGGGCACCTCGCCTGCAATGGGGAAGTGCAGGATCTGCAGGCCATGGCGCTCGGCGTTTTGGCGTGGGCCGATGGCGGCGGCTCCCGGAGTGGCGACGGCTTTTTCCGCGGCTTTCGCGGTGCTGGGTTCCACCACGCGCTTCACATCGGGATAGTTGGCCTTGAGCCAATCATCGCCATGATAAAACGGCATTGCGTGGGAATGGATGGAGGTGATGGGCTCCCCTGCCCTGCCGAGCAGCGCAAGCTTCACATCCAGCGTGAGTTCTTCGAGAATGGACAAGGTGCTGCGGGTGTCCACCAGACGGTCCACGGTGTCGATGATGAATCCACCGGAGGAGTTTTCGATGGGCACGATGCCCAGTGCGTCCGGATTCGTGGCAAGGAACTCGAACACATCGCCCACGTTGTCCCTCAGGCTGACCGCGAGGCCGGGAAAACGCATCTGCGTGATCAGATGCGAAAAACTCCCCTCGGGACCGAGGCAGGCGATGGTTGGCGGCGGGTTCATGCGAGGTGGGCATGCTGCGGCGGTGGATGCGAGTGGTCAAGCTGAGTCGTCTGCGTCAGAGCAACGTCATGAACGCTTCCGGCGTGAGCACCTGCGGCTTGAAGCCACTTCCATGCATTGCCTTAAAGTGATTGTCCGCTGTGACGATGTATTCGGCATCGGCCACCACAGCACCGTCGGCGAATTTATTGTCGTCGAGATCGCCGGGAATCAGGCGAAAGCGATAAGATGGCGAAACGCGGACAACATTGTCAGATATATCCAGCAGCTTCTCCAGGATGCTCCAGCGGGCGGCCCCGGCTCTCTCTGTGATGACCTCCTCATATTCCAGCATGATCTCCGTACTAACGACCAGCGAGAACCTGCGGTTCAACCATGCCTGCAAGATTGCATGATATGGGTGACCTGCGGCGCGTGCCTGCAAAATCACATTTGTATCGAGAACCACGCGCATATTCAGGCATAGGGATGCCTGACTCGATGAGCGCGCACCGCTTGTTCGATCAGCGCCTCATCATGCTTGCCCGCCAGACGATCGGCTTCGGCCTCTTCACTCATCTGTGCAAACAACCAGCGGCGCTCGAACTCAACGAGCAGCTCGTTCACAGCAGCAATGGCGCTATCGCTAAAGGCATCCAGTTTTTGGTGCAGCAGCGGGCGCAGCTCTTGCGGATTCAGATTGGCAGTTGACGCGCTCATGGTCAGAAGATGCGACACCAAGCTCTTTTTCGCAAGTACAGGGCTCTGGATTTCAGTGCCATCTGGCGTTGATTGCCGCATGCTCCGCCGCTGGAAAACCATTCTCACAACCCTGCTCGTGCTGGCGGCAGGCGGCTGGTGGGGGGGGGCGTGGCTGCTGCCGCTGCCGGAAGCGCTGCTCAAGCCGCCGCCATCTTCCACGCTTTATCTCGCGCGTGATGGCACGCCGCTGCGGCATTTGCTGAACGACGACGGGACGCGTTCCGCGCCTCCGGTGACGTATGCGGAGATTCCGCCCGCTCTTGTGCATGCGCTGCTCGCGGCGGAGGACAAACGCTTCTTCTCGCATGGAGGCGTCGACCTCCTGGCGATCATGCGCGCGGCCTGGGACAATGGCCGCAGCGGACACATTGTTTCCGGTGCTTCGACGATTCATCAGCAGCTGATCAAGAACACCACGCCGCAAACGGGCAAACGGACGCTGGGGGTGAAGACCGCTGAAGCACTGCGGGCGCGCCGGCT
>NZ_JBIPNG010000289.1:0-8396 GCF_044373815.1 Prosthecobacter sp. | reverse complement strand
AGCCTTCAAGCGCTCAGGGGCCAGGGTGCCCAGGGCGCGCCAGGCACCTTTGAACTCGTCAATTTCTGCTATCAACGCCAGCAACTCCGGCGTGATGTGGATGGAATCTGTTTTCAACATCAGGGGCTCCCAAACCGCAAATACACCCATAAACACCCGAAAGTCCAACCGTAATGACACCCATAAACACTCATATTTTGGGGGGTAGGGGAGGGGTGGCGAGGTGAGAGAATGGCGCATTTTCAGCGCAGCTTCATTCCCTATGGATGCACCAAGGACACCCGCCCAGAGCCGACAAAATGTCGGCGCTCCCAGTACGGAAGGCAGGACTGAGGGCGACGCTGCTTTTGCGGGCTGGACGGCAGACGGGGGTAGGAGAGCGTTCTTCACCCTGCGAAAGCGGTAGCTCCGATGCAGGCTTGCGCCTTGCATCTGCGCGACCGCACTCCAAAAACCTGCCGCTAGCAATGCAGCTTCCGCGTAGCGCGCAATGCGCCGCTACTTCTTAAACGCCGCACCCTCAGGCTTTCCGGCGGCTTGGAAGTAGGCGAGGAGGTCGAGGATTTCTTCTTTGGTGAGGGTGTTGAGGAGGCCGGGCATCATGGGGGAGAGCTTGGAGGTTTCCTTGGTCTTGATGTCGGCTTTGCTGATCTCCTTGGTGTCAGGGGCGAGCATGCTGGGGCGGAGGATGATTTTGTCATCGGTGTCGCCCACAATGCGGCCGGTGAAGAAGTTGCCGTTTTTGAGGGTGATGTCGGTGTTGGCGTATTGCTCGGAGATGACTTTCGAGGGCTCGATGAGGGCTTCGAGAATGACCTGCGGCGAGTAGCGGCTGGCGACGGCGGTGAGATCCGGGCCGACGGAGCCGCCTTCATCGCCGATGCGATGGCACATGAGGCAGAGGGTGCCGTTTACGGCGTCCTGGCCCTGCGCGAAGTTGCGGCCTTTGCTGAGTTTGTCGAGATCGCCGATGAGGTCTGACATCTGCCAGTTCTTCACGAAGGTGCGGTCCTTCTTGGGCTTCTTGAGCTTGGGTGCGGGCTCGATCCAGGAATCGAGCACGGGCTGCAGCGCGGCGAGTTCTTCGGGCGGCACGTTGGCCATGGCGGTGCGGCGGATTTTGACGAGGAAGTTGCCGAAGCTCGCGCCATCGCTGAAGTCGCGGCCGGCATCGGTGAACCACTTGAGGGTGGTCTCGGGATGCTGCGTCGTATTGCGCTTCTGGGCCCACCAGGCGAAATACTGGCGGCGCATTTCTGGTGTCCAACCGTTCGTGATGGTGCGCAGGGCGACGACGTAATTGAGCTGCTCTTCCTGCGTGGGTGCGGCGGCGAGGAGCTTGAGCGTGCGCGCGATGGTGTCGGGCGCATCGAGCGCGAGGAGCGTCTGGCACAGCTCGCGATTGAGCGCGACGCTCTGCGCGGGGTAGAGCGGGCTGAGCAACGCGATGATGGGCGCGGCGACTTCAGCGGCGGGTTTGCCCATGCGGCTGATGGCGACTTCGATGATGCGGATGAGCTCAAGCTGCTGGGCTTCGCTCTTGAGCTGCGCGGGTGAAATTTTCGCGAGTGCTTTGAAGAGATCGCCCTGGGCTTCGGTGCCGCCGAGGCGTGCGACGGAGAGGAGGATGGTCAGCGCAGAGGTGGGGTTTGTCTCGGCCAAGGCGCGTGCCTTCCATGAGTTGATGGGCTGGCTTTCGATGGCGATGCGTGCGGCGTAGCGGATGAAGCGGTCTTCGCTGGCGAGATGTGGCCATGCGGTGTCCACGGCGGCGGCGTCTTCGTGGCCGTGGAAGGATTCGAGCTTGTGGCGCAGCGTACGGGATTCAGCGCCTGCGACTTCGTGGAGGTCTGCGGGTGCGGTGGATTCGGAGCCTTCGTAGGTCACGCGAAACAGCGCGCCCTGGGTGTGGCGACCGCCGATGGTGAAGTACATCGCGCCGTCATCGCCGATGGTGAGGCCGGTCAAATTGAGCGGGGTCTTGCCGGATTTTTCATTGAGTGATTTCGGGGCCACGAAGTTTTCCCAGGTGCCGCCGTAGCTGGCGCCCTGCGGCGTGAGGTGCACGGCGATGAGGCGGCCATAGGTCCAGTCCTGGATGAAGAAGGCGCGCTGGTACTTCGCGGGGAATTTCGCACCCGTGCCGAAGCCCACGCCGGTGGGGCAGCCGATGCCGATGGTCACGGTGGCGGGCAGGCTATCGTGGTAATATTCGGGCCACTTGCTGGCGCCTTCGCGGAAGCCATGGTCTGCGCCGCTGGTCACATGATAGACGCGCACGGGGCGATACCAGGGGGTGCCCCAGTCCCACTCCATGTCGCTGTCAAAGCCGAAGAGCTCGCCATCGTGATTGAAGGCGACGCCGTAGGTGTTGCGCTCGCCGCTGGCGACGAGTTCGCAGTTCTTGCCGTCGGGGTCCATGCGGACGACGAAGCCGCCCGGTGGCTTGCGGCCTGCGCCGAAGCCGTTGCCATCTTCGGCGCGCGGCAGCACGAGATCGTCCGCGTAGTTTTTGTGCGGGGAGGTGGGCAGCACATCGGCAGGCACGTCCACGAAATTTCCGCAGAGCACGTTGAGGTGCTTTTTGTCGGGATTGAGCAGGATGGTGTGCGCGCCGTGGTCGCCACCGCCGCCCTTCCATTCGCGGAGGAACTCGACTTTGTCGAAGGCCTCCTCGGCGGTGGTGGAGGTGCAGCGCCAGAGGCCATAGACACTCTTGCCATCGGGGCCATTGCCACGGCCATTGATGTAGAGGCTGTCAAAGGCGAAGAGCATGCCCATGACTTCGCTGAGCGGGATTTTGAGGATCTCGGCCTTGGTGACTTTGCCGTCCTTGAGCGTGAGTCGTGAGATGGGTTCTTTCGGTTCCGCGCCGAGGAGCAGGCGGCCCTTGGGATCTTTCGTGATGGAGATCCACGAGCCTTCCGTGGCTGCGTCCGCCTTGCGCACGAGCTCGACCTTGAAGCCCGGCAGCGTGGCCAGCAACTCGCCGGGATTTTCCGTGACGACGGCCACCGTCTTTGGCTTCGAGCCATCCGCAGGTCCATAGACGGCCTTGGTAATCACCAGCTTCTTCCCCGCAGGCGCTGCGATTTCCAGCTTGCGGTTCTCGCCCACATCACGCGAGACCTTCTCGTCGCCGAGGGTGTACTCGATGTGCAGTTTCTTCGGCACGCCTGAGGCGGTGTCGCCAAAGAGATCGTTGCCCGCGGTGATCGAGAGCTTGTCATCCTTCACCGCGCCCGCGACGACGGCGGTGACATCCGTGGGGTCTTTGGCACCATGGGCCAACTCAACCTGAGCCAGGCACGCGAGGGCGAGTGCGAGCAGGGCGGACTTCAATCGAAAACGAGGCAGAGGCTGACTGCGGGAGGCTGGGTAGTTCATGGATGGATCAGGACGAAGGCGGAATCGAGGTGAAAGCGGTGGCGCACCTGCCGCAGGAGGCGGGTGGGTTCAAATGATTTACGGAGGGAGGGTGGGGGAGCTTGCAGGGGGGGGGGGGGCTGCCGACGCGCCCCACGCCAAGATCTCAAGGATTAAGTACCGGAGGTGTGGCAGATGTGGATACCTGCTGCTAAAAGTTGCGGGCTATAATCACCTGAGCCATGAAAATGGTTGAATTAAGCCGTTTACGGGTGATAATCACCCATTCACCTCTCTTCTTCCTCATGACAAACCACAGTCTCAGCGGAACCAAGTGGGTTGGAGTGCAAAAATTAGTGTGCATACGAACAATGGCTGAGGTATAAAAACGCACTTTTTGCTGGGGTTGCCCAACCGCTTTTGACCGAATGCAGGATCTATTCGACACGAAATCTGACACCCGTCCGCTTACCAAGCGGCTGGAGGATTTCGGCTGTCATTATGTCATCGATCTGCGCACAGGTGATACCGCGCACGCGTACGCCCGAGCCGAGTATTTGGATCTGATCCCCGGCAACAAAGGAGATCGCAGCACTGCACTGCCTATCCAGGCCGTTGTGGAGCATCAAAACGCGCCCTTGCTGTACGTTACTTTTGAGGATCAGCCTGCCGAAATCGAAAAACTGCAAAAAGAACTCGCCAATCGCAGTGATGCCTCCTGGCTTGGCATCCTTCGTCCCGGAGAACTGGAGGTGCGCCCAATCACCTTCAAGCCCAAGCCTCAAGAGTTGCTCAAAAAGCACGCGTCCGACGATGATGCTGCATTGTTCTTCCAGCGTCTGGTGCACGGTCAGGTGGATCGCAAAGCAGGCAAACCGAAGGCAATGGACTATGTGGCAAAGCTGATCTTCGGCCAGCTCATGTACACCGCGAAGAAGTTCGTTCCGGAAGGTGGAAGCACCGATCCAACGAAGCTGTCGGCGCTGGAAGTCCTCTCCATGTGCGGGCGCGCTTTGTTCTTCCGCTTCCTCATGGACCGCAAAATCGTCGTTCCAACAGACCTCGCTGATATCTGTGAAAAAGCCAAGGACTTGAAGGATGTCTTTTCATCGCCTGAAAAAGCGGCCCTTACCTCTGCATGGCTGGATGCCACCTTCAATGGTGACTTCCTGCGCCTCTTTAGCGAGCAGCAGGATCAAGACATTCCCACCGACGACAAAGCCGCCCGTGCCACTGCCTACCGCCGCTATTACAAGAGCGTGAATGACAAAGTGGGTGCTGTCTTCTTCCAGCATCTGCGCGCCATCGTGAAAGGCCTGCCGGTGCCAGTGACGGACGAGGATTATCAAGACGAATTGGAGTTGGACTGGAGAGATCTGAACTTCGCACATATCCCAGTCGGAGTGCTGAGCCAAGTCTATGAGAGCTACAGTCATTGGGTGGAGGGCGAGGAGGCTAAACAGGCCAGCGTCCACTACACCCCGCTGCCTATCGCGCGCATGATGGTGGATCAAAGCTTTGGCCCGGGTGCCGTGAAAAACCCGGCCCACGCCCGTGTGCTTGATCCAGCCTGCGGTGCTGGCATTTTCCTCGTGCTCGCATTCCGCCGCCTGATTCAAAAACGCTGGGAGCACGACGAGATTCAGCCAGACACCAAACTGATCCGAAAGATGCTGCGCGAGCAGTTGACAGGCTTCGACATCAGCGAGTCCGCTCTCCGGCTGGCCGCGCTTTCCCTTTACATCACCGCCATCGAGATGGACCCCGAGCCACGTCCGGTGAAGAAGCTTAAGTTTGACGATTTGCAGGGCTCGGTACTGCACAACTTCCGTGACCCTGAACAAAAGGAAGGATTTCAAATCGGCAGTCTCGGTAAGAATGTGTCGGCTGACTTTGATGGAGTGTTTGATTTGGTGATTGGCAATCCGCCTTGGACAAGGCTCAAAGAGAAAAAAAGGAAACTTAGTGAAGAGGGGATTGCTCACCGTAAGGCTGGGGGAAGCTTCTTGACTGAACAGCACAATGCCCGGTTCACAGAGATCGGCAGGATTGCACTCAAGTCTCGTGACCTCGATGACTTGGCCGCAGATTATACGAATCCTGACAATAATCCTGATCTGCCTTTTTTATGGAGAGCGTTACTCTGGGCAAAGCCAGATGCATTGATGGCATTGGCATTGCCTGCACGACTTATTCTCCATGCTTCAAATCGTGGCGCTGAGGGATGGGAGGCAGTGTTGAACGCTGTAACTCTCACAGGGTTGGTTAATGGATCGGATGTCAGGAAGACGGGGGTCTGGCGTGGCATGGATGTTCCATGGTGCCTTCTTTTTGCAAAAAATAGCAAGCCCACTTCCAATGCGGGCTTTCATTACGCGTGTCCGATTTACGATAGGTCTTGGAATCAAGCCGGTCGTTATCGCATCGATTATCAAACCCTCCATTCATTGCCGGTCGAAAGAGTGCTGAAACTTCCGTGGCTACTGAAAACACTTCACGTGGGAACTTGGCGCGATGTTGAAATTGTCGAGCAATTGCTGAAAGTATTCCAATCGACTCTTGAAGTGATTTGGAAGAATTGGAATCCAGGAGAAGAGAAGACCGGTCTTGGCTACAATCGTTCCCCTGATTCGGATCAAACCGAAGTCAATTGGCTTGGAAAGCTTAAAGTGTTTGAGGCTCCAGTTGATGGTGCTTTTGCAATAGAACACAATAATCTAGATACATATAAGAAAACTTGGGGAAATAGCAAAGCTCATCGTGCTCGGACGATTGAACTCTACCAGCCCCCATTGGTTATTGTGCCTGAATCTCCGGAGGCTACCCGCCGCACTCCCCGGGGATTCAAATCAGACAAGACACTTGCCTTTTCAGTCAGCTACTACGGTTATTCTTGCAAAGGGCATCCTGAGGCGGAGGCGCTTGCTGCGTTGATTTATCTTCTTCCGCACAGCCTGTTCTTTGATTACTTCCTCCTGATGACCAGTGCTCGATTTGGTGCTGATCGTCAGACTTTTAAAAAGGAAGAATTCGATGCCATTCCCTTCCCGGACGTCACGACGCTTCCCAAGGAAGCCAAGGCAACGATCGAACGCCTTGCTCTTGAGTTGGAACACAATCCCGCAGAGACCAAACCTTGGGAACAGATCGACGAGTTCTTCTTCAATCTGTATCAGATCGAGCCGCGTGATGCCCAGGTGATGCGAGACACTCTTTTCTCAGCGGCCCCCTATCGCACCGCCGGGAAGGCTGCCTTTGCGCCGGTGACCTTTGAAGAGGACAAGGACTACTGCACCCGCACCAAGTTTGCTGGGCATCTAGAGACTATGCTGCAGCCCTTCTTTGGAATCTCAGGCTACAAGGTTGCCGTTACCGTCAAACCAAACGGATTGGAACAACGCCCACAGTTCGATGTTTGGGGATTCATCGCCATTCATCGTGATGACCAACCTGCACATCTTGATGCCGATCTGCTAAGTAAGATCACGCTTGAGGCGGATGCCCACGGGGCCAGCCGGGTGATCATCCGTCTGCCTGGGCAGCGCGGGCTTCTGCTGGGCCTTTTGAATGAACAACGCTGGTGGACGCAGACACGCGCGTCCTTCTGCGCCCAGCGAATCGTGCGTGATTACCTGGATGCATTTGATCTCCGTGAGTAGTTCCGCAATTGCATGAGCGCAGCCCCCAGCCACAACAACGTCTTCACCACCACCTCCGCTGTGGGTGTCTGGCAGGCTGACCCTGCCAGCTACAAGCTGCCGCATCCCTCAGTGGCGCTGCCGGTGATTAAAATTGTCTGCTACGTGCTTGCCCATGCCTTTGAAGAACTGCGCAAGCAAGGCAAAGACCTTGCTGCCCTAAGCGAGGATGAAATCACCGCCAAGCTCATGGAATTTCTGGAGAACACTCTTCTCAAAGCAGACGGTGATCCCGCGAAAGGTGGCATCCCGGGATTCACCAAGACAATTTTCAGATCGGTCACACGGCAGTCCAATGCTCAAAGCTACAACCAACAAAAGGTTCGGCCTTCGCCTGATCTCTGGTTTCTACTCAATTACGATCAGCGCCCGGAAGTACTCCCTTCGTATGATGCGCTGCTCGTCGAGTGCAAAATCGTGGACAAGACCAGCAAACGCTCCGCAGGCCCATGGTATGGGGACGAAGGCATGATCCGTTTCGTCAATGGTGACTACGCCTGGGCCATGACCGAAGGCATCATGCTGGCCTATGCCCGTGACTCTCGAACGATCGCAGACCATCTAATCCCCGCATTGGCGGAGACTGCTCGTATGGCAACGCTGAAGACCCAAACACTGCCAGTGCCGGTGCCGTTCAAAGCGCTGATGGCGAAGTCCGTCTGCCAGGAAACTCTCCATCAGAGCACTCACGGGCGAGGATTCACCTATCTTGAGAATAAAGGAATAGCGCCGGACATCACCCTTTATCATCTTTGGCTTCGGTGTGATCTTCAAAGTGGAGGGGCAGTGACCTTGCAAACACCAGATAATGCCTGAACTGCCACCTTTAGCCCGCTGGTAAAAAGGATCTCACTTACCCCCATTCAAAATCGTCAGCACCTGCGGGATGATTTTGGCGGCGAAGAGGGCGTGGCCGCGGTCGTTGGGGTGGAGGCCGCCGAGGAGGCCGTTTTTGGGGGCGAGGGAGCGGGCGACGGTGGGGCCGAGGTCGATGAGGGAGAGCTTTTTGTCTGAGGGATGGGTTTGCTGATGGGTGGCGACGGCGTGTTTGAGTTCTTTGGCGTAGTACTGGCCGAAGGGGATGAGGAGGATGATGTGGGCGTCGGGGGCGCTGCGGCGGAGGGCGGCGAGGCTTTGGATGATGCTGGCCTGGGTGTCGCTGGGGTTGGACTTGTGGAGGGCGTCGTTGGTGCCGTAATTGATGAGGATGAGGGCGGGCTCGTGGCCGGGCTGGCCATCGGCGCTGAGGTGGCCCTGGGGATCGAGCAGGGAGTGGTTGTTGCCGTCGATCTTGTTCCAGCGGCTTGCGGCGTCGTCGTACTGTCCGCCGGT
>NZ_JBIPNG010000288.1:0-8399 GCF_044373815.1 Prosthecobacter sp. | reverse complement strand
AAACTGGACGCTGCCTATGAGGAAGTAGAGGCGCTCTTTGTCGGCCTTGGGGAAGCTGAGTGCCTTTTTCCAAGCGGCGATGGCTTCTTTGAGCTGCTTGTTCTGGTAAGCCAGCATGCCGAACATCATGGAGACCTCGCCGACCATGTCGCTGTCCGGGAAGTTTTCGATGAACGCTTCGCAGCCTTCGCGGGACTCCTTGATGCGTTTCAAGGAGGCGTTGACCATGATGAGGCCGTACATGCACTTGTCGCGCTGGGCGAACTGCTTGAAGTCTTTGACGACGACTTCAAAAGCGAGAATGGCCTGCCAGAGGCGGGAGGGATCGCCAGCGCCGCTGTCGGTGGGGGAACCCATTTCATAGTAGCAGCGGCCGAGACGGTAATAGAGAGAGGCATCGTAATCGGTGCGCTTCTCGATTTCGGCCATGATATCCTTGTTGGCCTTGAGCTTCGTTTCGATCTCGTCCTTGCGGACGCCCTTGGCGGTCTTGAGCTGGGTCTCCAGCTTGGCCACCTGCTCAGCCTGGATGCGGGAGATTTCGTTCTTCTTGCGGACGAGCTGGTAGGCGCCGAGAGCCTCCTTGTAGGCCTTCTTTTCCATCATCTCATCGCCGAGCTTGAGATAGATGTTGTTCATCTGAGCAATGCTATCGCCACCGGAGGCGAAGTTGCGCACCTTGTCCATGAGGGTGGTGGCTTCATCGAGCTTGCCGCTGGCGACGTAGATGTTGGCCGCAAGCATGGCGGCCTGGATGGATTCCGCGCTGCGGATGCCGTCTGCCAGGACGTTGATGAGGATTTTGAGAGCGTCGTCCTTCTTGTCCTGCTTATTGAGGGTGTCGGCGATGATGAGTCCGGCCTCGGCTTTTTTCTCCGGTGAATCGCGAACGACGTTGGTGAGCACCTCGATGCCCTTGTCTTCCTTCTTGCTGGCGATGTAGGAGCGGCCCAGGGCCATGCGGACATCGACGATGGCGGAGCCTGTTGGGAACTCCTTCACGTAGGCTTCGAGAGCTTCGATGGCCTTCGGGTAGTCGTTGAGATTGTAGTAGCAGGCGCCTTCGGTGAAGAGGATGCTCTCGAAGGGCTTGTTGTTGAGGTTTTTCTTCGCAACGGCGAGCTTGGAAAGGGCCTCCTGGTATTTGGCCTCGGCAAAGAGGGCGCCGGCGGCAGCGATGAGGGCTTCAGTCTCCTGCTGGATGTTCAAAGCAGCGGGGGCTGCAGGCGCGGCGGGAGCGGCGGGAGCGGCAGGGGCCGCCGGAGGTGCAGGCGGAGGAGCCTGGGAAAACACAGGCGTGACAGCGGCCAGGGCCAGAGCGGCACAGAAAATGGGTCTCATGATTTGCAGGGAGCGTTCCACATCAGCACAAAGTACTAAAAAACTACGACGATGCACAAGCTGGAATTGACGCACGTCATCGGATTTGATGGCGCAATGTGGCTGGGCATCTGGGGAAACTGACATTTTTTGAGAAAGGGATTTGAGATTAGCAGGATGGTCATTTTTGTCACGGGAGAAAAATCAAAAGGACAAATTCTATCCACTCAAAGAAGCATTTGAGTGGAAAGTCCTTTCAAAGATCTCGTGGCCAGCAGGGCCCGCCCTTCGCATTTAAAGAGTGTCGTTCAAGACGACTCGACATTCTCTGTTCGTCATTCAATGATCCAACCACATGTCCAATCCCGTACTCGAAGTTTCTGATCTCACTTTCCGCCGTGGCCGTCCCATCCTCAAAGGCATCTCCTGGCGGGTGGAACCCGGACAGCACTGGTGCATTCTGGGCCCGAACGGATGCGGCAAAACCTCGCTGATCAACCTGATCACGGGGTATGACAGTGCGACGGGCGGGAGCCTGCGGATCGGTGAGAGTGTGTTTGGCGAAGATGACTGGCGCGAGGTGCGGCGGCGAGTGGGGCTGGTGACGAACACGCTGGTGACGTATTTAGAGAGCGGCGAGCCGGTGATCGATGTGATCGCAAGCGGACGCGAGGCGAAGCTGAACCTGATCGACGAGCCGCCGGCGGCGGTGCTGCGTGAGGCGGCAGGCCTGCTGGCGCAGGTGGGCTGCGCGTACCTGAGCGAGGCGCTGTGGGGCCCGCTGTCGCAGGGGGAGAAGCAGAAGGTGCTGATCTGCCGCGCGCTGATGGCAAAGTTTGATGTGCTGATTCTCGACGAGCCCTGTGCGGGGCTGGACCCGGTGGCGCGTGAGAAGTACCTGCAGTGGATGCAATCCCTGGCGGTGCAGCCGCACTCCCCTTCCCTGGTGCTGGTGACGCACCACGTGGAGGAAATCCTGCCGAGCATCACCCACTGCCTGCTGCTGAGGGACGGCCAGGTGCATGCGTCCGGGCCGAAGGCGGAGGTGCTGAACAGCCGGAACCTGAGTGAGATCTATGGTGCGCGCGTGAAGCTTGGCCGCCGTGGGGAGCGTTATTCGCTGCGACTTGCCTGAGGCCCGCCCTGGCCTGGCGGTGAATGCGCGGGGTGAGACGCTGATCACCTGTAGCGTGGGCACGGGATGGCAGAAGGGCGTGCAGCTTGGCTGGCTGGTGCTCGATTCTTCTGGCAAAGTAAAGGGCAAGCGTGGTATCAAGCCGGGTGTTCCCGTCTGGGGCTTCACTGCGGCCTATGCGGAGGGCGATCATTTTGTCATTCTCTATTAACAGCCATGCGCGCGGTCATTCTCCTTTGCTGTGTGTTCGTTTCTTCTCTGGGGGCGCAGTCTCCAAGCGGCGTGTTCACGCTGCTGCACACGAAGCCCTTTGTGGCCGAGGTGACGAGCGCGAGCAGCAGTGCGAGCGGCTTCAAGCTGGCGCTGCGGGCGGATGATGGCGGCACGAGCAGCTATGAGTACAGCAGCTCGAATCCGACGCCGGAGCAGCAGTTTGTGGCGCAGCTGAAGGCGCACCGCCGCTACGCCTTCCCGCAGTGCCTGATCGATTTCCTGGGGCTGGATGAGACGGTGAGGCTGATGCGCGCGCTGCCGAGGACGGCGTCTTTCTTTCCCACCACGCCCAGTGTGCCAAGCGGGCTGATGGATCTGGGGCGCGAGCATCCCTTCCGCGCCACGGTGCTGGACCCGGGCCTTGGGGAAAAAAGCTGTGCGATGGTGCTGCAGGGCGCGGATTCACGGCTCCATCTTGCCAGCGGCCCTTACACCAGCGACGTGGCCCAAAAGATCGCCGAGCAGCTGAAGCGTGGGGAGACGTATGAGTTCCCCGCGGCGCTGGAGGATTTGCTGCTCTCCGAAGATCAACGCGCGGCGAAGGCGCGGCCCCAATCGCCTGAGATCGCCGTGCTCGGACGTTACATAGGCTCTTGGAGCGGCACGCTGGAGAGTGATGCTGACGCAAAGGTGCGGATGAACTGCCACTGGCTGGCGGATGGCACGGGCATCTGGAGGGAGATGAGTTTTAGCCATGACGACAGCGAGGAAACTCCCACGCTGGACATTGTGCGCATCCTCTATGATGCGGGCGCGAAGGCTTACGTCAGCGCCGATCCTGCGGCAGACGGCGCCACGGCGCTGACCAGCACCTGGGATGAGGCGACGCGGACTTTCACCACGGCGCTGCCCACGCCGATGAGCGGGCAGACGCGCATCAACACGGCCACCTTTACGACGGAGGCCCGGATCGACTGGAAAACAGTGACGCAGGATGCGAGCGGAAAAGTGATCTCGACGAAGCGTGGCAGCTACGTGCGCACGGCCAAGAAGGTGCCGCCGGTGAAACTACCGGCTGCTGCGCCGAAGGCCGTGCTTGCAGCGCAGGCTTTCAGCGGGAACGGCAGCTACGTGGCGCAGTCCAGCACCTCTGGAGTGGTGACACCGCCACAGAAGATGGCACCGCATGCGCTGATGGAGCCTGTGATTTACACGGACCTTTTCAAGATGCGCAAGCTGCCGCCGTTTCGCGGAAAGGTCTCGCATATTGAATTCAACGCGAACTCGTTCACGGCCACGGTGGAGCGGGTGGACCAGCGGCAGGTGTCCATCCATCACACGCGTGACGACGACTGGGAGCTGGCGCTGCGTCTTGCCAAGCGGCTGAATCCGGGCACGACATATGAGTTTCCGGCGGCGCTCGCGGAGGAGTATCAGCCACCGGCGACAGGATATGTGGCGCTGCCTAGCACGGATGCCATGCGCGCCCTTTCGGCCTTCATTGGCGAATGGAGCATGCACTGGACGACGGGCCCAGGCCGGGACCGGAGTGATAAAATCACCGTGCACTACTTCTGGAGCAACGACGGCACGGGACTGTGGCGCGAGGTTCATCTGCCAGAGGGCGTCCGCACGGGCACCGGCGGCGCGACGCAGGGGACTTCAAAACCGTATGTGGAGGCCTCGCTCACGACCTATGATCCAGCGGCGCAGAAGTACGCTGAGACTTACTCATCCTCCCTCAATGGGGACGAAAGGCAGGACGTGGAATGGGACGCGAAGACGCAGACTTATTCACTGATCAAGAAGGCGGTTCCATCCGCTGCTGGCGTGCAGTTCAGCAGCGCGCGGCGGATTATTTCACCGGAGCGCATTGAGTTTCACACCAAGACGACGAAGGCTGATGGGAGCGTGCTGAGTGAAAGTGGCGGGTACTATAAACGCATCGGGCCTTGAGCTGAGGGCGTGCACGGCGAATGAATGAAATTTCGAGGTTGTGCGTGGTAAAATGACAAAAGGCTTGTCATTGTTTTCGCCACCTGATATTTCGGGCTGATCCCATGAGCACGCCCAGCCAGCCTCTTCGTCAGCCCGGTCTCATCGTTTATCTCTGTGGTCTGGCCACCTCGGCGCTGGCGCTGTGGCTGGTGCAGATCGCGAATGACAACGGTGAAAATATCATGGGCTGGTATGCGAATGGGATCATTCCAGCGGGGGCGTTTCTGGTGGGGATCGGCAGTGGTGTGGGATATGCCGTGGGCTCGCGCCTGCTGCAGGTGAAGCTGAGCATGGCATTTGTGTTTGGGATGATCACGACGGCCATTGTGGATTACTTTGCGGCGCACTACCTCACCTACCTGAGCATCATTGAGCTGCATCACATTCCGGCGGATCGGTATGGGTTCATCGACTACTTCCGTGAGATCAGCGAAGGCATGTCCTTCAAGAGCCGCAGCTCGGGCGAGGCAGGCAGCCCGCTGGGCATGTGGGGCTATTTTTACAAGCTGCTGGAAATTTGTGGCTACGCGGGCGGCGCCATGGTGCCGTCGATGATGGTCTTTGGCATGCCGTATTGCAAGGGCTGCCAGCAGTACCTGAAGAAGCATCGCACGGGGCACCTGCATGCGCCGGAGCAGTGGTCGGTGGTGAAGAAGCTGAAAAAGAAGGAACGGCTCGCGGCGCTGCAGGCGTCGATCAAAGAGCTCATTGCACGTGCGAACGATTTCACCGTGCCGATTGCCGCTGCGCCACTGGCGGAGACGGAAGCGGCACTTGCCACGCTGGATCAGACGATTCACAAGGATGCTGCGGCGCGCATCACTTACACTTTGAAGAAATGCCCGCGCTGTGATGCACACCATCTGGACTTGAACCTTTTTAACTACACGGAGGATAAAAAGGTGGCGAACTCGAACGTGGCGAAGATTGATAAGACGAAGGTGGTGGAAGTGGTGAGGGACGGGGTGGCGGCTTGAGAGGATGGCGGATTCCGACGAGGACTTGGCTGAGAGAGGAGCGATGAGACGGAGATATCTTGGGCCGAGAAGACTGGTGGCTGCGGGATCACGCGACTCTTTGGTCGGTGCGTATGCTTTGATTGGGTTTAGAGCTGCAATCTTTTACATGGGGCCTGCTGTGCCTAATGCCCGGCATCATTTTTTTTGCTTGGTCTCAGACACACGTTTGCTCAGTGCCATAAGACTCTCTTTGATCTCCTTCAACCACAAGGATACTGATCCATTGTTCTCAGTTCGGGCATACTGCTCATACTCGTCTGCATATTTTTGCATCGCCGGCAACGCCCGGATGGTGCCAGCCCGGCCTAGTGCCCTATGGGCATGGCCTTGGGTCCCGAACTGCAGCAAGACAATCAACAGGTCTTCATTTTCGGGCGTAAGATGGGAGGCCAGCACATCAGGGATTCCACGAAGGCACTCCTCCTCGAACCCGTCTTTAATATCCTTGGCCGTCTTGCCTGCGATCATACGTTTGGTTAATTCAATATAGCGGGTAATGGCTTCGGGCGGCACGTCCGAACGCATGGACATCGCATCCAAGACATCACTAATCTCCGGCGACTTCTGCTCAATCATCTGGTCCGCTATCTGTGCCATATACTTCCCCAGTTCGGGATAGGTTCGGATCAAGTTCAGCCGCTTCTTTAGACGGCCCTCAGAGAGCATTCCTTCGTCGCCCCATCTCTGCAGTGTTGACTGGATGCGCCCCAGCTTTTCCGCCTCAGCCACAGCCTCTACCTGCGCCGGAGTCAATGGCGGACTGGCGAAGGGATCGCGCGCGTCTTTGACTTGCGCTTGGAGATTCAATGCGGTGCCGACGACCGCTAACGTCATCAGGCTGGCGGTCAACCGCCATAAGCCGTTCCGCATCGAGGAGTGCAAATTCGTTGTCATCGCAGGATCGCAGCGGAGCATATTGCAGAAGCTGCTGGTGAGCAAGGTGTGTGGCGGGGTTCTGGATTTGCCTCCCCGTCATGATGGCCAGGACCCAGGGTCTCCTCGCTGAGGCTCGGCTGACCCTGGGCTTTATTACGCAGCCCCTTCAGGGCTGGTGAACTGCGGAGTGGAATAGCGAAAGATGGCATCATTGAACCAAGGAGACTCAGCATGTGAGGTTAGATGCAGAGGGATACTTGAAGACCAGCGATGTCCCGCCTTCACTGAGTGCCCTTCATGCCAAGCATCCTTTTATCCAATGAATCCAGTGCAAGGCGGGGAAAGCTGAGGTTACTGAGGTGCGTTGGTTCGAGGATGAAACGATTTTTGCTCTGCCTCATGATTGCTGCTCCACTCCTCGCTGCGGAGCGTCCTGCGGTGACGGTGCCGCGCCAGACGAGCGGTGACACGGCGGTGCAGCCGAAGTGGGAGGAGGGGCTGAGGATCACGGTGGGGCTGAAGGATGCGGACATCGTGGGCAGTGACCAGCGGACGATTCAGGCTGCGGTGGACTATTTAGCGCGGATGGGCGGCGGGACGGTGCACCTGAAGGCGGGGACTTACCGGCTGCGCAATGCGGTGTATTTGCAGTCGGGTGTGAACCTGACGGGCGAGGGTGACAAGACGGTGCTCATTAAAGAGCCGTCTGTGATGACGCCGCTGAAGCTGGACAGCGACTGGTATGACCAGGAGATCACGCTGCATGATGCGAGCGGATTTCGCGTGGGGGATGGCGTGTGCCTGCGGGCAAAGGATGCGAAGACGGGTCGGCAGACGGTGATCAAGCGGACGCTGGTGGCGCGGAGTGGCAACCGCTTCAAGCTGGACAAGGCGCTGCGTGAGAACTTGTGGCAGATGAACGAGGCGACGTGCGCGACGCTGTTTCCGCTGCTGAGCGGTGAATTTGTGAATGATGTGAGGATCGAGAATCTGGTGCTGGACGGCAACCGTGAACACAATGCGGAGCTGGATGGGAACTACGCGGGCTGCATTTTTCTGCAGGACTGCAATCGCTTCCACATCAGCGGGGTGACGGCGCGCAACAACCACGGGGATGGGATCAGCTGGCAGATCTGCCACGATGTGGTGGTGGAAAACTGCGTGAGCGAAAACAACAGCGGGCTGGGTTTGCACCCGGGCAGCGGCTCGCAGAGGCCGATCATCCGCAACAGCACGCTGCGTGGGAATGACATCGGGATTTTCTTCTGCTGGGGCGTGAAGCATGGGCTGGCGGAGGGCAATCAAATCGAGGGGAATCGCATTGGGATTTCGATTGGCCATCGTGACACTGACAACCTGGTGACGGGGAACACGATCCGGGGCAGCAAGGTGAATGGTCTGCTGTTTCGCCCGGAACGCGGGCCGGACTTTGCGGGGCATCGCAACCGAATCGAGAAGAACCGCTTCATCGACAATGCGCCGGAAGGCGGGGTGGTGATCGACATTCAGGGCGGGACGGAAGCGATCACGATCAGCGACAATCAGTTCACGGAAACACGGGGCGGGAAAGCGCGTGAGGCGGTGAAGCAGGGGCCGGAGACGAAGCGCATTGTCATTGAGGGGAGCAAGAGCCAGGGGTTTTAGTGCGGAGGGGAGTCGGTGCGTGAGTTTGGGTGAGGTTTGAGATGCCTGGCAATTGGTATCTGCACAATGCCAGGCATGAATGGCATGGCATCTTATTGGCAGTCACGATGGTTACTTCCGCCACACACGCACGCGATGCGTCTCGCTGTCCCCTATGAAGACAGAGCCGTCTTTGTCCACAAAGACTCCGTGCG
>NZ_JBIPNG010000034.1:0-26666 GCF_044373815.1 Prosthecobacter sp. | reverse complement strand
AGATCGCGATAACGCACCACCTTCATCGCGGCCACACGCTTGTTCTGCGCATCAAACAGATGCTCCACCGTGGTGCTGAGATGCTGCGGAAACATCTCCGCGATCCATGCCGGCTGCACGGCGGTGGCGAGACTGAGCAGCGTCAACGGCACCGGGCCACGCGATGGCGCCTCCCGCAGATTCGCAGCCACGAAAAACGCAGCCTCCTGCACCACGCTCTCACGCACGAGCTGACCTTGGCGTTGCTCGGTGAGATCGCACTCCGGCTTGCCGGGCACGCGGCGTTTGGCCAGTTGATCCACGAATCCGGCCATGAGGCAGCACAGGAGAGCTTCGTCACCTTTGGCCGTGGTCCCACCGTCGCGATCATACAGCCGCTGCTGCTGCGCGGCGTGCAGGATCTGCTGGCAGGTCTGCTCCACCTGCCGGGCCACCTGCGCATTGATGCCGTGGCTGCGGCAGCGCTCAAAGCTGAAGCCGTTCTCTTTGGCAAATTCATAGGCCCGCATCAGCGTGATGAAGTCGGAGTCTCCGCTGTCTTCAAACATCTCGCGCAAGCCTTTCATTTGCGCATCATCACGATCCAATCGCGCCAGCAAATCGCGCCCACTGACGAGAGCAGCGCACAGGGCCGCATCCGGCACGCAGCCACGCTGGCTGGCCTCGATCAGCATGCGCGAGTAGCGCGGGTGCATCGGCAGGCGCAGCATCTGGCGTCCCACCGGGGTGAGCTCCGCCCTGCCCTCGTGCAGGGCTCCCAGCATGGTCAGCAGCTTCTCCGCACGCACCACGGCCTGCGGGTCAGGTTTATCCAGCCAATCAAACGTGGCCGCTTCCTGGATGCCGAGCGAGTGCAGCAGCAGCACGACCTCGGCCAGATCGCTGCGCTGAATCTCGGGCGTGTTGCGTTCTTCGCGAGTCTGGTGGCCGATGGAGGTCCACAAACGATGACAGGTGCCAGGCGCGGTACGGCCCGCACGCCCTTTCCGCTGATCTGCACTGGCACGGCTGATCGGCTCCAGCAACAGCGTGCCGATGCCGCGCTCTGCATCATAACGAGCCACACGTGCCACGCCGCTGTCCACCACGTGGCGGATGCCGTCGATGGTGATGCTGGTCTCCGCCACGTTCGTCGCCACGATGACTTTGCGCAGCGAGTTCGGAGCAAAGGCGCGGTCCTGCTCCTGCGGCTCCAGTTCGCCATGCAGGGGAATGCAGGCCACACGCTCCTGCGTTCGCAGCCCTCTCAGTGCGTCCAGCGTGCCATTGATTTCGCCGCGCCCCGGCATGAAGACGAGGATGTCGCCGGGCTCGCCTTCATACAAGATGCGCTCCACCGCCTCAGCGGCCTGCACCGTAAACGGACGCTGATCAGGCACCGGCAGATAGCCCACCTCCACCGGAAAGCTCTGCCCTTCGGAAACCAAGATGGGGCAGGAGTTCAAATACGCCGCCACCGGCTCCGCATCCAGCGTGGCGGACATCACCAGCATCACCAGATCGGGTCGCTGGCTCTGCTGCAAATGCTTCACCAAAGCCAAGGCCACATCGCTGAGCAGGTTGCGCTCATGGAACTCATCAAACACCACCGCGCCGATCTTCGACAGAGAGCGATCATCCTGCAGCCAGCGCAGCAGAATGCCCTCCGTGACAAAGCAGATGCGCGTGCCCACGCTGGTGTGGTCATCAAACCGAATTTGATAACCCACCTCCGCGCCAAGCTTGCCCCCGCGCTCCGAGGCCACACGTGCCGCAACGGTGCGTGCGGCCACGCGGCGCGGCTGCAGCACCACGATCATCTTGTCTCCCGCCACGCCCGCATCCAGCAGCATCTGCGGCACCTGCGTTGTCTTGCCCGAGCCCGTCGGCGCCACCAGCACCAGCCGGTTGCCGCCTTGCAGCGTGCGCAGGATGTCGGCGTGAATTTTCCAAATGGGGAGCGCGGTGGGGGCAGGCATGAAGTGGGGCGCTCGCTATAAACCAGAACTTCATCTTTTTCGACGAACGATGGTGGATTCCATCCACGGGCTGCGTTTCGTCGGTTCACCCTACCAACCATCCATGCACCGCCTTTCCTCCCTCCTCCTCGCCATCACCCTCTGCGTCGCACCAGCTTCTCAAGCGGAGGATTTGAAAGCCGTCGCCGCCAGTCTCGATGGCTACCGTTTCGAATTCGCCTGCAAGGACCCCATGCCGGAAAACCCCAAGCCCGGCGCTGACGGCATCTCAGCACGTGCCACGAACGATCCCGCCACCAACGACAAGTTCACCGACGTGCGCAAGTTTGGCGGCGAGCCCGGCAAGCGCTACAAGATCACCCTCCGCGTGCGCGGCGTGGTGGAGCCGATGATGTACAAGGACGGCCAGCAGGTGGGCGAGTACTTCTACATCGGCGGCGCTCCGAACAACGCCACCTACAACATCTACCAGCTCACCGTCTCCGCCCCGGCGCAGCATTTTTTCTTCAACCGCCAGGACAAGGTGGGCCACAAGATCTTCACCATCGACTACACCGCCACCATCGAAGTCGAAGGCGGCGCCACGCTCACCCTTCACGGCAACGGCCAGAACGGCCACATGATCACCAACTTCGCCAAACTCGTCGTCCCCGAAGTCTCCCCTGCCCCGCAGCCTTTCAACGGC
Source organism: Prosthecobacter sp. (assembly GCF_044373815.1). Lineage (GTDB taxonomy): Bacteria > Verrucomicrobiota > Verrucomicrobiia > Verrucomicrobiales > Verrucomicrobiaceae > Prosthecobacter. The sequence continues at coordinate 24,023 of NZ_JBIPNG010000034.1, read as the reverse complement.
CAGTTCATCCAGCTCAACGTGGTGGACGTGGCGGAGGTGAAGTGAGTTCAGCAGCTTTGTGTTTCCTGCCATGTCCACCCGCTTTCTGCTTCCCCTCGCGTCCCTGGTACTGACGGCTGCCTCCTTGTATGCAGCTCAGCCCAACATCATCCTCATCATGTCGGATGACATGGGCTTCTCGGACCTCGGCTGTTATGGCGGAGACATTCAAACGCCGAATCTCGACCGTCTCGCGAAGGGCGGCGTGCGGCTCAGCCAGTTCTACAACGCCGGGCGCTGCTGCCCCACGCGGGCCTCGTTGCTGACGGGACTGTATCCGCATCAGGCGGGGATCGGGCACATGATGGAAGATCGTGGGCACGACGGCTATCGCGGCGATTTGAACAACCGCTGCGTGACCATCGCGGAAGTCTTGAAACCGGCGGGCTATAGGACGTATGCCGTGGGCAAATGGCACATCACCAAGCACGCGGTGCCAGAAGGCCCCAAGCACAACTGGCCGCTGCATCGCGGCTTTGACCGCTTCTACGGCACCATCACCGGAGCAGGCAGCTTCTATGATCCCGGCACGCTGACCCGCGATGACACGATGATCTCGCCCTTCGCCGATGCTGAGTACCAGCCGAATCAATACTACTACACCGATGCCATCAGCGACCACGCGATTCGCTTTATAGATGAGCATGCCACCGCGCAGAAGGACAAGCCCTTCTTCATGTACATGGCCTACACCTCCGCGCACTGGCCCATGCACGCGCTGCCGGAAGACGTGGCCAAATACAAAGGCAAGTTTGACGCAGGCTACGAATCCATGCGTCAGGCACGCCTGCTGCGCATGCAGAAGATGGGATTGATCGCCAAGAACGCGGAGCTCTCCCCAACCTTCGGCGACTGGACGCAGGTGAAGGACAAAGCCTGGGAGACACGCTGCATGGAAACCTATGCGGCGATGATCGACCGCATGGATCAGGGCATCGGCCGCGTGGTGGGCACGCTGGAAAAAAAAGGCCTGCTGCAAAACACGCTCATTCTTTTTCTCCAGGACAACGGCGGCTGCCAGGAACCCATCGGCCGCCAGGCCAAGCCGCCGGCATTCAATGACAAGACCTTCCCTGTCATCGCGCAGGATGCGATCCGCCTCGATGTCATCCCCAAACAAACCCGCGACGGCCAGCCCGTGAAGCAGGGCCAGGGCATCATGCCGGGCGGACCGAACGACTACATCGCCTATGGCGAAGCCTGGGCCAATGTCTCCAACACACCGCACCGCGAGTACAAGCACTTCGTGCATGAAGGCGGCATCTCCACACCGCTCATCGCCCACTGGCCCGCCGGGATTCCAGAGGCACAGCATGGCAAAATAGAGACGCAGCCCGGCCATCTTGTCGATCTCATGGCGACCTGCGCCGATGTCGCCGAAGCAAGCTATCCCGCCAAATTCAACGGCCAGGCCATCCGCCCCAAAGAAGGCCTCAGTTTGATTCCCTTCTTCAAAGGCCAGAGTCCAGCAACACGTTCCATCTTCTGGGAACACGAGGGCAACCGCGCTCATCGCGCCGGTCCATGGAAGCTCGTGGCCAAGGAAAACAAACCATGGGAACTCTACAACATCGATCAGGACCGTGCTGAGATGCATGACCTCGCGGCGGCTGAACCAGAGCGTGTACAAGCCATGTCCGCAGCTTGGGAAACTTGGGCAGCACACGCGCAAGTGCTTCCCATCGGCGCTTGGAAAAAGCCCACCATTGTCAAAAATGCGAAGGGGAAACGCTCTAAATAAATGAGCATGCCACATTGATTTTGGAACGAAACATGCTCCCATCTCACCTTATGGACCTTTCCCAAATTCATCTCGATGTCCCCACGCTGAAACTGAGTTTGGCAATCGTTGGAGGCCTGCTTACCATCTCGATGGTGAGGATTGTGTTTCTGCTGCGCACCAATTCACGCCTGCGCGAAAGCACTTCCAAAATGGAGCAGCAGGTGGTCAACCAGCATCAGGCGCTCCTCTCGGTTCGTTCGGATTCCAATGCCTGGCGCGGAGAACTGCAGCGCATGTTTGATTCTTTCCGTGCCGAGTTCTCCAAACGTCTCGAAGAATCCGAACAACGTTACCAGGAGGTGCAGCAGCGCTGTGAGACTGCCGTCAAGCCGGCTGAAGTCTTTGCACCCCCACCGCCACCACCCGCCGTGTTGGCCAAGATTGTAACGCCGGAAGAGAAACCCGTGCTGCCCGTCCCAGCTCTGAACATCTCATAAAGCCCTGTAGAATTGAAATTCTGCTAAAGCGAAAGACCTCCCGCAAGATTGATTTAGAACAACATTTGCCGCATACACAGGAATGAATAGTGAACTGCCTCAGGACGTCCTGGTTTTGCTCATCGGTCTCAGCATCGCTACAGGTTTGTTTTTACTTTCCTTGGTGCGCACCTTTCGGCTCCTCCGTGACAACCACCGCATGGAAGTTGAAATCGCCAAGATGGAAAAGCAGTCCGTGCTGCAGCAGCTGGAGGTCACCTCCGTCCACCATGACGCCATGTCCTGGAGAGCCAAAACCCAGCGTCAGTTTGATGCCCTGCGCAGTGAGCTTTCACACCGGCTGCAGCAGGTGGATCAGGGTGGTGCCAATGCCCTGAAGGAAATGGATGCGGTGCACCAGCAGACGCTGGCAGTCGCACTTGCCAAGATCTCCGAGCTTGAGGCCGCGCTGGCCGCCCAGCCAAAGGCTGCAGCCCCAGCACTTCCACCACCCTTCACCGCCGCTCTGCCAAAGCCTCCCGTTCCTCCGGCTTCCCTGCCTGCACTGCCCGCCATGGACACGCTGCGCATCCAGTCGCTTGAGTCCGAACTTGCTGCAGCCAAGGCGGAAATCGCCAGCGCAAAACAGCAGAACTCCGCGCTGCAACGCGCTTTGCTGCTCGCACGACGCAGAGCACCAGCGCCTGCCATGCGGAAAAGCACCCCTCGGGGTGCGGTTCGCAGCGCCTGATCGAAGAAATCGACCAAATGTTTTTTCCTCTCGCCAAGCGTGAGAGACCGTCTTTATTCAGGGACGTAAAGCAGGCCCTTAGCCCTGCATGCCACCCCCCACACTTTTCGCACCATGACTGACAACCCCACCGTAGATTCCGTCTTTGGCAGCAGTCCTCCACACGCCCCCTTTCAAGCCGCGAAAGCCAGCGCCTTGAAAGCCGCCGAAGAACTTCGTGCTGCAGCTGCGCAAAAGGCCTCCGAATTCCGCGCTGCCGCGGAAACACGCGCCCAGCAGTTCCGCGACACCGCCGAGCAGAAAGCGACTGATATCAAGGAAAAGGCCGGCGAATTCGCCGACAACACCTTCAGTGAAGCGCGTGTGCGCTATGATGACCTGCGTGCCGAGGCGGAAAAATTCGCCCGTGAAAAGCCGCTGCAGGCTCTGCTCACCGCCTTTGGCATTGGATTCGTCGTCGGGGCCATTCTGCGTCGCTGATTCTTACATCGCGCCCCCCTTTTCATGAACCCAGGCACGCCGCCCGCCCCCGAGGAACGCGCCAGCGCAACAGGACTGCTGCGCGCCGTCGCCTTGTACATTGAGGCACGTGGCCGCCTGCTGCACATCGAAGGCCAGGAAGCGGGCAACCGCCTCACCAATCTCTCCGGCATGTTCATGCTGGCCTTTGCCGCCTTCGTCATCGGCTGGATGCTGGCCGCCCCCGCACTCGTCTGGATCATTGCAGACGCCAACGGCTGGCACTGGACGCGGGTGGCTCTTGCCGGTGCTGGCATTCATCTCTTTCTCGGCCTGCTTCTGCTCGCCGGACTGAAGTCCAGGCTGCGCGGCATGCAGCTCTTTGAGGAAACATTCAATCAATTCCGCCGGGATCGCGAATGGCTCGCCAGCAACAAGAACAACTAACGCCGAAGCAGCAGGCTTTGCGTGATCTGGAAGACGCTCGTGCGTCTCTGGCGCATCATGCCGCCCATGCGGTGGAGGAATGGAGCCCGCGGGCCGTGATCACCCGCAGCGTGGAAAAGCATCGGGCGCTGTGGATCGGAGGCGCAGCTGTCGCAGGACTGGCGGTGCTGAAAGCCATCTGGCCCTCGCGAGGTTCCGCCCGCCATCCTGAAGCTTCCCTTAGTGGCGCTCAGAGAAGTGGCTTGTTTGCTCTGCTCCTCAGTCCGCTGCTTGGTCTTGCACGTAAATCCTTGATGAATTACGGCACTCAATTGTTTGAAACTTACCTGCGCCAGAAAATATCTCCGAACGTCCCGGATTCCGAAGCAGTCTAGCGTCATCACCTTTTCATGTCCGATCCCAACCAACCCCCACAAGATCTTCTTCCTGTTTTAGGCTCCGTGGACGACTACCTGCGTTTTTGCATGGAGTATGATGCGTCTGACTTGCATCTCGCCACCGGCGCACAACCTGTCTGGCGCCGCTACGGCAATCTGCAACCCATCTGGGACAATGCGGCGATTCTTACCCCGGAAGATGCCCGTCGCCTCGCCTACGGCTTCCTGGGAGAGGCCCAGGTCAAACAGCTTGAATCTCGCGGCGATGTCGATTTCGCCTACTCGCCACCTTTCGGTCGTTTCCGTTCTTCCGTCGTTCAGCAGCGCCTGGGCATTGACATGGTGTTCCGCGTCATCAAGACGCAGATCAAATCTGTCGAAGATCTCGGACTGCCTGCCACGGCCAAAACACTCACCCGTTTCCACAACGGCCTGATCCTCGTCACCGGTCCTGTCGGCTGCGGCAAGTCCACCACGCTTGCCGCGTTGGTCGATTCCATCAATCAAGAGCGGGAGGATCACATCATCACGCTGGAAGACCCGATTGAGTACATCCTTGAGCCGAAGGGCTGCCACGTGAATCAGCGCGAAGTGCACACGCACACGGCCTCCTTTGCCGCCGCGCTGCGCGGTGCGCTGCGTGAAGATCCGGACGTGATCATGATCGGTGAAATGCGCGACCTTGAAACCATCTCGCTGGCGATCACGGCTGCGGAAACGGGCCACTTGGTGCTGGGCACGCTGCATACTAGCAGCGCCGCACGTACGCTGGACCGTGTGCTGGATGTGTTCCCCATTGATCAGCGGGATCAGATCCGCATCATGGTGTCTGAATCCCTGCGTGGCATTCTTTCCCAGCAGCTGGTGCCTAGACTCGACGGCAATGGCCGCGTGATGGCGCTGGAAGTGCTGGTGAACACGCCGGCCGTCGGCAACTGCATTCGTGAAGGCAAGACCTACATGCTGGCAGGTGTGATGCAGACCGGCAAAGGCGTCGGGATGATCACGATGGATGATTCACTGCGCAATCTTTACTCGACCGGACAGATCAGCCGCGAGGAGTGTGAGTTCCGCTCCGAGGACAAGGTCTTGATGAAAAAATTCTTTGAATCCTGAGGCCATCAGCCAAGCCAACCGACCACTGCTAACGTCTCATGCCAATCATTGATCAATATTTCCAGAAGCTCATCGAACTGGGCGGCTCTGACCTCCACCTCAGCCAGAAGCAGCCGCCCAAGGTGCGCGTGCACGGCAGCATCAAACCAATCTCCGACCAGATCCTGGACGAGCGCCTCATGGAGACCATGATGCGCGAAATCTGCGAGCCCCGCGCGTGGGACCGCTACAAGGAAAAGGGAGACCTCGACTTCGCCTACGAGATGGATGCGGACAACCGCTTCCGCTGCAACTACCTGCGGCAGCAGCACGGCTATGCCGCCGTGTTTCGTATCATTCCCACCAAGATCGCCACTCTTGAGCAGCTCGGCATCCCGCCCGTGGTCAAGGAATTCGGCCACATGCGCAGCGGCTTGGTGCTCGTCACCGGCCCCACCGGCTCTGGCAAATCCACCACGCTGGCCGCCCTGCTGGATTACATCAACACCAACTTCCGCCGCCACATCATCACGATCGAAGAACCGATCGAGTTCGTGCACCGCAACAAGAAGAGCATCATCACCCAGCGTGAAGTGCCCATCCAGACCCCATCGTTCGCCGACGGCCTGCGCGCCGCTCTGCGTGAGGATGCGGACATCGTGCTCGTGGGTGAAATGCGCGACCTTGAAACCATTTCGCTGGCCCTCACGGCAGCGGAGACCGGCCTGCTCGTCTTTGGCACCCTGCACACCAACAACGCCCGCAAAACCGTTGACCGTATCATTGACGTCTTCCCCTCCGATCAGCAGAGCCAGGTGCGCACCATGCTCGCCGCCTCGCTCAAAGGCGTGGTCGCCCAGCTCCTCATGAAGAAGTCCGATGGCAAGGGCCGTGCCGCCGTGAATGAAATCATGGTGTCCAATCCCGCCGTCGGCGCCATCATTCGTGAAGGTGCCACGCAGAAGCTCTACGACGTCATCATCGGCGGCAAATCCCAGGGCATGCAGTTCATGGACGAAGCCATCTGGCAGAAGCTCCGTGACGGCTACGTCACCCCGATGGAAGCCTACATGAAGGCCATCGACAAAAACCGCTTCAAAGCCTTCCTTCCTCCCGAGGATGCCGGCCTTGCCGTCGCCAGCGGTGGCGATGCCAACAAATAGTCAGCCGCAGACTGGCAGCGAAGCAGTTGAGTCTTGCCGCAGCTTCTGCGGTGAATTAACATCGTTTTAATTCAAGGATGAGCACGGCTTCCGAGGACCATTCGTCAGACCAGCCGCAACGCACCAGTCATCAGCCTGGCCCGTTGGCGATCCTCGCGGCCACGGCGCTTGGCGGAGTCATCGCGGCACGCATTAGCAAAGCACCCCTGCTCTTCGCAGCGGGTGCTGCGGCCATGGCGATGCTGAAGCAGAAAAAGACCACCGCTCCTCCGCCAACGGTCACGCCAAAGAGCCTGCCGCCCCCTGCTCCACCGCCTGAAATCCCCGCCCAGAGTCAGGTCGAACAGTGGCTTTCCCGCCAAATCATTCGCGAAGAGCAGGCCCCTGTCGTTGATTTCTCCACGGTCGACGTCACGCCGGAAGAGCCCGCAGATGATTACCAGCCGGAATCCTTTCTTCTGGATGAATTTGAGGAGTTCCCCTTTTCCTCACCCCCGCCCGACAACGATGCCTTTGCTGGCCTCAGTGAACCCGCATCGCAGCCGATGCCGATTTCGACACCTGAGCCGGAAATCGAGAAGGTAGAAGCAGAGCAAGAGCCGGAAACCATTCCTCCACCTTCGCCATTTTTTCAGGAGGCACCTCCTCCGCCCGTGCCTGCGCAAGTTCTGCTGCATATACCGCTCACGCCGCCTCCCTCGCTTCCCCTTGCAGCAGATGGCGCATGGACTCTCGGTCTCGATCCCTTGCCGAGCTTGAACGAATCCGCGCCATACGTCCCACCCGTCGGCGACATGTTCTTCAGCACCCCGATGCCGCAAGAAGCCCCAATGAGCACCATGGAGCCTCCTCGCTCCAACATGTTTTCCAGCGCCCCTGTGCAGCATGAAGAGCCCGGACCACCGCTCTTCTTTTCCACTGCGGTGTTCCAAGGGGCGGCATTTCCGGATGAAATCCAGGTCGCTCCTCCATTGGCACCCGTGCCCCTCATGCCATCACCGGCCCCGTCCGTTGCGGCCCCTGTGTGGGAACCAGCACCCTTTTTCGAACCTCTGCCCACAGCAGCAGTAGCAGCAGCGCCAGAGATCCCGGTCGTGTTGGCGGCTCCTGGCGAAGCATCCTTCGATCCCCCGCTGAGCGCAGCACCCCACAATCCCTGGCAGACTGAACCGGACGTGTTTGCAACAACGCCCGCAGTTCCCTTTCAGCCTCAGACGGCAGGCACCGTGGTCGAAGCCGAGATTATCCTGCGCCCGCGTGCGCCGATGCAAAACTCCGTCACCGCGAAATCCAAATTTGTCCCTCAGAACTTCGCCAAGCCATTCTCCGACGAAGACAGCGCCGTCCCTCCTGCCGAGAACGCCAACGACGCCCACTTTCCGGGACCGCTGCAATCTCAGCAGGATCCCAAGCCACGCCCCACCTGGCGCTCCTGGTGGCGGGGTGACTGAGTCCGCTCAAGGAATCGCGTTCTTTTTCCGGATCAATGCACTGTAGATCCATACGGCCACGCAGATGCCCAGCAGCGTCAGCGCAAACCAGTCACCGTAACGTGCATAAAGCGTCAGGTGACCCGCACGCGGCACCTTGACCTCACCGGGCAGTGTTCCTTCGATGAAGGTTGAACCAGTCTCAGGATCTTTCAGCCGGGAAGTGATGCGACCACAAGTGTCGATGAAGCAGCTCACGCCCGTATTCGTGGCACGCACCATGGGGCGGCGCAGTTCGATGGCACGGAAGAGCGCATTGGTCAGATGCACTTCAGGCTCTTCACTTTGCAGGAACCAGCCATCGTTGGTGATGTTCACGATCATCTGCGGAGCCTCGCGCACAAACTTGCGTGCCAGACTGCCCACGGTGTCTTCAAAGCAGATGAGCGGGATGATCTGCACCTGCGGCTGCTCCAGCAGCATCGGCTCGGTTTTGTCTCCCGGCGTGAAGGCCCCTTCAAACATGCTGCTCAGAAAGGAAAAAGGCGGGATGCTTTTCAGCGGCAGGTATTCACCAAAGGGAACCAGATGCACCTTGTGATAATCCTGCCGATGCTCGGCGCTGCCACGAAACAGCACGGCGGATACATGCCCGATCTCAGCGCTTTTATAGAGATCCGTGCCAAAGAAGAGGCTGAAGTCTCCAGCCTGCAGCATGTCATTGAAGTAATTTCGATGAAAGTCCTGCGGGAGATAGTGATACCGGTCCTCAAGATTCACCGGCAGCGCGCTTTCCGGCCAGATGATGAGATCCGTGGAGGTCCTGCCCTCCTTCGCCGTGCCATACATGCGGGTGAACTGATCGAGGTGCTGATACGTTTGTTCCGCAAGCCTGCCCGTCGCGGCATCCACCAGCGACACGTTGGGCTGCACCAGAACGGTGCGTACAGTAATGGCGTCCTTTTCTTTGGCGGTCAGCTTCAGCATTCCATACCCCGCTGTGCTGAGCATGAGGATCAAAGCCATGGTGAAATCGAGCCGCGTCTTGCACGTCCCCTCCCCGCGATAAGCGATGATGAGCCGCGTCAGCGTGTTCCAGGCCGTGCAGGCCACAAACACCGGCAGGAAGGACAGGCCAAAGACGCCGACGAGATCCGCTGCCTGGATGAGGGGCAGCATGCCGTACATCGCCACACCGAGGCCGTTCCAACCAAAGCCGGTGAAAACCGTCGTGCTGCGCAGCCATTCACAGGCCACCCATGCCGAAGCAGCGAGAAAGGAACACGCCAGCGAATGCAGCGTGCTCGGCCACCAGGAATCTTTGGTCAGCGTGGTCACATTAGGCCGTGCAAAGCGATGCGTGAACCAGGCCCACAGACCAAAGTAAACCGCACAGTATCCAGAAAGGCCGACTAGCGCGCCGAATCCTGCCAGCTCCGGCAGCAACCCCGACCAGGAGTCGTCAATCGCATTGCCAAGCCTCACGCGCGCCGAATGATGCACCCACTTCAGATTGATCAGGAAGAAGGCCAGCCCGGCCAGATAGCCGCGCCAAAACGGACGCACTTTGACACCTTCTGCCTGCTTCCATGGCCACAAGACAGCCAGCAGAGGCAGGAGCCAGAGCCAGACCGCGAGATTGGAATTCCAGCCTGGAAAGGCAAACGTCAGAATGATCCCGCTGAGCAGCGGGGCAATGAGCATGAACAGGCGCAGTCGTTTGGTATCAGTCACGGGCCGGGATCATGCCGCCGCCAGACGAAAAGCCAAACGTACATTCCGTCATTTTCACCGTGTCCGATTCCTCCCAAAAGTTGTCCGCACATCAGGCTGGCCAGAAAGCGTTATTTCGAGTGAGATTTCACATCACCAACCATGAAAGCGATCCTGCTCATCCTCTTCACCGCCGTTTTAGCCCATGCCGCGCCCACCGGCCCCATCCGCGTGCTGTATCTGGATGCCGAGGGCAAGGAGCAAACCGCCGTCGGCCCGCTGTATGAGGCCATGCGTGATCTGGGCCGCGATGCCATCTGGTTTGACTATGCCAAGGAGGAACTGCCCGCCGAAAACTACGACCTCATCGTCAAGCCCGGCAGCGATCTGAGCCGCGATGCCATTCTCTCCAAACTCAGCGCCGAGCGCAAAGCCAGCTACGAAGCCTTCCTCAAGCAGCGCGATCCCGAGGAGCGTAAGAAGCACCCTCAGGTGGCCAATTACGAGAAGCGCCCCGAACCGCTCACGCTGCAGCTGCCCATGAGCGTGAAAGCCAGCATGGAGCGCACCCAGGTGCCGGCCGATTGCGAATTGAAACTCTTCGCCAGCGAACCGGACATCGCCAAGCCCATCGCCTTCGCTTGGGATGCACGCGGTCGCTGCTGGGTGGTGGAGACACGCGACTACCCCCATGGCGTCACCGACAGCGGCGAAGGCCAGGACAGCATCAAAATCTGCGAGGACACCGACGGCGATGGCAAGGCCGACAAGTTCACCGTCTTCGCCGACAAGCTCAACCTGCCCACCGGCATCGTGTTTGCTCGCAAAGGCATCATCGTGGCCGCGCCGCCGAAGTTCATCTACCTCGAGGACACCAACGGCGACGACAAAGCCGATGTGCGTGAAACCGTGATCGACTGCTGGGGCATCCGCGACACGCACGCTCAGGCCAGCAATCTCCACTACGGCTTCGACAACTGGCTCTACGGCTGTGTCGGCTACAGCGGCATCGAAGGTTACGTCGGTGGCAAGAAGCATCAGTTCGCCATGGGCACCTATCGCTTCAAGGCAGACGGCAGCGCCATTGAGTTCCTGCACCAGTTCACCAACAACTCCTGGGCGCACAGCACCAATGATGCGGGCGATCAGTTCGGCGGCACCGCGAACGGCGCGCCCATCTTCTTTGGCGGCATCCCCGGAACAGTTTATCCCGAAGGCTCACGCGGCATGACGGCCAAGAAGATCAACGTCGTCGAGGCCTGCCACACCATCACGCCGAACTTCCGTCAGGTGGATGTCTTCGGCGGCTACACGGCGGCGGCAGGCAGCAATTTTATCTACAGCGGCAACCTGCCCAAGCGTTTCCAAGGCAAGGCCATGGTCTGCGAACCCACGATGAAGGTCGTCTCCCTTTTCGATGTGCAGCCCGATGGCGCAGGCTGGAAGGCGCTCGACTTCATGAACATATACGCCAGCAGCGATGAATGGAACTCTCCCGTCCACGCCGAAGTCGGTCCCGATGGCGCCGTGTGGGTGGCCGATTTCCAAAACTTCATCATCCAGCACAATCCCACGCCGAGTATGGAACGCGGCGGCTTCGTGACCACCACCGGCAAAGGCGGCGCGCATGAGAACGATCTGCGCGATCACAGCCGCGGGCGGATTTTCCGGATCGTTGCCAAAGGAACCAATCCCAAGGCGGAGAAGCCTGCACTGACCGCCAGCACACAGTCTGCGCGCCTCACCACGCAGCGTGAGATGGTCGAAAGCAGCGAGCGTGTGGATGTGAAGAGCATCAATCACACAGTGCTGGATGCGAGTGACAGCACGGCTGCCATCCACGCTTTATGGAGTCTGCAAGGACTGGGCAAACTCGATGAAGCCACGCACAAAGCCGCACTACTCTCAAAAGACGCCGGACTACGCCGCAATGCCATTCGCGCCCTCGGCAGCGATGCCAAAGCGCAGTCCCTCCTCTTCGGTGCCGGCGTCATCAGTGATCCCGATCTCCACACACGCCTCGCCGCTTTCGTGAAGCTCGCAGACTTCCCCACCACGCCGGAGATCCAGACGCTGGTGAAAAAGCTCGCCATTGATCCGGTCGTGAAAAATGACGAATGGCTGGCCGAAGCCGCCAAGATGCTGGGCAAGAAACACAAAGCCCTGAGCTACAAGGAAGGTCCCAATCTCCTGCCGAACCCCGGCTTTGAAGAGGTGGCGGCAGGTGCCAAAACACCGACCGCATGGAAGCAGCGCAACTACGGTACGAAGCCAGGCAATGCTGGGGCCGAATGGAGCATCGTCACCGATGAGAAGATGATCCACAGCGGGAAGCAGGCCTTCCGCGTCATCACCCGCGATGATGCCGACACCAGTTTCTTCGCCGACGTGCCGCTGAAGCCAAACACAGAATACAAGCTCAGCGCCTGGATCAAGACGCACGGCTTCCGTGGCAAAGCCAGCCTCAACGATCACCTCGGCCGTTCTGAAACGACCAAGCTCACCCGCACGCAGGACTGGACCGAAGTGGACGTGACCTTCAACAGCAAGACCCGCGACAAGGCGAGCATCAACCTCCTTCACGTGGGCAAAGGCGACACCTACTTTGATGATGTGCGCCTGGTGGAATTGATACCCGAAATTGAAGACGATGAATCCAAGCTCGCAGGTGATGTGAAGCGCGGTGAAAAGATCTTCTGGGAGCACCCCGTGGCCGCCTGCAAAAACTGCCACATGCTCAAAGGCCAGGGCAGCGCCGTCGGCCCAGCGCTGGACGGCATTGCCACGCGCAAAGACGCCGCCTACATCCTCGAAAGCCTCGTCAATCCGAACGCCAAACTTACCGAAGGCTACACCGCCACACCGATCTCTCCGATGCCCCCGATGAACCTCATCTTGAAGCCTCAGGAGTTCGCCGATGTGAAGGCGTTCATCATGAGCCTGAAGTGAAGCAGCACCTGCCATGAACATCATTGCGCGCGCCCTGCTGCTGATCCTGACCACCTGCCCTGCGTTGTCGCAGTCGGTCGAAAGCGAGCCACGCAAGTCCTGGGGCCCGATCGTGTTGAAGGAAGATGACCGCCCCGCCTTTCCCCCGCCACCCGAAGGCTGGGACAAACGGCGGGAGGGCATCCCACACGGCAATCTGACGATGATCGAGTACGATTCCAAGACCGTGGGTACTCGGCGGCGGATGAATGTGTACACACCTCCCGGCTACACGCCGGAGAAAAAACTGCCTGTTCTGTACCTGCTCCACGGCATCGGCGGCGATGAAACGGAGTGGGATCGTTTTGCACACCCGGACGTGCTGCTGGACAATCTCCTCGCTGATGGGAAAGCGGTGCCAATGATCGTGGTCATGCCAAACGGCCGAGCACAGAAAAACGACCGACCCACAGGCGATGTCTTCAAGCATGCGCCAGCCTTTGCGTTTTTTGAGCACGACCTGCTTGACGATGTGATCCCGACCATTGAAGCGCGCTATGCCGTGCAGGCAGACCGCGAGCACCGTGCGCTGGCAGGACTCTCCATGGGTGGCGGGCAGGCGCTGAATTTCGGGCTGGGTCATCCCTTGCTCTTTGCATGGGTCGGCGGCTTCTCCTCCGCACCCAACACCCACAAACCCGCCGAACTGCTGCCTAACGCCAATGCGGCCAAACACCTCCACCTGCTCTGGCTTTCCTGCGGCAGCAAGGATGGGCTCTTCTCCATCAGCCAGGATTTTCATGCTTGGCTAAAAGAACAGGCAGTACCGCATGTATGGCACGTCACTGACCACGAACACGATGCCCCAGAGTGGAAGCAGGCATTGTATCATTTCCTGCAGCAACTCACTTTCAGCGCGGTCGCACCGACTGGTGGCGAGATCTCCCCGCAAAATGGTGGATCGTCAAAGATCGGCAAATGATGCACGGAAAGTTTCTGGATGCCGAGCACAGTAACGTTCGGTAATTCAGCATAGCCACTCCTGAAAGTGTTCCAAATACCACTTCATGCCACAAATGTCCTTGCAGCCGCAAACACATCACCATGACTCAGCCCCGGTTCGCGGCCCGCTTTGAACGCTTCAAAACGTCTCTCCACCTCCGCCGCAATCGTGGAATCGTTTTCCCATTGCGCGGGTAAATCCGCGTCCACCGTCTCCCAGATAATTTCTGCCAGAAAACGTCTTTCCTCGGATGAAAGACGAGCGGCTTGAGCAAAAAGTTCGTAAACAGCCATGATAACGAAGAATAGCACCAAGCTGCCGCGTTGAAAGTCCCTGCTGGAGCCGACGTATCTGTGACATCCCATGTCGTTCTCGTCCTCCGCCTCTCCCCACCGCTGCTCCGGCCCGCTGTCGCGGCGGAGTTTTCTCAGCATGGGCACGCTCGGGCTCACTGGCTGGTCGTTAAGCGACACCTTGCGCGCCGAGACGATTGCCAAGGCTGCGGGAAAACGACTCAAGGACAAGTCGGTCATCTTTGTCTGGCTGCCGGGCGGCATGTCGCAGCTTGAGAGCTACGACATGAAACCGAATGCACCGGTGGAATATCGCGGCGTGCTCAATCCGATCCGTACCAAGGTGCCCGGCACGCACATCTGCGAGTTGTTTCCCAAGCAGGCGAAGATCGCTGACAAGTTCAACATCATCCGCAGCGTGCATCACGAGTTCTCGGACCACGGCGGCGGGCACAAGCGCTTCATGACCGGGCGCAATCCCGCGCTGCCGGTCGGCTTCGTCAATGATGCGCCTTCGGTGCAGTCCATCATTACCCGCAAGCTGCAGCGCGCAGGACAGGCCATGCCCACCTGTGTGGCAGGCGTGGATCGTGGTCGCAGCGGCATCGATATTTTCTCGATGGGCGCAGCCTATCTCGGACCTTCCGCCTCCCCCTTCATGGTGGTGGGAGATCCCAGTGCCAAGGATTTCAAGGTCGAGAACATCGGCCTCACGCCTGACATGGCTTCACGCATGGACGACCGCATGCACCTGCTCAAGGGCATGGACAATCTCAAGCGCGAGATGGATCGCAGCGGCCTCATGGACGCCATGGACAGCTTCAGCCAGAAGGCGTTTGGCATGCTCACCACGCCCTCAGTGCGTGATGCCTTTGACCTGACCCAGGAGTCGGCCCAGACGAGAGAACGCTACGGCTACAGCACCTACGGCCAGCGCGGACTCATGGCGCGCCGTCTCGTGGAAGCCGGCTGCCGTTTTGTGACCATGGTCTGGGAGAATCCCTTCTCCACGACTATCCCGAAGAACTGTACCTACAACTGGGACAGCCACGCGGTAAACTGCGACATGTATGCCGACGCCCGCTGGCGCATGCCGGTGTATGATCAGGCAGCATCTGCATTGATCGAGGACATCCACCAGCGCGGGCTCGACAAAGACGTGCTCGTCATCATCACCGGCGAATTTGGCCGCACGCCCAAGATCAACACTCAGATCGGCACCCAAACCGGCGTGAGCCAGCCAGGGCGCGACCATTGGCCCAGTGCGATGTCCTTCATCGTCAGCGGCGGCGGCATGCAAACGGGACAGGTCATCGGCGCAACGAACCCACGGGCCGAATACCCCATTGAGCGTCCGCTGAGTCCGAACGACCTCTGGGCCACGGTCTATCAGCATCTGGGCATCGACCCGGAAGACACCTTTGATGACTTCCAGGGTCGCCCAATGCCCATCCTGCCCTTCGGCGATCCCATCAAGGAACTCCTGCCACTGGTATGAGGCCCTGATCAACGCAGATTTAGGAAACCAGGAATAACTGTTTGCAGTAGCTTGTCAGGAATCACATATGAAAGCATGCAAGAGTTCATGCATAACGCCCCTGTCTTAGCAAGGTTTTCACTGATGGAACTACCGCGCTGGGGAGCGTCAAAATCATTGGTTGGGGGCACAGGCCTCGGCTTCTGGAGGCTTTGCAGCCCTCAGAACCTGGCGATTTGGCATTAGGCGTCTTGTCTTCAATCGCCCGCTCCTGAAGGAAAAATCGTCCCCTTCCATGCCTGCCTGCCAGATCCTTGTTCTTCAAGACTCTCCTGCGAACCGACAGGAGCTTGCAGAATGGTTGTCACGGCATGCGCCGGACACGCTTGCTGCCTCCGGCTGGTGCCGTCGTATGGCGCACTGGTGGGATGAGAACCCGTTTTCCTCAATCGCTCCTGATCGCGGATGGGTCATGCGGCATGAGGGCCGCCTCGTTGGCTTCATGGCGCTGATTCCCGCAGGCTATGCGGTGAGCGGCACACTCACGCCCGCCATGATCGCTTCCACCTGGTGCGTTGAGGAGGCTCATCGCAATGCCAGCCTGCCCATGCTGATGAAGCTGCGACGACTGGCGGAATGCACACTGATGGCGGATACCACGCCGACTCCTGAAGTACAGATGATGCTGCAAAAAATCGGCTGGACGCCTGCCAAGGACATTACACGCCACTTCGTGCCGCTGGGCCTTTTTGCACTGCCATTGCGGGGAAAATGGCCAGGATTGGCTTCCGGCAAAAAGCTGACACGAGACCCCTCAGAAGTGCGCAGCATCGCCGCCAACTTTCAGAGGCCCGACCGCATCGAAAAATGGATCACACCGGAGTATCTGCGTTGGTTCGCCGCCTCGCCGATGCGACGCCATGAGTTCATCGGCGTGCTTGATGCCTCGTCCTGCCTCTCCAGCTACCTGTTCCTGACCCCGAAGAAAATCCGCGGCATCCCTGGCTGGATGGAAGTGGATCATTTTACAACCTGCGATGACTTCTCCGAGATTTACGCCCTCATTGGCGAAATCGTGCGGAAGCCCTCACTGCTTGGAAGCGAACGTCTTCTCTCCCTCGCCAGCTTTCCTGGCGATGACTCCTGGGATGGCGCGCCCATTTTGCATCGACGCCCAGAGCAGGTCGCGCATCACTTCTCCATTCCTGAGGCGATTAAGACGCTGCCAAAGCAAAGCGTGCTCGCAGAGGGAGACTGGGGGATTTAGATAAGCTTCTCGATCACCGACCGAAGGTGGCTCCCGGTGGTAAAGGTGTCCGCCGTCATGAGTTCATCGGGAATCTGCACGCCGAACTGCTGTTCGATCTCCATCAGCAGATCGATGGACGCCATGGAGTCGAGGCCAAGCTTGCCAAGATCCTCATCCATCGGCACTTCGGCGCTGTGCGCTAGGAAGCGGAGCTTCGGGCGGAGGATTTCCTGGAGTTTCAGAGGGAGATCGGTCGCGGTCATTGGAAACACTGATTAGAATGCATGATAAAAAAATTCGCCATCACTGGAAGACTCAATTCTCGATCACCTTGCTGCCGCGAAAAGCAACTTCCTCGGGCCTCTGGTGGCTGAGGAAGCCCAGCAGGCTCGCTGTCAGGCCATAAGCTCCCACATTCGGCACGGCGAGCAGATCGCCGACCTCGACAGGCGGCATTTTTTGGCCACGCGCCAGGCTGTCTAGCGGGCTGCACAGAGGACCCACGACATCGGCGACGATCTCGCCTTGTCTTTCGGCCGTCAGATTGACCAAGGTGAGCGCAGACCGCGGGATGCGACCTAGGCCGGACATGCCACCGAGGTGATGAATGCCGGTGTCGAGCACGACGAAGGTCTTCGATCCGGCCTTTTTCACATCCAGCACAGTCGAGATCAGCGTTCCGCTGCTGCCGCAGAGGTAGCGGCCACTTTCAAAGCAGAGCTGGGTCTTGCCATGCAGCGGCGAGGCTTTCCACACGGCATCCAATGCTTCGCGCAGCCCCGGAAGGTCACTGCCCGCCGAATCGCTCGCATAGGGCCAGGGGAAGCCGCCGCCAGCGTTGACGACCTGGCATTCAAAGCCTAGCGCAGTCGAAACCCGCGTCGCCGTCTCCAAGGCGCATTGCGTGTTCTTTGCCAGCGCCTCCACAGAGCCCACCTGGGTGCCGAAATAAACATGGACACCGTTGACCTCTAAGTTCGGCAGTTTCAGCCGCTGCGCCGCGCCATCCGCGAACAGCAGCGCCTCATCAAATCCGAACTGGCTTTCCACGCCGCTCATCGCCAGCCGGGCATCTGGAGCCTTTTGTGGATTCACGCGCAGCATGGCGGTGATCTCCACCCCGGCCTTCACCGCCATCTTCGACAACCGCCCGGCATCAGTGTAGCTCTCGCAGGAAAAATGCGTCACGTCATTCTCCAGCATGCGTGCGATCATCTTTTCGGACTTGCCCGGCCCGCCGTAAACGATGCCATTCTCAAAGCCCGCTTTTTGCGCCGCCAGAAGTTCCCCGTCCGAGGTGATCTCCGCCCTCACGCCCTGCTTCCGCAACTCGCGTGCGATGGCAGGAAGTGGATTGGCTTTAAAAGAGTAGTAGAGCCGCGAACCCTCTGGCAGCGCTGCTTGCAAGGCCTGCAGTCGCGCATTCACCACATCCAAATCATACGCATAGAGCGGTGAACCGTACTTTTCGACGAGTTGGCGAGCGAAATCAGCGTTCATGGCTCAAAGGATCGCGCGAAGGGCTTTCCGGTCGATCTTTTGATTCCCGGTTTTTGGCAGTTCCGGAAGCAAAAACACCCGGTTGGGTACTTTGGCGGGTTCGAGCTTAACGCTGAGAGCCTGGATGATTTGCGCCTCGCCGAGCGAAGATTCCGAGACACTCACAAACAGGCACAGCAGATCCTTAGCCTCGTCTTTGATGCATCCTGCAGCCACGATGCCGGGAATAAGGCAGGCTTCCTCCTCCACCTCAGCAGGACTGAGGCGATGGCCCTTGTGCTTGATGAGGAAGTCACTGCGTCCATGGATGTACAAGAAACCATCCACATCTAGGCTGCCAAAGTCTCCACTGCGAAGCACACGTGTGCCGTCGAGCACAGGATAGCGCTTCGCTGTCTCCTCCGGAGCCCGCCAGTAACCGAGCGCGAGGTGTGGGCCACGAATGCAAAGCTCGCCTATCTCGCCGGGAGGCAGACGTTTGCCGTCCTCGTCGACGGCGAAAACCTCCGTGCCATCCAGCGGCCTGCCGACAGACTCAGGTTTGGCATCCAACTCGTCAGGCAGCAGAATGGAGACGCGTTTGCACTCCGTGAGTCCATACATCGGATAAACGAGAGCCTGCGGAAACAACTCGCGAATGCTGGCGATGTAACTTTGCGGCAGATGATCGCCCGTGCTCGTGATGATGCGCATTTTGGGCAGTGGCACCGGGCGGTATCGCTGCATCTTGATGAGTCCGCCAAACAGGGTCGGCACGCCTGGCAGCACACTGATCTCCTGCGCCGCAAGAATCCGCAGCAGCTCCGGCCCGGCATGCTCCGGCCTGCCAATAAAGATCGACGCTCCTCTGATGGCGGCGTAAAACACCTGGTAGAGGCCATAATCAAAACTCAGAGGCAAGAAGATCGCCACCCGATCCTCCGCCCTATATGGCAGTCTCGCCTGGATGGCGGCGGAGACGAAGCGGACGTTGTCATGCGTCAAAATCACGCCGCGTGGCGTGCCTGTGGAGCCGGAGGTGAAGACGAGGAGGGCCGGATCAATCTCCAGCCCGGGATACGGCACGACTGGCGGTTCCTCCTCAGCGATCAAATCGGGGAAGTGGCAATCTTCATTCTCGCAGCCGACCCAAACGAGCGGCGTTTCTCGGAATTCTTCACGCAGCCAGGCTGTGGCAGAATCCAGCAGGCCCAGCTTCGGTTCCGTTTGCGACAAAATGCGTCGCAGCCCCTCCGGCTTGATTTGAGGATGCAGTATCACCGAGATGGCACCGATCTGCGCCACAGCAAAGAACAGGAGCACCGTCTCGATGCGATTGTCAGTGACCATCACCACACGGTCATTGTGTCCGATGCCCTGCCTTCTAAGCCACGCCGCGATGCTACAGATGCGTCGCCAAGTCTCCGCATAGGTCAGCTCCTGCGTACCATCCCTAAAATAGATGCTTTCCGGCCACCTGTGGGCACCTTCACGCACATACTCAGCGATGCACCAAGCCGCTTCAAGACCATCGAGTTCCGAAGGCGGCAGTAATGGAAGCGTGGAAGTGTTCGAAGGCATCGAGAAACAAAAGCGCAAACAACGTTAAGAGCCGAATATTTGCCGCGCAACCAGATGAGTTTAATTTTCACAAAAAATAACACTCCCGTGGAATTTTCATCGTTTCTGATCCGAATTGCATCCTCCGGGGTGCCGATCAAGGAACATCTGCTGCTGGAGTGAACGGCAGAGAATCCGAAACGGAGAGCAGCAACGTTAGTTTGACCTGAAGGCCAGTCTGGCCTTGATAACCGGACTCCTGGCCACCCGGCCTGAACGCAACCCACACCCACACAACCTCTATGGCACTCTCCGTCGGCTCCAAAGCCCCTGGCTTCACCCTCAAATCGAAATCCGCCACCGGTCTTAGCGATGTCTCGCTTCCAGCTGGCAAGAACACCGTCCTGCTGTTCTTCCCCCTCGCTTTCACGGGCGTCTGCACCCAGGAACTCTGTGACATCACCGCAGGCCTCAGCTCTTACAGCGACCTGAACGCCGACGTCATCGGCATCAGCGTGGACAGCCCATTTGCACAGGAAGCCTGGGCCCAAAAAGAAAAGATCGGCATCACCCTGGTCAGCGACCTGAACAAGGAAACCACCAAGGCCTATGACGTGCTCTTCCCAGGCCTCGCCGGCATCGGTGATACCTCCGCCCGCGCAGCTTTCGTCATCGACAAGAGCGGTGTCATTCAATACGCCGAACAGACCGCCACGCCGAAGGATCTTCCTGACTTCGCCGCAGTGAAGGCCAAGCTCGCTGAGCTGTCGTAATCGACCCGCTGTAGTCAACAATCAGATGCCATGTGATTCTTCATCACATGGCATTTTTGTAGAGTGGAGGTTAGGCCTCCGGCCTGACAACGGCCTGGGGCGTCCCGCCTTGGTTTCTGAATCGAAGGCGGGACGCCTCGATCCGCCTGACAGGCCAGAGGCCTATCCTCCGTTTGACAGGCTGGAAGCCTGTCCTCCAATTCATCCCCCCACATGGCCGCTCACGCTGATCAATTCTCCATCCCCACCCGGGGCAAGGGCACCTATGAAATCACCGAGCGCTGTCAGGAGATTGTGCGCGTGAGTGGCATTCGCACAGGCACGGTCACTGTCTTCGTGCAGCACACGAGCGCGAGCCTGGTGATCTACGAGAATGCCGACCCTTCAGCGCGCACCGATCTGCACAGTTTCTTTGACCACCTCGTGCCGGAGGACACGCCTTATTTCGTTCACACCTACGAAGGGCCGGATGACATGCCAAGCCATCTGCGCATGGCGCTGACCCGCACCTCCGAAGTCATTCCCGTCGTGAACGGCCGTCTCGCCCTTGGGACATGGCAGGGCATTTTTCTCTTCGAGCACCGCCGGGCCCCACACACGCGGAGCATTGTGGTCAGTGTGGTGGGGGAATGATAGCACTCCGCCACTCTCACGCGGCATCCACACCGTCCAACGCCCGTAGATAGTCAAACGAGTACAGCCCGGTGTTGTGCCCGTCGCTGAAATCAAACTGGATGGCGTAGCCGCCGACCATCCGCCAGTCCTTCACGGTGACGCCGGGAAAGTGCTTTTGATTGGTGCCACCGATCTTCTTTCCCAGCAGATCACGTTCGCCGGTGTTCTCGGCGCTGGGTGAGGCGGCGCGCAGTTTTTCCATGGCGATGAACTGCTCCGTGCCATCGCTCCAAACGAGGGCAACTTCGGTTCCGATGAGTTCCAGGCGGGTCGGTGTCATGAGAGAAAGGCTACGAGGGTGGGAAAGCAAAAGGGACGCTCGAAAGCGTCCCTCTTGAAGAATGATGGCTAATCCGGAGGGATTAACGGGAGTAGAGTTCGACGACGAGCTGCTCGTTGGCGATCGGGTTGATCTCTTCACGCACTGGGACGCGATTGACAACACCGCTCATCTTGTCGCGATCGACAGTCATCCAGTCGGAAGCAGGAGTGCCCTGGGTCATTTCAAGGAAACGACCGATGAGCTGCTGGCTGCGCTGGCTGGTGGTGCGAGCGGCGACGACGTCACCTGGCTTGCACTGGTAGCTGGCGATGTTCACGACCTTGCCGTTCACAGTGATGTGACGATGGCTGGTGAGCTGACGGGAAGCGAAACGGGTGTTGGCGAAGCCCATGCGATAGACGACGTTGTCGAGGCGCAGTTCGAGCATCTGAAGCAGGTTTTCACCGGTCACGCCCTTACGGCGCTGAGCTTCAGCGAAGAAGCGACGGAACTGCTTTTCCATGAGGCCGTACTGATAGCGCAGCTTCTGCTTTTCAGCGAGGGCGGTGCCGTACTCAGAGGTCTTGCGGCGGGTGTTGCGAGCACCGTGCTGTCCCGGTGGGAAGTTACGGGTTTCGAGAGATTTGGAAGGACCGAAAAGCGCAATGCCGAAACGGCGATTGATTTTTTCGCGAGGACCTGTGTAGCGTGCCATAGTGGGTAAGAGAAAAGAGCTGAAAAATTAGACGCGACGGGCTTTTGGCGGACGGCAGCCGTTGTGCGGGATTGGAGTCACATCTTTGATGGTGGTCACTTCGACACCGAGGGCCTGCACGGCGCGCACAGCGGATTCACGACCGGAGCCAGGACCGCGAAGGCGGACTTCAGCTTCACGCAGACCATGACCCATTGCCTGACGGCAGGCATCCTGAGCAACGACCTGAGCGGCGTATGCAGTGCCTTTACGGGAACCACGGAAGCCCATCTTACCAGCAGTGGACCAGCCGATCACACCACCTGCGCGGTCGGTGATCGTAACGATGGTGTTGTTGAAGGTGGCGTAAACGTGGACAAGGCCTGAGGAGACGTTCTTGGAACCCTTGGCCTTGACGACCTTCTGTTCGGCGGCTTCACCACCGATTTCGAGCCAGACGCTCTGGGAAACCTGTTTGTCGCCACTGCCGGAGGGGCGTTGGTCTGCACCAGGAGCAGCAGGTGCTGCGCCAGGGGCGGGTGCCGCTACCGGAGCGGGGGCTGCTGCCGGAGCTGGTGCTGCGGCGGCGGGTGCGGTGGGGGTCGTTTCGTCAGCCATGATATTGGAAAGGGGCGTTGCTAGAATTCAGATTACTTCGCCTTCTGGGCACCCACGGTCTTACGTGGACCCTTGCGAGTGCGGGCGTTTGTGTGGGTACGCTGGCCGCGCACTGGCAGACCACGACGATGACGATGTGCACGGTAGCAGTTGATACCAAGGATGCGCTTCATGTGCATCTGAAGCTCACGACGAAGGTCGCCTTCGATCGGAATCTTCATCCCCTGAACGGTCTGGGTGATCGCAGCGATCTGTTCGTCGCTCAGTTCACCTGCCCGAATGTTCGGGTCGATGTTGGTGGCGGCAAGAATCTTGCGGCTGACGGAAAGCCCAATGCCGTAGATATACGGAAGTGAGTATTCGATTTTCTTTTCGTTCGGGATTTCGACTCCAAGCAGGCGGGCCATAATTCAGTGTATTGGGATTTAAAGAAAGGATTAACCCTGACGCTGTTTATGGCGTGGATTTTTGCAGACAACACGGACAACACCTTTGCGGCGGATAACACGGCAAAGTTCGCAGAGAGGTTTAACGGAGGTACGGACGCGCATACAGGAGTAGTGAAAGAAGGTGAGTCTGGGGGAACTCAAAACCCTGCTTTTGGAGCAGGGGGCAGGATGTCTAACACAGACGAAAAAAGGCGCAAGCTGGAATTTGATGAGTTATTCACATTTGTGGAGAGCAGTTGCCCCCGCCTCGATGAAAGGCATCATGCACGCCTGATGAAAAACGTTCTCTGTTTTGGCGATTCTAACACCTGGGGCTTCAAGCCCGACAGCATCTCACTCCCCTGCCCTGAACGCCACCCGCATGATGTGCGCTGGACTGGAATTCTGGCCCATGAACTAGGGACCAGCTTTCGAGTGATCGAAGAAGGGCAAAATGGTCGCACCACCGTGCACGACGACCCCTTTGCCCTCGCACGCAATGGCAAGACAGTGCTGCCTGCGATCCTGGAATCCCACAAGCCGCTGGATCTGGTGGTGCTGATGCTCGGCTCGAATGATCTCAAGGCCGTCTATGGCGTTTCCCCCGGAGAGATCGCCACCGGTGTCAAAATGCTGGCGCAGATGATCCTGGGCAGTGATGCCGGCATCGGCAACAAAGCACCCAAACTCCTGCTGCTTTGCCCACCTGCCATCGGCGATCAACTGCACCTGCCGGACGTCGCCGCCAAGTTCCCCACCGGTCAGAAAGACAGTCGCAGACTGCCCAAGTATTATGAAGCCGTTGCCAGTTCACTCGGCTGTGGCTTCCTCAATACGCAAACACTGATCGAGCCCGGCAGCGACGGCATCCATTTAGATGCGGCTGCGCATGGACGGCTCGGCAAAGCCGT
>NZ_JBIPNG010000287.1:0-8445 GCF_044373815.1 Prosthecobacter sp. | reverse complement strand
GACGCTGCTTTGAGGAAGTGATCCGCCTGCTGTGGCCGAAGCGGGTGGCCGAGGCTGCGGAGAAACGCTTCCGGCACACGTTGAAGACGGGGGAGCCGTACCAGTCTCCGGAGTTTGTGGAAAGGCGCAAGGACACGCAGGTGACGGAGGCCTATGAGTGGCAGATCCAGCGTGTCACGCTGCCGTCCGGCGACCACCGTGTGGTGTGCTTTTTCAATGACATCACGGAGCGCAAGCTGGCTGAGGACAACAAGCGCCGCGTGGAGGTGCTGGCCGCCTCCAATGAAATGCTCAGGCAGGAGATCACCCGCCGTGAGGCGGTGGAGGCCGCGCTGACGATGAGCGAGCAGCATGCCCATGCCCTGCTGAATCAATCGCGGATGCTGCAGAAGAAACTGCGCGAGTCATCGCATCAGAACCTGCTGGCGCTGGAAAATCAGCGCAAGGAAATCAGCCATGAGCTGCATGATAAAATCAGCCAGGTGCTGATCGGCATCAATGTGCGGCTGGCGGTCTTCACGCGCACGGCGGGGGTCGATGCGCAGGCCATGGCACCGGTGCGTGAGCTGGTGGAGCAGTCCGTGCACATCATCCACGAATACGCACGCGAGCTGCGCCCGGCGATGCTGGACCAGCTGGGGCTGATCCCGACGCTGCGCACCTACATTGATGAAATTCCCAAGCGCAAAGGCCGCCAGATCGACTTCAGCGCGTCGCCGGATGTGGAGGCTCTGGACAATGACAAGCGCACGGTGCTCTACCGCGTGGCGCAGGAGGCACTGGTGAATGTGGCCAAGCATGCGCAGGCGCACCATGTGGGCGTGAGCCTGCGACTTGCGCGCGGCGGTGTGTGCCTGGAGATCACGGATGATGGCAAGTCCTTTGACGTGGACCTACTCTCCTCCCCGCAGTGGAGCCGACGACTGGGGCTGGCGGGAATGCGTGAGCGTGTGGAGATGGTCAACGGGGTGTTCAGCATCGTGTCCAAGCGCGGCAAGGGGACGACGATCCGTGCGGTGATTCCGGTGGGGAAGGAAGTGAGCGGGGCGAAGCGGAGCAAGAAAGGGGCGTGAGATGTGCCATAATTTTGGGCACAGCAACGGCAGGCGGCATGGACTGAAGTGAGATGTGAGCGAGTCGGAGCGGTTCCTTGTGCCGCAGGAACAAGTCTATTTTCATGGCTTCTCCTTTTGGGGTGAAGGCCCCATGGCTGGATGAGGCCGGAGGATGAAGGGTGCTGCATTATGCAACCCACAACCAGGACGACGCAGGAACTTCGGGATGAACTCGATCTTAATGACAAGGTGATGGAGGATGCTGCGGCGAACGACAGCCAGGATCTGCTGGAGCCGGAAACCGTGCCCGGGAATGATCGCATCACCGCATGGGATGAAAGTGCGGATGAAGCCGGGCACCGCGTGGCGAGTGAGCCTGCAGAAAAGGAGGAGACCATCGCGGAACAGCTCGTGGATGCAGGCCGTGACGAGGCGGGTGAGGAGCAGCGTCTGAGCGCCGCTTTGAACAAGCCGAAGGATGGACAAGGCTGAGCGAGGCTGTAGGCATGAGTGGATGTGGCGGAATGATCCATGCGGGAGCTTCCCGCATCGGCTTCGCTTTTGATGAGCCGTGTGTGCAGCGTCTCCATGCCTCGGGTGTGGTCTTGCGGATGCGTGAATGGGCAGGTGGGGTTTCACCCCATTTCGGAGGGGTTGCGGTGCAGGCAATGTGCGTTGATCTTCACACTCAACTCAAGACTCCAAGACCATGCTCATTTCCGCCACCACACTCAAGGGATACTCACTGGAAGGCCTGGACGGCGAAATGGGGAAGGTTCGTGAATTTTACTTTGATGACCGCTTCTGGACGGTGCGCTACCTGGTGGCGGACACGGGGAACTGGCTCACGGGCAGGCAGGTCTTGATTTCTCCGCACGCTCTGGTGGGCGTGATGGGGGACAGGGAACAAATCGCCGTGAACCTGACCAAGAAGCAGATCGAGGAAAGCCCCTCTCTGGACAGTGACAAGCCTGTGTCCCGCCAGTATGAGGAGGACTACTACGGCTACCATGGCTGGCCGACGTACTGGGCCGGCACGGAGTTGTGGGGGAATTATCCCGGCATCATGCGGGATCGGGATCTGTGGAACTCCGCCGTGGACGGCAAGTGGGCCTGGGATCCGCACCTGCGCAGCACGTTTGAGGTCACGGACTACGACGTCAAGGCGACGGACGGCGAGATCGGGCATGTGCAGGATTTCATCGTGGATGATGAGACCTGGGAGATCGCGCATGTCGTGGTGAGCACACGGTACTGGCTGCCGGGAAAACGGTTTCTGATTTCTCCGAAGTCGATCGAAGGCGTGAACTGGGGTGAGTCGAACATCTCGGTGAATCTCACGCGCGATGAGATCAGACATTCGCCGGAATACTCGGAAGGGGCGATGCTGATGCGTGCGCAAGAAGCGCCCACAGATGCGCAGGCGATGGCGGCATGGCGCAATGAGGGGGATCCGAACTGAGGTGGTATGGCGATGTGGGGTGTTTCCCTACCTGGGCCGCAATCGCTTGTGATGGATGTCTTCACCCATTAGCCAAGCTGCTATGAACATCGAAGGAACACTGGCTCATTTCAATTTCAGTCCCAAGGGCGGCTATGAAGCCCTGATCATCCTCACGAAGAAAGGGACGGTTCAGGTGAACTTTGAGCCGGATGAAGCGGCCGTGCTGGCTTCCACGCTGAAGGCTGGCGGCAAGGTCAGCCTCAAGGCGGATGCCTTGCATGAGCATGACGAGGCGGCGCATCCGGTCTTCCAGCTCAAGGGGATCAAGGTGGGCGGAAAGACGGTGAAGCTCTCACCGAAGACCGAGGTGAAGGGGAAGGTGCTGCAGCTGAACTACGCGCTGCATGGCGAGGTGAATGGTGCGGTGCTGGACACGGGGGACTTCGTGCACCTCAAGCCGCACGGTGCGCGGGCGCTCAGTCTGGCCGTGGGTCAGACACTGAGTGTGAGCGGTGAGATGCGTCCGCTGTTGTTTGGCGAGCAGCGTGCCATCGAGGCTGAAACTGCGAATGGTGTAGATCTGGACGATCTGAAGCATGGCAAGAAGGCTGCGAAAAAAGCGGCGAAGAAGGCCGCCAAGAAAGCTGCGGGGAAGAAGAAGCTTTGATGCTGGCCAAGTGACGCTACGCCACGAAAAAGCCCGCCAGACGGATGATGTCTGACGGGCCGTGAGGTTTGCTTTGTGGGGAGATTACGCTGCTGTCAGCTCCGCCACGAGGGGGGCGTCTGGAAGCACATGCGCCTCCGTCTTTTCGGCAGGTGTGCCGTGAATGATCTCGCGTGCCTGGGCTGCTTCATCTGCGGTGCCGCTGACCATGACGATGAACTTCCCGCTCTTCAAGGCCGTCTCATACTGCATGATGCTGTCTTTTGGTATGCCCATGCTGAAGAGGCAGGCACCCAGTGCGCTGAGGCCGCCGCCCACGACGGCGCCTTCCAGCGCACCGACGATCCAGCCGACGAGAGGCCCTGCCACCACCACCGGACCCACGCCCGGGATCAGGAAAAAGGCGGATCCCACCATCCAGCCCCAGATGCCGCCCCAGAAGGCTCCCTGAGAGCCCCAGTACTTCACGCGGTCTCCGGTGTTGTAGTAGCCGATCACGTGCTCGTCGGTGTGGTAATCGCGTCCCACGATGGAGAGTTTCTTCATGTCAAAGCCGCTGCGCTGAAGATCCCGCACGCAGGCCTCGGCTTCTTCATGGGACTTGTAGACAGCCAGGACGGCATCGGAGTGGGGGTATTTGTTCATCAGGGTTGGGTGTGTTTTGAGTGTGTGACCAAGCCTCACCGTGCGAAGCAGCCCTGCGCATTGCGATGGGGTGTATCCCCCATAGGCAGGTGATGACAATGATTCGATGGTCGCCGTCGAATGCGCATCACTCCTCAGGGCAGAATTCCAGGCCGGGCAAGAAGAGCGGGCGCCATGCTGCCGCAACTGCACTTCGACCATTCGCACATCGCGAGTGGGACCATGCGTGACATCATCATTGGTACGGCGGACGGTCTCACGGTTCCGTTCGTTCTTGCCTCCGGTGTTTCCGGGGCCATCGACTCGGCGCACGTCGTCGTCACTGCCGGTCTCGCACAAGTGGCCGCTGGAGCCATAGCGATGGGACTGAGTGGATACATCGCAGCGACGGATGAGGCTGAACGGTATGAATGCGAAATTTTGCGCGAGGACCGGCCGGTTCTGAAAGTGGCGGGACCTGCTGCCACACCGATTGCCGACCTGCTCAAACCCTACGGCGTGACAGATGGTGAAGCCGCGATGGTGGCCAAGGCCCTGCACCGCAAACCCAAGGCATGCCGGAAGTTTATCCTGAGGTTCAAGCATGGGCTGCAAGCTCCTGATCCCAAACGTCCGCTGCGCAGCGCACTGACCATCGGTTGCTCGTACGTTCTATGCGGCATGATCCCGCTGATGCCCTACATGATCGTGAGTGATCTTCATCAAGCACTGCTGATCTCCCTTGTCGCGACGCTGCTAGCCTTGGCGGTGTTTGGCTTTGTGAAGGGGCAGCTCACCGGGATCTCCAGATTCAGATGTGCCTGGCAGACGGCGCTGATCGGCAGCCTGGCGGCAGGTATCGCGTTCAGCCTCGCGAAGATCATTTCATGACGACTTGTTTCAAAGGTGGGTAGTACACCCCATGGAATTGTCGCGACTGCTGGGACGAAGAATCCGGCCATGAAACCTCATTTGCTGACAGAGAGTGCTTCGAGTGCCAATCCCGCCGCCGCCGACAAAGTCTCGCGCAAGCAGTTGCGAGAGCGTGCGGTGGAGCTGGCTGCGCTGGATGGACGTGAGCCGCAGGATGCTGGAAAATCGGACTGGGAGCTGGCCAAACATGAATTGATCGGCGAACCCGAACTGGAGCCAAAGGCACCCAGTGACAACGCTGGACAGGTCGACAGCAACCCGACTGGAGAAGCGGAGAGCCAAACACCCGGCTGGTTTGCATGAGCATGCAGCTCGATCCGTTTCGACTTTCAGCAGCGCTCAAGTACACCAAAAACCAGGGGTCAGCGCAAGATGTGAGAGGTGGATGATAAGGGGCGGTGAAGAGGGAGCTGAGAGTCGGGTTTCACCCCATAGTGATTGAAGAGAGCAGAGACAAAGTCCGCCTGTGATCCAAAGCGGATGACAATTTTAAATCAAATAACAAGCCAACTACGACCATGAAAAGCACCATCGAAAAAAGTGATACGGACCTGAAGAATGACATCCTTTCAGAGCTCAAGTTTGAGCCGAATGTGAGGACCACCGACATTGGAGTCCTGGTGGACCACGGCACTGTGACGCTCAATGGCTTTGCCACCAGCTACAGTGAAAAATGGGACGCGGTGCGCGCCACGAAACGGGTGGCGGGAGTGAACGCCCTGGCCGACGACATCAAGGTGAAGCTGCTGGACGGATACTGCCGCACGGATGGCGACATCGCTGCGGCTGCTGCCAATCAAATCCGGTGGTCTTCCACCGTGCCGGCTGATGTGGTGCTGACGACGGTCCGTGATGGATGGATCACTCTCGATGGCGAAGTGGAGTGGTGGTATCAGAAGAATGATGCCGAAAAAGCGGTGGAGAATGTGATGGGCGTCAAAGGCGTCTGCAACCAGATCACAATCAAGCCGAAGCTGAGCGCGGACAAAATTGATTCCGACATCAGGTCCGCCTTTGAACGCAGCGCGCTGCTTGATGCTGGAAAAATCACGGTCGAGACTTCAGGCAACCAAGTCACGCTGACTGGCAAGGTGCGTAATTACGCTGAAAAAGAAGAGGCGGAGCGCGTGGCCTGGGCCGCACCTGGAGTCTATTCCGTGGACAACCAGCTCTCCGTGAAATGGGCCTGGCTTGAGTAATGAAACCGCTTTGCAGCCGCCTGTGGAACAGGGGGCTGCAAACCACTGACGGGGGAAGTCATCCAATTAACGAACAACAAACACAGACCACCATGCCCGAAATCACCAGCCGCGAAGTCCACCTCATTTCTCGTCCGAAGGGACTGCCTGAGGTTTCTGACTTCGAAGTCACGCCAATCAAACTGGGCCCGCTGCAGGAACAGCAGGTGCTGGTGCGCAATTTGTTCCTCTCGGTGGATCCCTACATGCGAGGTCGTATGAACGAGGGGAAGTCATATCTGCCACCGTTTGAACTGAACCAACCCATGGAAGGTGGGGCCGTAGGCGAGGTCATCGAATCACGCGCGAGAGAATTCAAGCCGGGCGATATTGTGACTTCCAACCATGGGTGGCGGGAGTTTTTTATGGCACCGGCCAAGGAGCTGCGCGGAGTCAGCCGGGACATTGAGCCGCTTTCAGTTTATCTTGGTGCGCTTGGCATGACCGGCATGACGGCGTGGGCAGGATTGAAGCTGGGGGAGGTCAAGGCTGGAGATGTCATCTACATCTCAGGTGCTGCGGGGGCAGTGGGCAGTGTCGCAGGACAGCTCGCCAAATTGATGGGGTGTCGTGTCATCGGCTCCGCAGGTTCCGCTGAGAAGATTTCCTTTCTACGCGATGAGTGCGGTTTCGACAGTGCTTTCGACTACCATGACGGCCCGGTGGTGGAACGGCTCAAGATGGAGGCTCCAGAGGGCATTGATGTCTATTTTGACAATGTGGGCGGAGAGGCGCTGGAAGCTGCGCTTTCCTCTCTGCGCGTGCATGGCCGTATCATCGCCTGCGGCGGCATTTCGGGTTACAATAACGCGAAGCCAAAACCCGGCCCATGCAATCTTTTCAACATGACCACCAAGCGTCTCACGATGAAGGGGCTGCTGGTGCGCGACTGGGCGGATCATCAAAGTGAGTTTGAGAAGGAGGTGGGCGGCTATTTCAAAGCAGGCCAGCTGAAGCACAAGGAGACTGTGGTGTACGGTATCGAAAACGCGGTCGATGCTTTTATCGGCCTCTTCTCAGGTCAGAACATTGGCAAGATGGTGGTGAGGCTGCGTTCCTATTGAACCTTGCGCAATAGACTGACAAGAAGAGCGTTCCTTGTGGAAGCGAACTCGGTGCCTGAATGCGGCGAACTTGCGGTGGAGCGCATTGCAGACGCTGCTTGCAGGCTTGAAGTGTGGCGGAGTGCTGGGTTTGCTTCCCGGTTCTGATGCCAGGACCCAGGGGAGCACTCGCTAAAGCTCGGCACCCCTGGGCTGTATGACGGAAGGCCGTTGGCCTTCAAGGCAAGGATGTCAGTCTATTATACAAGTTTCAATAAGAGTGATGGAGGCAGATGATGCACTTAGTCCATGGCTGCTGAACACGAGGGCTATGAGCGAAAGGCGCATCTGGATCAAAAGCCGCTGAAAATGCTGAAGGTGTGCCAGCCGGTGGTTTCGTGGATTCTTTGGCAGCTGTGTGTCAGTGATGGCGAGCAATCTGCCGTGCGAGTTGTTCGAGGGCTTGATTCATGGCGGTGACGCGGGCGCGCAAGGAGGTGGGATCGGGGGGGACGGGGATGAGGAGGCGGAAGTAGTGGGTGCTGGTTTCACCGCCGGTAACGGGCTGGAGTTTCCAGGTGCCTTGCAGGACCATTTGGTTTGCAGAGTCGGGTTCAAACTGGGCGATCTTCAATTCGAGGAGGGTGGTGTAGTCGAGCGAGGTGAAGCTCTCCACGGGCTGGATGTTCATGGAGCCGGTGAGGCGGCTGAGATTGCTGGCGATGACGCGGGAGATGCCGGAGTCGAGGGGCTCGCCCCAGAGGTCGTGCTTGCTGACCATGAGCTGGCCAGCGGAGCGGGTGACGAGCTGATTGCTGTCAAGGTAACCGGGAAGGGAGGGACGGCCCACGGCGATGGCTGGGCGTGCGGCGGTGAGGTTGCGGTCTGGCACCAGGGGCTCCAGCAGATGCTGGGTGGCGGTGTCTTTGACGGGCTGAAGGACGCTGCAGGCGGTGAGTGTCAGCAGCAGGAGGCTGAAGGTGAGGTGGCGCGTGTTCATGGGTTGAGGTCTTTGCCACGCAGGAGCGTGCTGGGGTTTCGTTTGAGCTCGTTGGCGAGTTCTTTGATGGCGCGTGAGGCGCGCTCGGCCTCCTCCAATACGTTTTGCAGGCGCATGAGCACGGGGGCGCGGGGATTGGTGACGTTCGAGATGTCGGCGGAGGCTTCCTGAATTTTGGCGAGTCCGGCGGTGGCCTGCTGCATGACTTTTTCCAGATCCTTGAGCAGGGGATCGATGCCCTGATTGGCCTTCTTGGAGAGTTCATCAAAACTCTTGAGGGCATCAGCGAGGGTGTCGATGGCGAGGCCGAGTTTTTTGTTGCCGGTGAGCGTGCGAACATCGGTGGTGATGCCGAGGATGTTGTCGTTGATGGCTTTGAGATTGAGCGCGGCGATCTGGGTCTTGGTGGTGGAAAGGACATCGCGCAGGTCTTTCAGGATG
>NZ_JBIPNG010000286.1:0-8459 GCF_044373815.1 Prosthecobacter sp. | reverse complement strand
TGCCGATCAGGTGAGAGTTTGCAGGAAGCCGCGAATGAGTCCGAGGGAGGGCCGTGCGCGGGTCTGGTAAATGACTTTTCCCGGACCGGTGAAGCGGACGACGAAGCCTTCGCCGGAGAGGAAGGAGTCTTTGATCGACTTGGTGAGCACCACGGACTCGAAGGGCATGGTGTCGGTGAAGGCGACGATGTTGCGGTTGTCGAGAACGAAGCGCTCGCCCTCCGCGAGGTCTTGCTCAACGATGCCACCGTAGCTGGAGAGGAAGAGCATGCCGGAGCCGACGGTCTTCAGGAAGAAGAGACCGCGTGTGGCCAGGACGCCCTGCATGCCGGCATTGTGCAGATCAAAGGTGAGCTCGGGGGAGGATGCCAGGAAGGCACCGCGTGCGAGCTTCAAGCCGGTGTCCGGCGTGACCTCGATGGCGCGGATATCGCCCATTTGTTCGGGGGCGAGCATGAGGTGCTGCTCGTCGCGCTTGGCCTTGTAAATGACGGTGAAGAAGCTTTCGCCACCAAAGAGGCTGCGCATGCCACCGAACATGCCGCGCTTGCCACCCATGTGGAGCCCGGCTTTGACGTCGATGTGAAAACCGGGCGTCATAGCCTGCATGCTGCCCGGCTGTGCGTGAATGCTCTCGCCCTCCGCCATATCCAGACGCAGGGTCGAAAAGGCGGGGGAGTGAAGAACTGTGTGACGCATGGCTAGATGTCCGAGTCGGCCTGGCCGCTCATCTTCTTGCGCAGCATGTAACCGCCGATGCTGATGAGGATCATGATGCCCAGGAAAATGAAGAGGGCGACCATGCGGCTGACTCCGAGAATGTCCTGAATGCCGGTGATGCAGATGTCATAGATGACGATCTGGATGAACCAACGCACGATGCCGCCCATGCCACCACGAGCCAGAACAGGAGAAAATGTATTTTGAGCCATGGATTCCATGTAGAGCGATTTTCGGGTCACACTTCAAGCTAAAAGGTGTGACGGTCTCAAAATTTGACTCGTTATTTCAGCTCAGTTTTTCTTTTTTTCCAGCCCTTGGTACACTCCGAAGTCGTTGAAGAAGAATTTCTTCGCGAGCCAGTACATCCAGTGCTTCTCGGGGATCTCCTCGCCTTCGCGCCACTGGCTGGTGCGTGGGGTCATGGATTCGAGCTCGGCCATGGCGGTCTGGCGGATGGTGGAGTCTTTGGCGGTGTGCTTGGTGACGACGGCTTTCACCAAGTCGGGGCGCTCAAGGACGATGCAGCCGCGGGTGTTGGCGGAGGCGATGTTGCGGAAGTCGCGGAGGAATTCGGATTTGGTGAAGACGTCAAAGAGGTCGTCATTGGTGCGGACGCTTTCCTTGGCGAACTGGATGATGGGGCATGGCTCAATGGCGCCGGTGGGGCTGATGTGATGGCTGATGCCGTTGGCCATGGGGCAGAGGGCCTGGCCGTTGTGGTCGTAGTAGGCGTCCACGATGGCGATGGGCATCTTGGCGCGCATGTTGACGACGAATTTGCGCACCTGGGTGATCTGCTCAGGCGTGAGTGCGAGGTCGGCGCTGATCTTGGGGCCGACGGGGCGGTAGGTGTGATACCAGGCGTAGTGCACGCCCATGTCGATGAGGCGGCGCAGCCATTTCTCGGTGAGGAGGTCATCGATGTTGGTTTTGCAGAGGCTGGTGGCCACGCCGGTGAGGACGCGGGCATCCAGGCAGTTTTGCAGGCCGCGCAGGGTGCGGGTGAGCACGTCCTTGTTGCCACGGCGCTCATTGCTGACGATCTCGGTGCCTTCGATGCTCACGAGCGGGGTGATGTTGCCGAGCTTGCGCATGGTTTCGGCGGCCTTCGGGGTGATCATCTGGCCGTTGGTGAAGACCTGGAAGAAGGCATCCGGGTGCATCGAGAGGAAGTCGAACAGCTCGGGATGCATGAAGGGCTCGCCGCCGAGGATGCCGAAGAAGGAATTGCCGCGCCGTTTGGCGTCGTTCACGATCTTGTTGAGCTCATCGAGATTGAGCGACTCGCGGGGTTTGTCCACGTCCACCCAGCAGCCCTGGCAGCGGAGGTTGCACGAGTTCAGGATGGAGATGTAGAAGAAGGGAGGGAAATACTGGCCCTGCTTCATGCGCTGCTTGTGCAGCATGACGGAGCGCGCGCCCTTGTAGCCGAAATTCCAGCCAATCTTGGCCAAGCAGAGCGGATCGACGGTTTGCAGGATGCGGGAGGTGAGGGAAAGGAGCATGGGCAGTGAGGTTACGTTCAAGAGGTCATGTTGTGTTCAAAGGTCAAGGTGGGAGGCCACAAAAAGCAGTCGAAGTATCGCAAGGGCTGACCGGCAGCGACCTGAACGCGGGCGTAGTTATGTGTAGCGAGGCACGCCATGAACCACCAACCTCCAACGGATGATCTGGGATCCCGCAATCACTGGCGCAGGGTGCTGTGGGTGGTGCTGGTCGTTCTGATCGTCCTGATGGCACGGCGTATGGCCGGGGCTGCGGATGCGTGGCAGACGGCTGACAGCCTGCTCACGGGAGGGAAGGCCAAGGAGGCGGCGGCTGCTTATGAAAAGCTGGTGCGGCAGAAACCCAACGATGCGCGGGCCTACATGGGGCGTGGGCGTGCGCGCTGGCGGCTGAATGAACTGGACGGAGCGATTGCGGATTTCACCCAGGTGCTCACTTTGACGCCGAAGGATTCCACGGCCTACAACAACCGTGCCCTAGCCTATGACAACAAAGGGCAACGTGATCTGGCCCTGGCGGATTATTCCAAGGCGATCGAGTTGAACCCGAAGAACGCTCTGTTTCACTTCAACCGGGCGCTCACATGGAGTGCGGTCAAAGAGCCGGACAAGGCGCTGGTGGACTACACGACGGCCATTGAGCTTGATCCCAAAAACGGACTTTTTTACACGAACCGCGCCGATCTGCTGCTGCTGCGCGGTGAGTATGAGAAGGCGGTGGAGGATTGTGACAAGGCGCTTGCTCTGAACGACAAGAGCGCGGCGGCGTATTTTAACCGAGCCACGGCGTACGATCAGATGGGCGAGAAAGAACGTGCGCTGGCAGACTATGACAAAGCGGTGGAGCTGGATCCGAAGGTGGCGAAGTTTCACAACAACCGCGGCTTCTTTCTGATGAACCGGGGCGACAACGAGGCGGCGATCGAGAGTTTCACCAAGGCGCTCGAACTGATCCCGACGGGTTCGATCTATCTGAACAATCGCGGGCAGGCATGGCTGAACTTGGGACAGCAGGAGAAGGCGATGGCGGACTTTGACAAGGCTCTGCAGATCAATCCGCAGCACGCCAAGGTGTATCGCAATCGTGCGGGTGCATGGCTGGCCGCAGGTGAGTTTCAAAAGGCCGTGGCAGATGCCACGAAGTGCCTTGAACTGCTGCCCACCGAGTCGCGGGCGTTTCAAATACGAGGAGAAGCCCGGGAAGCCTTGGGGGACAGCGCCGGAGCCAAGGAGGATCTGGAGCGTGCGACGATTTTGGGACCGCAACCGCCGGTGGGTGTCGCGGCCTGGGTGCCGGTGGAAATCAAGAAGCGTGAGGAGCAGGCGATGAAGGCGCTGCTTGCAGATGCCTCGCCGGAAAACCGCCACACGATGGCGGTGGTGAGGCATGACCATGCGTTTGCGATTCTTGATCAACCGCAGCG
This sequence comes from Prosthecobacter sp., assembly GCF_044373815.1. Lineage (GTDB taxonomy): Bacteria > Verrucomicrobiota > Verrucomicrobiia > Verrucomicrobiales > Verrucomicrobiaceae > Prosthecobacter. The sequence continues at coordinate 4,807 of NZ_JBIPNG010000286.1, read as the reverse complement.
AGAACCGGACCAAGCCGCGCTGGAGGAGGCTGTGGGGTATGCGCGGTCGGCCTCGGCGCTGGAGCCGGGAAATGCCTCTCACTTGTTTCTAACGGGGCTGCTGTATCAGGAGCTGGCCGAGTTCGACGAGCGTGCGCTGGTGATGGCGGAGAAGATGTTCACGCAGGCTGTGGATGTGGATGCCGAATATGCGGCGGCATGGTTGGAACTGGGACTGCTGATGGCGGCGCAGGATCGCGGCATGGAGGCCATCTCGGCACTGGAAAATGCACTGGAGAATGATCCGGTGGGTTCGGCGGCGCATGCCATGGGCCCTTTGTGCGCGGAGTATGCGGCGAATGACGAGGGGTATCGTGGGGTGGATTTTTTTGAGGCGCAGTATGCGGCGAATCCTGAGGTCTCAGCGCTCGGTGTCGGTCGTGCGATCATGCTGAACTATCTCGGTGATCGGGAGGCGGCGCTGTCGCAGGCGCGGGACATCCTGCTCATCGAGGAGGCCGGGACGTCGGAGCATGATTACGCCGCCAAACTGGTGGCCGAATGGGAGGGAGCGAAGCCATGAAACGAGTCATGATATGCTGGGCCTTGCTGAGCAGTGCGGTTTTCGCGCAGACAGGGGAGGTGATGGTGAGCTTTGAATCCATCGAGGCGGCGCAGCAAGCCCAGCGGCAGGCTTTTCAGGAACGGAAGGCGGCGCTGCAGCAGCAGCCTGCCAGTCCGCAGAGGGATGCGCAGCTACGCGAGGAGATTGGGAGGTACCAGGCGGAGTCCAAGAGGCTTTCGATGCAGCAGCAGGCGGCGCGCAAGGAAGTGATCTCCGACCTGAAACAAAAATGGAGCAAGGTGGAGTCGGACTGGCAAAGCGAATGCGCGCGGCATGATTCGGCGCAGAAGCAGCTCGAAAAGATGCCGGAGGGTCCGGCGAAAACCGCGCAGATCGAGGCAGAGAACGCGGCGCACCGCAGCACCAGCAAGCAGATCGCCACGCAGCGGAACGTGGTGCATGAAGGCGTGATCAATCAGGCGAACCGGGATGTGATGGGCGGCACGAGCAACGTCAGCAACAGTGCGAAGCAGACCGCAGGCACGACGATCACGGATCCGAATCATCGCGGCATGAACGGCGACTTTGACGCGGGCGGCGGCTACCGCACGACGGAGAAAGCGGGGAAGATTCTCAATGAGATTGGAGTGAAGGGCCCCAACGGCGGCCCCGTGAAAGTGACGGGCGGAGTGCTGGAGACCTCGCCTGAGTTTGGCATGACGGTGAATGCTGCGCCGGGCACCGACCGCATCGGCAGCGCGGGGCACCAGGCGCAGGTGAAGATGGGCGCACAGCATGGCGAGACGTATGTTTCAGAAACGGGCGGTTCGCTGAAGCCAGGGGCGCTGAAGGATCATGTGGCCACGATGGATCACGCGAAAAAAGCGCTGCACGGCACCAGCGCGCCACCGGAGACTCTGGTGGGCGGAGCACCGGAAGGACAGATGATGGCCAAAGGCGCGATCAAGGCGGCGAACCAGGCGGGGCTGGACCCCGAGATGGTCAAAACCATCGCCAAACAAAATGGCGTCAAGAACCCCGAGGACATCCTCGACAAGCTGGCAGAGATCAAAACAGGCCGCACGACGATTTCGAACGCTGATGAAGCCTCCAAGCTGCAAAAAACCACGCGGGACATTTTGAATGCCGCCGAGGCGAAGACCAAGACCGCAGCGGCGGCTGAAGTGCAGCAGACGCAGACGAAGATCAACGAACTGGAAGCGAAGGGACTGAAGGCGGAGGCACAGCAGGCCCGCAATGAACTGGCGGACTACAAAGCCAAGGCCAATGCCACCACCGAAGCCGTGCGCGGCCCGAATGAACCCGTGACGAAAGCCGGTGGTCCGAGCGAACCCGTAACGAAGCCCGGTGGCACGAAAAGCGTGGCGGTGGAACCGGAGGCGAAAGCAGCCTCTGGAGGTAGGCTGATGAAGGGCGCGGGGCTGGCCCTGGGGGCCTATGGCATCTACGAAGGCTACAAGACCGCCAAGGAGGAGATGGAGGCGAAGAAGCAGGGAGAGCCATCGGGCGCTCTTGGCTGGACCAAGGACAAGGCTGAGCTGGCCGGGCGCACCCTGTGGCATGGCCTGGGATTTGGCTCGATGGCGGACATCGGCACGAAGGCCGGCAAGGATGCGTTTGATCAATACCAAAAGGATATCAAAGACGGCAAAGTGTCACCGGATTCGTGGAAGTCCTATCTGGAAATGAAGGGCAAGGCGGTGCTGGGCGGACTTTATGGCGGTGCGAAGGCGATCACCTATGATGCGGCCAAGCAGAGCGGTACGAATTTGGGCAACGCGATTGGTGAAGGCCTCGGGGCTGGGAAGGGGCTGTTTGACCAGCTGAAAAGCGCCCGCAATGAAAAGCAGATCAACGAGGATCGCTCCAAAGAGATCTACGACAAGCTCATCAAGAACGGGGCCTCCACCGTGGGTGCACAGCGTGCCGCAGATGCGGTGAAGAACGGTGATTTCACCGAGGCGAAGCGCCTTAACAAAGTTCTCGAAGGCAAAAAAGCGGCCAAACTGGCTGCTGCCGAGCCCGAGACGAAAACACGCAGCTATCGTGACCGCAAAAAACTCGCCGCCAAGAAGGAATCCGGCAAAGAGGAGGCCAAGGCCCGCGAAAACGCCACCGATGACGCGGTGAAGATGCGCGAGACCGTGATCGCGAAATTGAAGGCCAAAGGCCTGCCCGCGAATGCGAGCATCGTGGATCGTCTTGTGAGTGTGCTGGAGAGCGATGGTGTTCCCGCGCTCGACGCGGCGATAGGCGAGATGAGCGGCATGCAGGGCACCTTTTCCGGCTCCTTGAGCGGCAAGGGGACCATCCGCATCACCGTGATCGGTTCACGCGTCACGGGGAGCTATGGCCAGACCGTCACCGTCGGCGGCCAGACCGCCAGCGCTCGTGCGAGCATCAGCGGCGATGTCGAACTGAGTTCCGGCACGATTTCGATGAAGATGACCGGCTCCGTCGTGGCGAAGGGCACCAACGTGCCCATCAACTCCTCGATGAGCGGCAGTTTCACCGGCAAGGGCTACAAAGGCTCCGCCAGCATCCCCGGCGGTCGTGCCTCGTGGAGCGTGAACAAGTGAATGCTCGTCCAATTTTCACCCTCTTGTTTTAAACTTCCGTTGGCTTCACAGAGAGCGTTCGTTAGTCTGGCAGGGTGAGTTACCAAGTTTTTGCCCGCAAATATCGCCCCAAGACCTTCGCAGACGTTCTCGGCCAGGATCACGTCGTACGGACGCTGCGCAATGCCATCGCCCAGCAGCGGCTGGCGCATGCCTATTTGTTTGTGGGGCCGCGTGGCACGGGGAAGACCTCCACGGCGCGTATTTTTGCCAAGGCGCTGTGCGCCAAGAACGGGCCGACCATCGATTTTGACCCTGAAGACGAGCTGAGCATCGAGATCGCTGAAGGGCGCTGCATGGACGTGCTGGAGATCGACGGTGCGAGCAACAACGGCGTGGAGCAGGTGCGTGAGCTGCGGGACAACGTGAAGTACGCCCCCTCCCGCTGCCGTTACAAAATCTACTACATTGACGAGGTGCACATGCTGACGACGGGGGCCTTCAACGCGCTGCTCAAGACGCTGGAAGAGCCGCCGGAGCACGTGAAGTTCATCTTTGCCACGACGGAGCCGAACAAGATCCTGCCTACGATCATCAGTCGTTGCCAGCGCTTTGACCTGCGGCGCATCCCGAATGCGGTGATCGCGAAGCACCTGCTGCACATTGCGAAGCTGGAGAATGTGAATTTGGACGAAAAGGCGGCCTATGCGATCGGCAAAGGTGCGGAAGGCGGGATGCGTGATGCGCAGTCGATGCTGGACCAGCTGGTGGCCTTCTGCGGTGGCTCGATCACCGAGCAAGACGTGCTGGATGTGTTTGGATTTACCTCCGGCGAATCCGTGGCGGCACTGGCGCGGCACATTCTTGAAAGCGACACCGTGGGTGCCCTGCGCGCTGTTTATGAACAGAACGAAGCCGGCAAGGAGCTGGGGCGTTTCCTGGGAGATCTGATCCAGCACTTTCGCACGCTGCTGGTGCAGCAGGCGGACCCTGAAGCTGCGGCGGAAGATCTGAGCCCGGAAGTGGCCGAGGAAGTCGTGGCCCAGGCGCAGATGGCGAACACGGAGCAACTGCTGCGCGTGGTGGATGGCCTGGCCGATGTGGACGCGCGCATGCGCTGGGCCAGCAACAAGCGCCTGCACTTTGAACTGGGCGTCATCGCCTCCGTGCAGAGCCTGAATGAAGTTTCGATCAGCGATGTCATTGATGCGCTGGATTCCGGCAGTGCTGAAGGCTTGACCCGGCCGGCTCCGCGTGTGCAGGCGGCACCGCCGTTGGTGCGACGCTTGGCAGAGCCGGTGAAAACGGCGCCAGCCGTCGTATATGAAAAGCCGCAGCCTGTGGCACGTGAAGACGTTCCCGCGCCCGCTATGGTGCGGGCACCGGAGCCTGAGCCCGTGGCGAAGGCCGCGCCGGTCGTTGAGAGAGCACCGGAGCCTGTGATCGAGAAAGCGCCAGCGCCCGCACCGGCCCCCGTGGCGGCTGCGAAGGTTAAAGAGGCTTCTCCGGTGGATGAACCGGGAGAGCTGTTTAGCGCGGATGTTTTCTGGTCGAAGTTCGTCACGCAGGTGCAGGTGCGCCGCCCCTTGGCGATGTCATGGGTGCAGGCGGGTACGCTCCTTGGCGTTGAGCGCAATACGATCAAGGTTGGCTTTCCACCGAGCGAAAGCTTTGCCCGCGACAG
>NZ_JBIPNG010000033.1:0-26818 GCF_044373815.1 Prosthecobacter sp. | reverse complement strand
TGGGCTCCATTCACCTCTGGGACCTCCGCCAGCCGCAGGAACCCGCCGTCGTCATGAAGCAAAAAGGAGCCGTCGGCGAGATCGCCGTGGACAACGACGGCGTCTTCGCCGCCTCCATTTTCAGCGGCAGCCTCATCGACCCCAAGGGGCCCGATGGCGCCGCCACCACCTGGGATCTCCGCCTCGGCAAGGCCGTCGGCGATCCCATCGAGGTGGACAAAGGTCTCCTCCACGTCGCCATCGAGCCCGTGCAGGAGTTGGTCGCGCTCGGCATGAACAAAGGCGAAGTCTTTGTCGGCAGCTTCCGCAATACGGGCGAGGTCCTGCCACCTCTGGTTCATCCATCCTCCGTGACTTCGCTGGCCTTCAGCGCCGATGGCCAGTCCGTCGTCGTCGGCGACGGCGGCGGTTACGTCCACGTCTGGAATCTCAGCAACGGCCAGCTCCGCTATCCCATCCGCAAGCATGACGGCGAAATCATCAAAGCCATGCCAGCCACAGACACCAGCCTCATCACCACCGTCTCAAGACATGGCGACGTCAGCGTGTTCGACATTCAAACCGGAGCCCTCCTCTCCTCCCACATCGATCACACCGTCAAGGACGCCAAATTCACCCGCGACGGCTCTCTGCTCGTGATGGCTCCCGGGGGCAATCCCTTCGTGCAGGCCTGGGATGTTCACGAGCGCATGTCCGGGCGCAAATTCGTCGATGTCCTCGACAAAAATCTCATCACCCGCATCAAAGGCCCGGACAATTCGCCCGAGCAGCTCCGCTTCTCCGAAGCCGGCGGCGCCAATCGCAAAAAGACCATGTACGCCGCCGCAGATCCAGACGGCACGGTCTTCATCTACGATGCCAAAACTCTCAAGCCCCTCGGCAAGCCCTTCCATCATCCGCCAGCCGTCGGTGCCGTCACGCTCAGCCAGGATGAAAAACTCCTCATCACTTCCGGCCGCGATCGCGCCGTGCGCGTCTGGGACATCGCCACTCGCCAAAACATCGTCACCATGCAGCACCACTCCTATGTCCCGGTGCTCGCCCTCAGTCCCGATGATCAGCGCCTCGTCACCGTGACCGATGAAGGCGAACTCCGCGTCTGGGAGCTTCGCACCGGAGACTGCCTCACCCCCGGCATCCGCGATACCCCGCGCAGCAGCGATGACGAAGAAGGCATCGTTGTCGCCCGTGTCTCAGATGACGGCAGCAGCGTCCTCTTCCGCGTCGCCGGCCACGGCTTCTTCAGCGCCGCCATGCCCCCCAAAGGCACCGCCTTGCCCGAGTGGTTCCTCAAGCTCGCCGAAGGCCTCGCCCGCCTCCATCTGAATCCAGCAGGCAATATGGAAGATGTCTCGCTGGACGACTACGAAGCCGCCGTCGCCGCCATCCCCAAAAAGCCCGCCAAAGGCGAAGAAACCGCCGTCACCTGGGCCCGCTGGCTCCTCGCCACCGCCTCCACCCGCCCCCTCTCCCCCTTCGAGCGCCAGTCCTTCGACGACTACCTCGCCTCCCTCAAACAGCAAGGCTCCCCCGCCGCCGCCCGCGAACTCCTCCGCTTCCGCCCCAAAGACCGCGACGCCGCCGAACGCGCCAAGCTCCTCGTCCCCGCCCTGCCGAAGTAGACCGCGCGAATTACGTGCCCAAGGCGACGGGGTCTCCCGACCCCGTTCATCAGCACCAAAGGTGCGTCCTGTCGCATGGCAATGCCGTGGACCCATGCACCGCAACGGGTCCCAAAACTGATCATTCGCTCATCCTCCTCCCGCCCGCCCAGCGTGAAGTGGTCCGCACTCTCCGAGTGCGATTTCTGGAGGCGCACACCTCCTCCCCGACCCCCGCAAACACAGCATACGTATTGTAGTCCCGCCTTCAGGCGGTTCCGGACGAACGACCACAAACCGCCCTTCTCCATCCTCAGCCCCGATCTTCTACAGGATGTCAGTCACAAAAAACGCAAAACAGATCCTCAAAAAGAGATTCTCCTCCTTGCGCCTTTTTGCGGCCACCTCAGCCACCCACCATCACCACCAACCCAGCGCCCATCGTGCAGTCCCGCCTATAGGCGGTTCCGGACAAACAGAATCCTTTTTTGCGTCATCTGGCGGCTCCGTCATTCGTCATTTCTTAACCCGCCACCACCGCCGCCCGCGCATTCTCCTCCGCGCCCGTCTTCTGCAGGTAATAATCATAATCCCCCGCATACGCCGTCACCTTCCCATCCACAATGTGCAGCACCTTTGTCCCCAGCGACCGAATGAAATGCACGTCATGGCTGATGAACACCAGCGTCCCCTCAAACTTCTGCAGCGCCAAAATCAGCCCCTCGATCGCCCAAATGTCCAAGTGCGTCGTCGGCTCGTCCATCAGCAGCAGGTTCGGCGGATCCACCAGAAACTTCACCAAATTGACGCGGCTCTTCTCACCACCGCTCAGCACCCGGCACTTCTTGTGCACGTCCTCACGCTTAAAGAGGAACGATCCCAGAATGCTCCGCGCCTCATCCTCACGCAGCTCCGGCGCCACACGCTTCAGCTCCTCCAGCACACTGCAGTCCGGGTCCAAAGTATCCGCCCGATGCTGCGAGAAATACCCCAGCTTCACATTCGTCCCCAGCTTGCGCTCACCCTTCTGAAACGGCACCTCGCCCGCCAGAATCTTGATCAGCGTCGATTTCCCCGAACCGTTCGGACCCACCAGCACCGTCCGCTCGCCACGTTCCACTTCCAGATCCAGCCCCGTGTACACCTTCTTCGTGCCATAGGCCTGATGAATGTCCGTCAGCGCGATCAGCCGCTGACCACTCCGCTGCGGCTGCGGGAAATTAAAGCGGAAGCCCTTCCGCAGCGGCCGCGGCTTGTCCAGCTTCTCCATCTTCGCCAGCTGCTTCTCACGGCTCTGCGCCTGAGATGCCTTGGATGCCACCGACCGGAACCGATCAATGAAATCCTGAATCTGCTCGATCTCCTTCTGCTGGTTCTTGTACGACTGCATCGCGCGCTCGTAGTTCTCCTCGCGCTGCTTCAGGTAGTCGCTGTAGTTCCCCTGGTAAGACTGCAGCTTGCTCTCCTCGATCTCATACACCTGCTGCACCAGCTCATCCATGAAGTCACGGTCATGCGAGATGATCAGCAGCGCCCCCGGGTAGTTTTTCAGGTAATTCCGGAACCACATCAGCGACAGCAGGTCCAGATGGTTCGTCGGCTCATCCAGCAGCAGCAGATCCGGCTCCATCACCAGCAGCCGCGTCATATGCGCACGCATCACCCAGCCACCGCTGAACTCACGCGCCGGACGTGCGAAATCCTCCTCCTTGTAGCCCAGTCCCTTCAGAATGCGCTTCGCCTTCGCCTCCGTCTGCGGGTCCTGTAGCGCATCATGCTTCGCATGCGCCTCAAAGTATTCCGGGCTCGAAACATCACCCACAGCCTCAAAATCACGCAAAATCTTCTCCAGCGCCTCAATCTCCCCCGCCTTGCCCGTAGCCACTTCCAGCACCGTCTCATTGCCAATCGGCTCACTCTCCTGCGGCAGAAATCCCACCGTCGTCCACTCATCCCGGATCACCTCACCCGCATCCGGCACATCCGTCTTCAGGATCAGCGAAAACAGCGTCGACTTGCCCGCCCCATTCGGCCCCACCAGCGCCACGCGCTCTCCATAGTTGATGGTCATCGACGCCGCGCTGAACAGCGTGCGTGCATTGAAAGTCTTGGTGACGTCGCGAATGGTAAGCATGGGGGCAGATCAGCTACCTCACCCCACGCCACATGCAAGGCCAAGCACGTCTGACTTGGCACCAGCCCCAACCGGGGCTGCGTATCATAGCGGAGGCTTGCCAAGCCTTGGCGAGGCTACCCTGGAAGGGCAGACCACGCCACTTGCAAGGCCAAGCATGCCTCGGATCCTCAGGGGCCTCCTTTAACCAAGGATGTAGCAGTTTATGCGCCATGCTGCCGATCCCCATACTCATGTTCATTACGGGGTCATCAATTCTCTTCTTCGAATCTGTCAAAAACGTTAATTTACATGGGGGAAAATATTTGCTAATACGTTGACGGAAAAGTCCGAATAGATCAATAATAATATCATTTAGAAATCTTAGTCATTCCATTGAATCAATGAAGTGCGTTGCATCTCTCGTCCTTGCAATCATGCTGCCATTGATGTCTGCAGCCTCGGAGCTTCAGCAGCACGCGTCTCAGTCACAAAAAAGCATTCCCTTCGAGCAACTCGGTGCCGAGGCGCAGAAGCAGTATTCCGGCGATGGTATTTCGGTCATTCCCACGAAGAGTGGCGCACGACTGCGAGCAGTCATGCAGGATCTTGAGGCAGAAGCCACGCCAGAAGGCCTCTGGCTCACATCCACCGCAGACACGGATCTCGGCAAGGCAAATCGTTTTCGCGTACGAGCGATGGCGGTAGGCCGCGCAAGCATGGATGCCCCTGCCCTTCTCAGTGATCATGGCGCCGTTAGTGTCACGCATGAGGCCGCCGTCTTCGTGCGTCCCGGCTTGATCGAAAAATACAGCACAAGCACCGACGGAGTGCGTCAGGATTTTGTGGTAATGCAGACGCCGAAGGGAAATGGCGCCCTGGACGTGATGCTGGAGGTGGTTGGGGCACGGGCTGCAGCAGCAGATTATGGAGCAAAGCTCATTGTGGAAGCCACCGGACGCGAACTGGCCTACAGTCGGCTGAAAGTAACTGATGCAACTGGAAGGGAACTCAGTGCGCGCATGCGAGTGGACGCCCCCAATAGCCTGCACGTCGTGGTCGAGGATGCAGAAGCAACCTATCCAATCCTCATCGACCCAACTTTTAGTGATGCAGACTGGATAAGCACGGGAGATGTGATGGGCACCAATGGCTACGTCAACGCGTTCGCAACAGATGGATCAGGAAACTTATACGTGGCAGGCGAGTTTACCGCCGTCGTCAATATTCTGGCAAACCGAATTGCGAAATGGGATGGAAGTGTCTGGACTGCATTGGGAACCGGCTTAAACGGGTCGGTGAATGCATTAAAAGTCTCCGGTGGCAGTCTGTATGCCGGGGGTGAGTTCACCCAGGCTGGCAGCGTGAATGCAGACAAAGTTGCCAGATGGGACGGCAGTTCATGGAGTGCGCTTGGATCAGGCATCGGGGGGACCAGTCCATATCTAGGCGGGCCTTCGGTGCTTGGCCTGGAAGTATCGGGCTCTGATCTCTATGCCTGCGGGTCTTTCACGACGGCCGGTGGCGTAACGGCAAACAACATTGCCAGATGGGATGGGGCCGCGTGGAGTTCACTGGGGTCGGGCACTGACGCTGTGGTAAACACAATAACCATGTTTGGATCTGAGCTTTACACCGGGGGAGCCTTTGCCACGGCAGGAGGTGTGAGCACCCCATACATCGCCAAATGGAACGGTTCGACTTGGAGCGCTGTGGGAGGAGGAACCAACGGACGGGTCTTTGCCTTCGCGGTGTCAGGGTCAACCTTGTACGTAGGAGGCAATTTTTCCCAAGCTAATGGAGTGACGTCTGCCTACTTGGCCAAATGGGATGGAAACAACTGGAGCGCTTTTGCCTCGTCTCCTTTCAGTGCAGTCTATTCGCTCGCAGTTTCAGGATCGAATGTTTATATTGGGACAAGCTTCGGGAGTGTTCAAAAGTGGAATGGTTCGGCATGGTCTGCTCTCAACTCTCAGTGGATTGGTCAGGTGAACGCCCTCGCTTTTGTTGGTGCCACTCTATACATTGGCGGCGAGTTCTCTGTAGATACAGGGAGCTTGAAAGCATCCTATCTGGTCAAGTGGGACGGAACGACACTGGCCTCTCTTGGCACCGGTTTGTCAATCACCGTAAACACTGTCGCCTTTTTAGGGACAGATCTGTATGTGGGAGGCAACTTTAAATATTTGAACGGTATCTACGCCAATAGCGTGGCCAAGTGGAACGGCAGCACATGGTCAGGACTCGGGGGAGGAGTAACCTATTCCACTCCTGCCACACAAACCGGGACAGTTTCAGCCATGACGGTTTCCGGTTCAAATTTGTATGTGGGAGGCCGCTTCACTGAAGCGGGTGGCAACTACGGATATTGGGGGGTGGCAAAATGGAATGGCACGTCATGGAGTTCAGCAGGAAGCGTCAGCCTTGTTAACTATCAATTGGTGTATGCCATAGCTGTGATTGGAACCGATGTGTATATCGGAGGAGATTTCACCACGGCAGCAGGTGTCACTGTCAATGGTATCGCCAAATGGAATGGCACGACGATGAGCGCTTTGGGAACAGGTGTGAATGGCGCAGTGTATGCCCTGGCCGTCATGGGAACGGACCTTTATGTGGGAGGCTCTTTCACGACGGTGAACGGCGTAGCCGCCATCAATATCGCAAAATGGAGCAACGGCTCCTGGAGCGCGGTAGGTGCAGGCGTAAATTCCTCGGTTCGAGCGCTTCAGGTGAACGGGGCAAATTTGTTTGCGGGGGGGGGGTTTACCACTGCTGGAGGAAAAAGTGCGAAAGGAATCGCCAGATGGGATGGCACTTCATGGAGCGCGCTTGGCAGCGGAATTTCATCCGGCTATGTGAAAGGAATCGCGTTTTCTGGCACGGATGTTTATGTAGGCGGACAATTTTCCTCTGTGGGCGGGGTTAACGCGAACAATATTGCAAAATGGGATGGCAGTTCATGGAGCGCTCTTGGATCTGGCGTCAATCTCAATACTGTGGCAGGTGAAGTCCGGCAGATGGCAATCGCTGGAAGCACAATGTATGTTGGGGGCGGTTTTATCACCGTAGGAAACAAGGTGTCTCCAAATTTGGCGGTGGCTGTAAACCTGGATGCTCCGGAGATAGCCGTGAGTGGAAATTCCATCGATATTGTCGACGGTGACAGCACGCCGTCGGTGTCGGACAACACGAGTTTCGGCAACCTCGGGGTCACCGCAGGCTACATATCGAACACCTTCACGATCCAGAATGCCGGCGCCACAGGATTGCTGCTCGGAGCGGTCACGGTGAGCGGCGCGAATGCGGCGGATTTTTCCGTCTCCTCACAGCCTGCCACCCTGGTCGAAGCTGGCGGTAGCACCACCTTCCAAATCTCCTTTGACCCTTCGGCTGTCGGCGTGCGCACGGCGGTCTTGAGCTTTACCAACGCTGATTTCGATGAAAGCACGTTCAATTTCACCATTCAAGGGACAGGAACCAACTATGCGCCCACTGACATCACGCTCACGCCGTCAAGCATTGCCGAAAACAATGCCACGAACGCCACGGTGGGCGTCTTGAGCGCCGTGGATGCTGACGCTGGCGACACGCTAAGCTTCAGCCTCGTTTCCGGTGTCGGCAGCACCGACAACGCCAGCTTCACCCTCTCGGGCACGAGTTTGCAAATCAAAGTCAACGCCAATTTTGAAGCGCGCAGCAGCTACAGCCTGCGCGTGCGAGCCGACGATGGCAACGGAGGTCTGTTTGAAAAAGTGCTCACAGTTTCGGTCATCGACATCCAAGAAGCCCCTGCTAACATTTTACTCAGCCCCGGCAGCATCCCGGAGAACAACGCTCCCAATGCCACCGTGGGCAATTTTAGCGCCTCGGATGTGGATGCTGGTGACACGCAGAGCTTCAGTCTTGTTTCAGGCGCCGGCAGCACCGACAACGCCAGCTTCACCATTACTGGAACCTCGTTCAATCTCATGCCCAGCGCCGACTTTGAGACGAAAAGCAGTTACAGTGTGCGCATCCGTGTCACAGATTCAGGAGGATTGTTCTTCGAGAAACAATTCACCATTGCAGTCACCAACGTCAATGAGGCCCCCACAGACATCGCCCTGAGCGCCAGCAGCATCGCTGAAAACAACACCGTCAACGCCACGGTGGGCGCCCTGAGTGCCACGGATGCAGATGCCGCTGACACACGCACTTACACGCTTGTTTCTGGCATAGGCAGCCCAGACAACTCCAGCTTCACCATCAGTGGCACCTCGCTCAGACTCACGCCGAGCGCCAACTTTGAGACCAAAAGCAGCTACAGCGTGCGCATTCGTGTCACGGACGCAGGAGCACTGTTTTTCGAGGAGCCGTTCACCATCACGATCACAAATGTCAACGAGACGCCCTCCAACATAACACTCTCATCGTCGAGCATTGCTGAGAACAACACTGCCAGCACTGTTGTAGGCACACTGCTTGCCACGGATGTCGATGCCGGTGACGCACAAACCTTCACTCTCGTATCCGGCACCGGCAGCACCGACAACGCCAGTTTCGACATCCAGGGATCAAATTTGAACATTGGCGTCAGTGCCGACTACGAGGCAAAAAGCAGCTGCGCCATACGCATCCGCACCACGGACGCCGGAGGATTGTTTTTCGAAAAACAATTCACCATTGCAGTCACCAACGTCAACGAGGCCCCCATAGACATCGCACTGAGCGCCAGCAGCATCACTGAAAGCAACACCGCCAACGCCACGGTGGGCACTCTGACCGCCACGGATGTGGATGCGGGTGACTCACGCACTTACACGCTCGTTCCTGGCACAGGCAGCACCGATAATGCTAGCTTCACCGTCACCGGCACCCTGCTGAAAATTTCGCCTCAATCAGACTTTGAAGCAAAAAACAGCTATGGCGTGCGCATCCGGGTCACAGACGCAGGAGCACTGTTTTTCGAGGAGGCGTTCACCATCACGATCAACAATGCGAATGAAACACCCAGCTTCATCAAGGGAGGAGATCAGACACTGCCGATCCGTACCAGCACGCCGCAGACCGTCGTCGGCTGGACTGCAGCACTTGACGACGGTGACAGCACGGTTGCTCAGTCTCTCACGTTTAACGTCAGTGTTCTCAGCAATGGCGGGATCTTCGCCATACCGCCTGCTGTCAGCAGTGACGGCACATTGACCTACACGCCTGCTGGCACGGCAGGGACCGCCAGCATCTCGGTCACGCTCACGGATGATGCTTCAATCAATGGTGATCCCCCCCTCACCACCGCTGCGCAGATCTTCACCATCAAAGTCGCCGGTCCTGGCGATCTCGATTCGCTGGATGCGAATGTCGTGGGCGACAATGTGTTTGCCACGATGGTGCAGCCGGACGGCAAGATCATCCTGGCCGGCACTTTCAGTTCAATTTTGGGTGTTTCCCGTAACAACATCGCCCGGCTAAACAGCGATGGAACTTTGGACACAAGCTTTGATCCCAATACAGACGGCAGCGTCTACGGTGTGGCTTTGCAAAATGATGGCAAAGTGCTGCTTTGGGGTTCATTCACTTCACTGCAACCCAACGGCGCGCCCACGCCCATCACGCTCCGGTATGTTGCACGGCTGAATCCCGATGGAACATTGGACACAGCCTTTGCTCCCAATCCTAACAACTACGTCCGCAGCGTGGCGCTGCAGCCGGACGGAAGAATCCTGCTCGGCGGTGACTTTAATGCACTGCAGCCCGGTAGCGCTGCTTCAGCCACGACGCGTAACAGCATTGCACGGTTAAATGCCGACGGAACATTGGAGGCAGGCTTTGACCCCAGCGCGAACAACACTGTCTATACCGTGAAGGTGCTGGCTAATGGGAAAGTGCTGCTCGGCGGCGACTTCACCACACTTCAGCCAAACAGCGCGGCGTCTGCCACTGCGCGTCGCTACATTGCTCGGCTGAATTCCGACGGGACACTGGACACGAGTTTTGACCCCCGCGCGAATGGTTCCGTCTATGGCATGACCGTGCAGGCGGATGGCAGGCTGCTCTTGGGCGGTGCCTTCACCACGTTGCAGCCCAATGGTGCGCCCGCACCCACCGCACGCAACTGCATCGCGCGGTTGAATACGGACGGAACGCTGGACACAGGCTTCAACCCCAGCGCGGACAGCTCTGTCTATAGCATGGTGGTTCAAACCGACGGGAAGGTGGTGCTCGGCGGTGCCTTCACCACACTCCGGCCCAACGGCGCGACCTCTTCCACTGCTCGCCATTTTATCGCACGGGTGCATGCTGACGGAACCGTGGACACGGACTTTGATCCAGAAACGAACGGCTACGTCTATGGGGCGACGCTCCAGGCGGATGGCAGGGTGCTTATTGGGGGCGATTTCAGCACGTTGCAGCCCAATGCGGCACCTTTCCCAGTCGCACGCAGGCTCTTTGCCCGGCTCGAGAATGATATTGCTACACAGGTGCTCACTGTTCCTGATCACACGCAGGTTCTCTGGACCCGAGGCGGAGCAGCCCCGGAGGCGGAGCAGGTCTCTTTTGAGCTCAGCACGGATCTTGGCAGCCATTGGGTCCTCATCGGTGGCGGCTCTCGTGTAGGCACAACATCCTCTTGGCAGTGCACGGCCCTGGCGCTGCCCGCCGGTGGCTCGCTGCGTGTGCGCGGTCAAACACCTGGCGGCCTCTATAATGGCGGATCAGGACTGATCGAGCAGGTGCTGCAGTTCACAGTTGCCGCGCCAGAGATCGTTCTTGAGCAAGGCAGCGAATTAATGGATGGCACAGGCAGCGTGGACTTTGGATCGTTCCCCCTTGATGGCAGCACTTCAAAGCAGTTCACCATTCGCAACATGGGCACCGCCGCTCTTGCTCTCACCAGCGTGACGGTTAGCGGCCCCCAGATGGCCGACTTTGCTGTGAACACCTCTGGTTTGAACAGAACTCTCGCGCCGGCTGCGAGCACCACGTTTACAGTCACCTTCAAACCCGCTGCCATCGGCAGTCGCGGAACCACGCTGCAAATCGCCAGCGACGACGCGGATGAGAATCCTTTCGACATCACACTAACGGGCAGCGGCTTGACCACGCAGCAAAACTGGCGGCAGCAGTATTTTGGCACATCAACTAACAGCGGCAGCGCCGCGGACGATGCTGATGCCGATAACGACGGCATCGCTAACCTGTTGGAATGGGCCTGCAATCTCAGTCCCGTGAACGCCAGCAAGCTGCCGGTGTCGGTAGCCCACAATGGCGGCAATTTTGAATTTACTTACACCCGCAGTATTGAGGCCATGAACGCAGGCGCGCAGTTTATGGTGGAATGGAGTGATACGTTGGCGGCCGGAAGTTGGAGTGGCACAGGTGTTACAGAGCAGGTCCAAAGCGACAATGGAGTCGTCCAAGTCGTCAAAGCGGTCTTTCCTGCCGGCGGTTCGAGTCGCTTCGCTCACCTTCGTGTCACAACGGATTGACCGTTCTCCATGGTTCCTGTCAGCTTGCCCTCCGTAGCTCGAAGAGCGAAGAAGGAAGCTTCAGCGAAGAACGGGGCCCTCATCCCTTCGCCGCCATCACTGCACGCGGCTTATGCTCCGTCAGAATCTTTGACAGCGGCACCTCCACGGCGTTCTCCCGTCCCAAAAACTCCAGCAAAATCCGCACACGCTCCACACCGGTCAGCATCGCATTCACAATCCCCTTCATCCCTCGCATCGGCCCTTCCGTCAGTTCCACGGTGTCACCCACCTTCACGCCGATCTCCACCTCGCAAATCTCCACGTCCTTCATCTCCTCCTTCAGCGCCGCGATGGCCGAGTCCGGCACCGACGTCAGGTTGCCTCCGAAATCCACCACCTTGATGACACTCTGCGAGTACTTCACCGCCCGCATCGAATCATTCGGAATGAACCGCGCAAAAAAGTAGCTCGGAAACAGCGCCTCCACGAACCACACCTTGCCCCGCCGCGTGTTCCTCTGAAACCGGATGCGCGGGCAGTACGTCTCCACGCCCTCCAGCCCGACCATCAGCGAAGCCGCGATATGCTCGCACTTCGGGCGCGTATGCACCACGTACCAGGCCGGGATGGTTTCTTTTTTTTCTTTCATGCGTGAACGATCATTCAAACTGCCCCTGCACAACGCCGAGGCAACCACTATCCAAGGTTTACGCACGAACAGCGCCAAACATCCAACAGTCGTGGAACACTCCGTCCCTTCCGGTCTTTCCGATCAGCCACGGCTCAGCCCCCCTTCTTTCTCCCCTCATTTTTTGCGCCCTTTTGAGCCTCTTTGCGGCCAACCAATTCCGGCTCCCCCCCGCATCCCAACAACGGGTTTGCGCACCAGCAGGGTCTGCGCCACCTGTGCTACCCCTTTTTTCCCGCCTTCCGCGCATGTTCCGAGACCTCTACGACTACCTCTACCACCTGGCCCCCACCGGTGGCATCCCGCTCAAGGGCACCGGCATCGTCGTCGCTCTCGCCTTGATCCTCTCCCACGGCTGGGCCCTCAACAACACCGCCAAGACCCAGGCCTTCCTCAAAGCCTTCCCCCGCACCTACTCCTGGGGCGTCATCCTCCTCACAATCGACTTCATCTGGAGCGAGTTCGCCCTCGTCAACATGGACATGGGTGAGTTCTTCAACATGCGCGACAAGTTCATGATGATCGTCGCAGGCGGTTATATCGCCGTGCTCATCTACGTGAAGGAATTCCTCGCCGTGCGTGCCCTCGGTGCTCTCCTGCTCCTCGTCGCCGGCCCCGTCCTCACCGCCGCCTTCCTTCAGCCCCAGACCAGCCGCCTCCTCCTCCCCATCCTCGCCTACGTCTGGATCATCGTCGGCATGTTCTTCATCGGCATGCCCTTCCTCATGCGTGACTGGGTGAACTCCCTGATC
Organism: Prosthecobacter sp.; assembly: GCF_044373815.1. Lineage (GTDB taxonomy): Bacteria > Verrucomicrobiota > Verrucomicrobiia > Verrucomicrobiales > Verrucomicrobiaceae > Prosthecobacter. The sequence continues at coordinate 14,213 of NZ_JBIPNG010000033.1, read as the reverse complement.
TCCAAACCGCAGCGCTGGAATCTCGCCGTCTACAGCGGTATTGCCTATGGGGCAGTGCTCCTCGCCGCGGCCTTCCTGTACTACTGATGCACCCGCAGCCCCGTGTCCTCGTCATTCGTGGCGGCGCGATAGGCGACTTCATCCTCACGCTCCCCGCGCTTCGCCTGCTGCGCGAAACCATCGCCGGCTGTCACCTCGAAGTCCTCGGCTATCCCTCCATCGCCGAACTCGCCCGCACCGCAGGTCTCGCCGACTCCATCCGCAGCCTCGAGCACCGCACCATGGCCCCGCTGTTTGCCAAAACAGCCCCCATCGACGAAGCCCTCGCCGAACACCTCCGCAGCTTCAACCTCGTCGTCAGCTTCCTCTACGATCCCGACGGCCACTTCCGCGCCAGCCTCGAACGCGTCGGCGTCAAAACCCTCATCGAATGCCACCCCCTGGTAAAGCCCGACGGCCCCCACGCCTCCCGGCAACTCGCCCAAGGCCTCGAAAAGCTCGCCATGTTTCTGGAAGACGACCACCTCCAACGCGCCCACTTCCAGCGTCCTCCCAATAACCAACGCCGCATCGCCATCCACGTCGGCAGCGGTTCCGAAAAGAAAAACTGGCCCCTCGATCGCTGGCTCCAAGTCGCCGACTCATTCCCCAACTCCGAAGTCACCTTCATCACCGGCGAAGCCGAACAAGAGCGCGGCATCCAGCCCACCGGTCATCCCATCTGGCACGCACTCCCCCTGACCGAACTCGCCACCCGCCTCAGCACCTGTACCGCCTTCCTCGGCCATGACAGCGGCATCTCCCACCTCGCCGCCGCTTGCGGGGTCCCATCCCTCCTTTTGTTCGGCCCCACCGATCCCGCCATTTGGTCACCACCCCAGCCCTGGGTGCAGTTTTTGCGGAATCCGACACACGAGTTGTCCGATTTGTCCGTCCACGAAGTGAAATTGGCCGCCACGCAAGTTGTTGCGAAATCGTAACGTGCTAGTTTCACTAAAAATCATGTCCGAAGAACATCCACCCGCCCGAATCAAAGCCTTCCTCATCCTCGGCGCACCCGGAAGTGGCAAGGGGACGCAAGGCAAGGTATTGGGCAGCATCCCACGCTTCCACCACCTCGCCTGCGGAGATGTCTTTCGTTCCCTCGACACCCGCACAGCCATCGGCCAGAAATTCGTCGAATACTCCAGCCGCGGTGAACTGGTCCCAGATGACGTGACCGTCGAACTCTGGCACGCCAACCTCAAGCAACGCATTGATTCTCATCAGTTTAAGCCCGAGATCGACTTCCTCGTGCTCGACGGCATCCCCCGCAACGTCGAGCAGGCCCGCTTCATGGAACCCCACATCGAAGTCCTGAAAGTCTTCCATCTCTCCTGCCCCGACCGCACCGAACTCGCCCGCCGCCTCCGCAAACGCGCCCTCAAGGACAACCGCTTCGACGACGCCAACGAAACCGTCATCCAGCAGCGCTTCGCCACCTACGAGGCCGAAACCAAGCCCATTCTCGACTACTACGCCGGCGACCGCATCCTCGACATCGATGCCAGCCAGCCGCCTGCCAAGGTGCTTTACGACATCATCGGCGGCGTCATGCAGCTCGATGCGTGGAAAGAATTGGAAAAGATGAAGGTCTAACCGCAAATCGATGCGAGTTCTTTTCATTGGCACAGGCGACATCGGCCTCCCCTCGCTGGACTGGCTGCTCAGCACACCCAAGCACACCGTCGTCGGTGTCATCACGCAGCCCGACAAACCCGTGGGTCGCAAGCAGGTGCTCACCCCACCGCAGATCAAGGTGCGCGCCCTTGCAGCGGGGCTCGCCGTCCTGCAGCCTCTAAAAATCCGCCACGCCGTGGAGGAACTGAAAGCCTTCAACGCCGACGTGGCTGTCGTCATCGCTTACGGTCAGATTCTATCCCGTGCCGTGCTGGACGTGCCGCCTCTCGGCTGCCTGAACGTCCACACCTCACTGCTGCCACGCCACCGTGGTGCAGCCCCCATCCAGGCCGCCATCCGTGATGGAGATACTGAAACCGGTGTCACCATCATGTTCATGGATGAAGGGCTCGACACCGGCGACATCCTCCTGATGCATCGTGTTGCCATTGCTTGCGATGAAACGGGTGGAAGTCTGCATGACAGGCTCGCGCAGCAGGCTCCAGCAGCGCTCGAAGAAGCCCTCGATCTTCTGGCCACTGGAAATCCACCGCGTGAAAAACAGGACGAATCCAAGGTCACCCACGTCCGTAAACTGACCCGTCAGGACGGCCGCCTCGACTGGACGCGTCCCGCCATCGAACTTGACCGCCTCGTTCGCGCCTTCACCCCCTGGCCGGGAACTTCCTGCATGCTTAAGGAAGCGCAGATGAAGATTCACCGCGCTCAGGCCATCGCGAATGCGGAGGTCTGTCCTGCACCGGGCACGATTGTCAGCGCAAATGCCGACGGCATTTTGGTAAGTTGTGGCAACGGCCTGCTCAATTTGAGCGAGGTCCAAATAGAAGGCGGCAGACGTTTGTCTGCCGCCGACTTCCTGCGCGGGCACCCGCTGCACGCGGGCGATGTGCTGCACTGAGTAGCTTATTCCTGCAGGAAGACGAAGACGCCCTTCTTGTTTCCAATAACGACGTCCATTTTGCCGTCCTTGTTGACGTCTCCGGGAGTCACCTGGGTGCCAACACCGCTGTTGTCGTCAATTTGATGCGGGATGAACTGCGCTTCTTTGCCGCTGCGTTTGATTTCGAACCAGTAGAGCACTGGCGCTGCATTCGGCTCATCGTCTTTGAGGGGGCCGTGGGCCCAGCGGCGCTTGCCGGTGACGACGTCCATGATGCCGTCGCCGTTCATGTCGGCGAGTTGCATGGCGTGGAGCTGGCTGAATTTCACGCCCACCGGGCTTTCTTCGACGGTGGCTCCCATGAGCTTGTGCTCGGCGAAGGTGCCATCGGCTTTTTGCTCGAACCAGCCGAAGCCGTAGCCGTGCGCATCATAGCTGCTGATCACATCGTTGCGACCGTCGCCATTCACATCATAGACGAGAATGAAGGAGCCGCCGCGGCCACCTGCCACGGTAAAGAGCTGAGGATGAAACACCCAGTCGCTGTCGGCCTTGGTGTCTGCGGGCTGTTCGCGCCAGCCTTCTTTGTCGAGGATGTCTGGGCGGCCGTCGCCATTCACATCGCCCACGCCATAGCCGTGGGTGTAGCGGAAATACTTCTTGTCGTTTTCCGGGGATTTCGGGGAGATGGGGCGGAAGCGGGCTTTGCCGAAGGGATTGGACCAGTCGATCTCAGCATAACCAAGCTGACCGCCGGTGTGGCAGAGGAGTTCGGGTTTGCCGTCACCGTTCACGTCTTTGAAATCGGGGGATTCGTTGTCCGTGACCTCGAAGATGGTGTGGCGCTTCCATTCACCGCCTTTGTTCTGTGGGTTTTCAAACACCCATGTTTCCTTGCCCGGCCAGGAATAGGCCATGATGTCGCTCCAGCCGTCACCGTTGAAGTCATAGCTGTAGGTCAGGAAGAAATCGCTGTAGCCCTTGGCCGGATCGTAGGGCTCTTTTTCGAATTTCGGTGCAAACTCAACCCGTTCCTTGAATTCGGGGCCCTTCCAGATGAAGCGGCCGGAGCAGACGTCGTTCTGACCGTCATGATCGAAATCTGCAAAGTGCGCGCCTTCGGCTACAAACTCTTCGGTCAGGGTGAACTTTTTGAACTTCAAATCAGCCGCGCACAAGGGCAGCGCGAGCAACAGGGTCGGGATGAGCAGTTTGGTCATGGTGAGTGGAATGGAACAGAGTTGGAGGGAGCGATCTTGCAGGCCTGCGGCATCAGCCGAGAAACTTCCCGGGGTTCAGAATGCCGTTGGGATCAAGCGCAGCCTTGATACGCAGGTGGGTTTCATGAGAGGCGGGGGAGACCGCATCACGCCACCAGCGCTTTTTCGCGACGCCGATGCCGTGTTCGCCGGTGATAGCGCCGTTCCAGGCGATGACTTGGTGGAAAAGCTTGTCGAGCGCGAACTCGGCGCGTTCGCGGATCGCGGGATCGTCCATGGTCGGGACCATGATGTTGACGTGGATGTTGCCGTCGCCTGCGTGGCCGAAGCAGGCGACCGGGAAGCCGGTTTCGCTTTGGAGGGTCTCCGCGAAATCGACGAGATCCACCAGACGACCGCGTGGCACGACGATGTCCTCATTCAGTTTGATCAGGCCCGTGTTGCGCAGGCTGTAGCTGAATTCACGGCGCAGTTTCCAGAAGGCTTCGCAGGCTTCTTCACCCATGGCTTTGTTCAGGCAGATGCTGCCGAGGCTCTCGACGAGTTTGGCGAGTTGGTCGATTTCGCCTTTCACCGAATCGGCCTGGCCGTCGATCTCGACAAGGAGATGTGCGTCGCCGTCCGGGGTGACGGAGGCGCCGAGATATTCGCGGGCGGCACGCAGCGTGAACTTGTCGGCGATTTCGAGGGCGCTGGGCAGGAAACCGCTGCCGAGGATGCGCTGCACGGCATTCGCGGCTTCGGCGAAGGAGTTGAAGCCCGCGGAGAGCATCGCGCGCATGGGTGGGTGCGGAATCAGACGAAGGGTGGCCTCGGTGACGACGCCGAGCATGCCTTCGCTGCCGACCATGAGGCCGACGAGGTCGAAGCCGGTTTTGTTTTTGTGGCAGCGTCCGCCTGCTTTCACGATGGAGCCGTCTGCCAGCACCGCTTCAAGGCCGAGAACGTAGTGACGGGTGACGCCGTATTTCAGGCAGCGCGGGCCGCCTGCGTTTGTGGCGATGTTGCCGCCAAGGCTGCACTCCTTGAGCGAGGCCGGGTCCGGCGGATAAAACCAGCCGAGCTTGCGCACTTCATTTTGCAGATGGCCGGTGATGACACCGGGCTCGATCACCGCCACGCCGTCTGCGAGGGTGATCTCTTTGATCTTGTTCATGCGCGCGACCGACAGCGCGATGCCGCCCTGCAGAGGTACGCAACCACCGACATAACCCACGCGTGAACCCTGGGGTGTGACGGGAATCTTGTTTGCGTTGGCAAAGCGCAGCACCTCGGAGACTTCGGCGGTGGATTCGGCATGAACGACGACGTCAGGTGGGTTCGAGGCGAACCATTTGTCCGTGCTGTGAGTGGCGATGTCGGTTTGCGTGATGGAAACGCGGTCAGGACCGAGAAGAGAGGTGAGTTGATCGGCGAGGGAGGCCATGCGCATTCTTGGGGCCGGATGCCCTGCCTTGCAACTTCATGCCCTGCGTCTAATTTGCTCTCCATGCAGCCCATGCCTGTCGCCAATGTCGAAGAGTCCCTCGGCGAGACTGTGGGGCAGCTTGTGTCAGATACATCAAGCGATGTATGGGAAGAAATACGCAGACTGGAACGCACGACTCCGCGCAGGGGTATCTGTCCCAGGGGAGTTTATCGTTTTCACTCTCACGAGGAGGCTGATGCCTGATTAGTGAAATATGCGAGGGTATCCTTAAAAGGCGAAAATTGAGTCTCACTCCTCCCCGCCGAGCAGGAACTGAAAGTCTTTGAGAGTGAGGGCCTGGGCGAAGTTTTCCTCGCCGAGGATGTCGTTGGCGAGGGAGCCTTTTTGCTTTTGCAGGAGGCGGATTTTTTCCTCGATGCTGTTTTTCACGATGAGGCGGTAGGCGAAGACGGTCTGCTGCTGGCCGATGCGGTGGGTGCGGTCGATGGCCTGGGCTTCGACGGCGGGATTCCACCAGGGGTCAAACAGGACGACGTAACTGGCGGCGGTGAGATTGAGGCCGAAGCCGCCGGCTTTGAGGCTGATGAGGAAGGTGGCGGCGCCGACGTGGGTTTGGAATTCATTGACCAGTGTGCCGCGGTCTTCGGTCTGGCCGGTGAGCTTGAAGGACTGCCAGCCGCGTTCCTGAATTTCCGCCTCGATGATGGCGAGCATTTCGACGAACTGAGAGAAGACGAGCACCTTCTGGCCTTCCTCCATGAGGGGTTCGAGCAGTTCCAAAAGCGCGGAGACTTTGGCACTTTCGCTGGCGGGTTCGGCGATTTTTTTGCGGCCCTTTTTGGTGGCGGTGGCCTCAAGGCCGAGCAGGCGCGGATGGCAGCAAATCTGGCGCAGCCGTAACAGGCTGGTGAGGATGTTGAAGCGCAGTTTGTCGAGCTGCTTGCTGGTTTCGGCTTTCAAAAGCTCTGCGCGGGCGCGTTTGATCTCGGCCTGATACAAGGCGGCCTGAGTGCCTTCGAGTTCGATGCTGAGATCTTCCTCCACGCGGTCGGGCAGATCACGGGCGACTTCGTTTTTGGTGCGGCGCAGCAGGAAGGGGCGGGTGCGGGCGGCGAGGCGGCGGCGTGCGTGCGGGTCTTCCTTTCCGTCGAAGTTCTTGGTGAAAGTGGAGCGGGTGCCGAGGACGCCGGGCATGGCGAAGGCGAAGATGGACCAGAGATCGAGCAGGCGGTTTTCAATGGGGGTGCCAGTGAGGGCGAGGCGGTGCCTGGCTTTCAATCCACATGCGGCTTGGGCGTTTTGGGAGGTGGGATTTTTGATGGCCTGGGCTTCATCGAGGATGACCGCGCCCCATTCGATTTTGCGCAGCAGGTCTTCATGGATGCGGAGCTGGGCGTAGTGGATGATGAGGAGATCGGTTTTGCCATCGAGGCCGGTCTTTCCTGCGCTGGCGCGGTTCCACACCCCGACGCTGAGCTGGGGGAAGAAGCGGGAGACCTCGCCGCGCCAGTTGTCCTGCACGGACTTGGGGCAGATGACGAGCAGGGGCTCCTGCATCTGCTGCTCACCGCGCAGCCAGGCGATCCAGACGAGCGTCTGCAAAGTTTTGCCGAGGCCCATGTCATCGGCCAGGACGCCGCCGAAGCGGTTGGCGGTGAGGTATGCGAGGAAGTGAAAGCCTTCGGTCTGATAGGGGCGCAGAGTGGCGGTGATGCCCTCTGGCAGCTGCGGGGTGACGCGTGTCTGGATTTCCTCCACACGACGGCGCACCTGCGCTACGCGCTCCGCACTGAGGAGCGTGGTGTCTTTCCCGGCGAGACCGCCGAGCTGGAGGGCGTGCAGCCGCTGCTTCTCCGCACTGAAATCATGTGCCGCGAGACCGAGTTCGGCGAGTTCCTGCAACTGCGCCTCGGAGAGCTGGTATTCGAGTTTGCGCCAGCCTTTGCCGGGGAGGCGCACCCATTTGCCCTTGGCCTTGAGCAGCAACTCAATTTCTTCCTGGGTCAGGGTGCTGTCGCTGACATCCAGAGCGACGCTGAGGTCGAACCAGTCGATGCCGGTCTTGGATTCCTCGATGTCGAGGCGTACATGACCGGCGACTTTGCCATCACGCAAACTGGCGAGTTCGGCATCGAGTTCGACGATGAGGCCTTTTGGGCGACGGTCAAGCCAGGCGAGGAAGAGCTCTGGCCAGTCCTTCCCTTGGATGCGTTGTTCAAGCCACAAATCATGGATGCTGGTGCCGTTAAAGGGTTTGAAAGGCCAGTGCGCCAGCCAGGCACCCGCTGGGGGCAGGGAGGAGCTGTCGATCTGAACGATTTCTTTCGACGCTGAACGGTGCTTCTGGTCAGAGCGGCGGGAGAAGGTCCAGTTGAGGCCGCCCCAGAAACTCGGATTCTGCGCGCCGCCGAACTGAGCTCTCGCCCGCACCTGAAGGTATTCACTGCCGCCCTGAGGATGGTGAGAGAGCTGGCAGCGCACATCAATCTCTGCACGGATGATTTTCACGCGGCCTTCGAGGCGCTGCGGTACGGGCACGCCGAGTTTGGCCAAGGCGCTGACACCTTCCTTTGTTTCCAGTGCTGCGGCAGGGATGCGGACCGGCCAGCGCTGGGAAACTCCGCCAAAGGGCCAATAATTCACGGGGAACACGGCCTCGTGGGTGACGTAACGCAAAGGGAAACCCGGCACGATGGCCAGCGGTGGTGGTGGCATGCCGCCTTCGTCATCAAGCAGGCGCAGTTCATAGTCGCCGCCTGAGTCGGAGGGCGGTTGCAAATCCCAGCGTAGCGGCTCGTCGATGACGGTCGGGGCATCTCCTGTGGCGGTGAGGACGTGGGTTTGAAACAACTGCGAGTTGGAAAGGAGCTGGCCGAGGCTCTTGGCAAGCGAGTCGAAGAGAGGCGGGATGTCGTTGGCGTGGAGTTCTCCATACTGCTGCAGTGCGGCTTTTAGCACGAGATTTGAGCCGGCGCTGAGCAGGTTCTGCGGGCTGCTGCCGTAGTGAGGGGTGCCACCCCAAAACTGCTTGAGCAGTTTCAGCGTGGCTTTGCCAAACTCCAACTCTCCCGGCTGGCGTACCTGGATGGTGGCACCTGTGGCATGCAACATGAGGCGAAGTTCCGGGGCCTCGGCGGCCAGATGCAACTGCGGCTCCTTCCAAGAACCAAGTCGCTGCCGCCATTCGTCTATTTGTTTGAGACGCTGCCATTCTTGCGTGAGCCGTTTCTGTACTCCTGGATCTGCCAGGGGACCCAGGCCCTCCGGTAGTGAGAGGTGACAGGACTGCAGCGCCATTGCCAGATAGGCGAAAAATTCGACTTCATCGACGGGGGGATGCTTGGCGGGCCAGAGCTGCAGCTGGCCATAGCCCCAGTAGCTTTGCTGTCCAGCAAGACGGGAGAGGTCCGACTGTGCCACGGTACTTTGCCTGCCTTCCCACCAGATGGATGCCTGCTGGAGAAACTGCAACTGAGGGGTGGCCAGAGTGATGCCTAGGCGTGCTGCGGCACGGCCAGGAAAGGAATCGGCGTCAGGCTGGGGGATGGTGGGAGCGGCGGGCTTCGGCGATTTTTTCGTCTTGGTCTGGGGGACGTCCCTTACAACGGAGTTTACCTGCAGATGCAGGATCAAGGCGGCGGCGTGCTTGCAGTCAATCTCATGGGGGCAGGTGCAGGAGGTTTCTATACCCTCAGGGCTGAATTCGAGTGTGACTGTGTAGAGCTCGCCACCCTGCACCTCTGCCTGCAAAACGACGTCTGGCTCCACCCAGTCCACCTGGCGCACGGCCTGACGTGCGAACAGCTGGGTGCCGCGCTCGATGATTTGACGTTCAAAAAAATCCAGGCTTTCTGCGAGCAGGTCGCGTTGTTTGGTAGTGAGACTTATGTTGGTTCGGGCTGACACGGGTGGTGGATGCAGAATGCGGCGACAGCCGTAGCGCTCAAGCGTAAATCACTCAACACTCATGCCCCCGCTCATCGAAGTCACGCATCCACGCGGCATTTATCTGCCGGAGGCGGATTTGTGGCTGGATCCGCATTTTGGGAAGGAGAGGGCGTTTGTTTCGCATGCGCACAGCGATCATGTGGCGCGGCATGGTCTGACGATTTGTTCGGAGATCACGCATCAGCTCATGGTGGTGCGGAAATCGGTGAAAAAAGCGGGGAAGGTGGTGTCGCCACAGATGCGGGAGGTGTTTGAATGGGAAGGCTGGGAGATGCGGCTGCTGCCGGCGGGGCATATCACGGGTTCGGCGATGCTGCATCTGATGCGCAAGGCGGACGGAGCCACGCTGCTTTACACGGGCGACTACAAACTGCGGCAGGGGCTGAGCGCGGAGCGCTGCGAACTGATGCAAGCGGATACGCTGATCATGGAGACGACGTTTGGACTGCCGAAGTATCGCTTTCCATCAGCTGAAGATGTGATCGCGCAGATGCTGGCGTTTGTGAGGGATACGCTGCGTGATGGCGGTATCCCGGTGCTGCAGGGGTACTCGCTGGGCAAGGCGCAGGAAATTCTTTGTGCGCTGCGCGATGAAGGGCTGCCGGTGATGGTGCACCCGAGTGTGGCGCAGATCACGGAGGTGCTGGCACCGCATCTGGGGAAACTGCCGCAGTGGCGGCTGTTCAAGGCAGACGAGGCCGCCGGCCATGTGCTGGTGTTTCCACCGGGATCAAAACTAGATCTGCCCAAGATGCGGACGGCGATGCTGTCAGGCTGGGCGATTCAGCCGAGCGCCAAGTATCGGTATGGTGTCGATCTGGCGCTGCCGCTGAGTGATCATGCGGACCATCCTGAGCTGCATGAAACGATTGAGCAGGTGAAACCAAGGCGCATTTATCTGGTGCATGGTTCGACCCGTGAATTTGCCGCGGAGCTTCGTCTGCGCGGGCATGATGCGCGGGCGCTGGGGGCGGAGGATCAACTGGAGCTGAACCTGTCAGGTCACTGACTCGATTTTTTGCCTGCGTGCAAAGAAGACGCGCGCGCTTTCCATGACGCCGTAGGCGGTTTCCTGGGGCGTGAGCTCGGCGGTTTTGATGCGCAGGTCGGCGAGGCTTTTGTAGAGCGGTTTGCGTTCGTTCAGCAGGCGTTCGAGTTTGGCCTTGGGATTTTCCTCCCCGTTGAGCAGCGGGCGGTTGGTGTTCATCGCCGTGCGGCGTGCGAGGCGTTCTGGATCGGCGTCCAGCCAGACGATGTAGCCGAGATGACGGAGGATGGCCAGATTGCGTGGCTGGGTGACGATGCCGCCGCCGGTGGCGATGACGCAGCCGCGTTTGCCAAGCAGCGAACGCAGGGCGGCGGACTCATGCTGGCGGAATGCGGCCTCGCCTTCGGTGGCGAAAATATCAGGGATGCTTTTCCCGACGGTGTCGGCGATGAGGTGATCAGTGTCGACGATCTGGAAGCCGATCATCTGCGCGACGATGCGGCCGACGGTGGTCTTGCCCGAACCCATGAGGCCGATCAGCAGAATATTGGGCTGGCGGGACGGGGGAGTTTCGCCGGAGGTTTGAACGAGATCGAGGATGGAGGAGGCGAGGTCGGGATCGTCACGCAGGGCATCGAAGTAGCTGGCGTAGAGCGGTGCCCAGCCAGTGGCATGCAGCTTGGTGTTGGAGACGCGTTTGTGGCTCCAGCCACGTTTGCGATTCGGGTCAGGCTCGCGTGTTCCAGGAACTTTGACACCAAAGATGGAGCACAAACGCTCCACACACTGGCGCTGCGTCACCTGGGCATCGTCGACGATGTTGTAGATGCCGCTCAGGCGTTGCGTGACGAGGTGCACGACCGCGCTGGCCGCGTCATCTGCGTGGATTTGATTGAGGATGCGACCCTGCCCATTATTGCCTTCGATGGCGGCCTTTCCTTCGAGCAGGTTCTTCAAGACAAAGGAACGCCCCGGGCCGTAGATGCCAGCGAGCCGGGCGACGGTGCCCTTCGCATCGAGAGCGATGTTCTCGGCTTCGCGCAGCAGGCGGCCGGTGTCGCGATCAGGGTCGGCAAAGCTGGTTTCGTCGACGATTTCGCCGTTCTGCTGCGGGTAGACGCTGGTGCTGCTGGTGTACAGCGGAAAGGCGGCAGGGAAGGCCTGGGTGAGATGCCGCATGCCATCGACATAGACGGCCTGGTACATCTCTGCCCCACCCCGGCTGGAACTGGCGCAGTGGATGACGGTGTCAATGCTACCGGCAATGAGCTTGGCAGCGAGTGCGATGACATCAGCACTGTTTGAAATGTCACAGGACTCCGTGCGCCAGGGTTTGACCGTGGCGAGTCGTGCGGCGGATTCTGGCGAGTGCGTTAGGCCGATGACCTCATGCCCGGCGGCATGCAGGAGATCGGCGACGCGCTCGCCCACGAATCCACATCCTGCGATGAGCACTTTCATGGCTGGCGGTTTTTCTGGTAGTAGGCGACGATGCCTTTGACGACTCCCTGCACGTAGTCCTCGATGGCGCTGGATTGCAGCCGCCCTGCGATGAGGGTGCGGCCGAGGAAATGACCGCGCAGCAGGCGGTGGTAGGTCTCCTCGTTGTTCATGACGTAGGGTTCGAGGTAGACGACGGGGCAGTCATAAAGGCGATTTGCCAGCAGATTCCGTGCATAAACATAGGAGTTTGTGCCGAGACGCCGGGCATTGGGCGTGGTGTAAACGTAGGCTGGCAGGCCGGTGGCCAGACGCATGCCATTGGCGACGGCTTCGGCAAGCGGCAGCTCTTCCTGATGAACGCGGGAGAAGAGGCGGCGGAACATTTCGAAGCGTACGTCCTGCTGCTCAAGTTCGAGAGGTGAGTAGCAGCCGTTCACGAGCACATGCATGTGATTCATGGGTGAGAACTGCGGTGCGGTGGCATCGCCCCAGGCCTCGGCATTGAAGTGCAGGCAGAGCACCACGTCAGGCTTGATGGTGGCGTTGACCTTCTCGCCACGCGCGTGGATCTCGCTTACGCGGTAGAAGAGCTTTTCGCTCTGCCACTGCACGGTGAGGATTTTCGCATCTCCGGTGACACCGGTGTAATTTTCCTGGGGCAGCGGAAAGCCGGCATCGACGAGGAGTTGACGCGCCTGGATGACGAAGTCGGTGGGACGCTGCTGGGTGACAGGTTCGGCACGGTCGCGCACGAGGGAGACATAGGCACCAAGTGCCTTGAGCCGTTCGGCGAGGACTTGCGCGGTGATGAGGGTGAGATTGCCCTCCTGAATGGATTCGCCAGGGGCAAAGCTGAGCATGCGCTCCTCCATCTGAGCGTAAGCGCCGCCGATGTGTCCGGGGTCGATGGCGATGTGAATGTCGCTGAGCAGCGGGCGGCCTTTGAGCGGGGACATTTCAGCCGCAGCCCTCCAGGTGCGTGTGCCTGGCAGCGGTGCCTCGGAGCGGGAGGCAAAGGCGATGCGGGCTTCCGGTTTGACAGAGTCACCCGTTTTGATGACCACGCCGTCGGGCTCCAGCTTCCACGGTGGAGGGAAAGGGGAGCCGTCGGAATAGACATCCCGCATGGCGGCTTCGAACTCGCTGCGGGTGAGTGTTTGATGAAAGGACTGCAGCTTGAGCCAGTCGGGCTTGGTGCCGAGGGGGCTCAGGCGGTCCAGACGTGCCGGGGGTGGGGGAGGCGCGGGCTGGACGGGTGCGATCGCCGGGACAGAAGGAGGCGTGGCCGGAACGGGAGCGGGTGCCGCCTGGGAGGGGCTGACAGGGGCAGCGGATGCAGACGGTGTCGCTGGGCTCGCGGGGGCAGGCGCTGCCGGTGAGGGGCCCGGTGTCACCTGGGAAGGCGTCAAAGGGGCCGCAGGTGTGGGTGCGGGCACAATCGTCTGCGCCATGCCCGGCGTCACCATTACGGACGCGAGCATGACCGGCAGCGCGCAGCCACACAGCATTCGTTTCATCATCATAAAGTGCATCCTAGACTTGATCCCCTGCTTCATCATCTACTAAGTAGCGCCACGATGAATGACAATACGGCTGCCAGTGCGGATGGACTCTTTCGCCTTCTATTTTTGGGCGACGTGGTGGGTGAGCCGGGGCGCAAGGCGGTCGGGCTGCTGCTGCCTGTGCTGAAGGAGGAACTGAAGCTCGATTTCATCGTGGTCAACGGTGAAAACTCAGCCGGAGGACGGGGCATCACGCCGAAGATCGCCATCAGCCTCATGCGGGCCGGGGCCGCCGTGGTGACCAGCGGAGATCACATCTGGGACCAGCGGGAGATTGTGCCGTATCTGGCCGATGAGCCGCGAATGCTGCGGCCGATGAACTATCCCGAGGGGACACCGGGCAACGGTTTTGTGGTGCTGGAATCGAAGAAGTGCAAAGTGGCCGTAGTGAACCTGCAGGGACGGACCTTCATGAACCAGCAGCTCGACAATCCTTTCCCGGCCATCACGGCCCTTGTGGAAAAGCTGCGTGAAGAAACCCCGGTGATCTTTGTGGATTTCCATGCTGAGGCTACGAGCGAGAAAGTCGCCATGGGCTGGCATCTGGATGGCAAAGTCTCTGGGGTGGTGGGCACCCATACCCATGTGCCCACGGCTGACGAACGCGTGCTGCCGAAGGGGACCGCCTTTCAAAGCGATGCCGGCATGTGCGGCCCGATGGACAGTGTCATCGGCAGCCAGATCGAGCCAGTGCTGGAGCGCTTTCATAGCATGATGCCCACGCGCTTTGGCGTGGGAAGCGGTGCGGTGCGGGTGAATGGGGCGCTGATCACGATTGATCCTGCTACGGGCAAGGCGCTGAGCATTGAGCGCGTGGCGCGGACGTGGCATGAGTGATGAGGTGTCTCATGCAATGCCTTCGCGCTGCCGTTGCTGGAGGATGAAATCCAGGCCGCAGGCGAGCTTTTTGGCCATGGGGGATTTCACATCCACCGCACGCCAGAAGGGGGTGACCTCTGCAAGCGGTCTGCCGTTTTGATACTGCTCCCAGGCGAGTTCGGAGGCGATGCGCAGGAAGATGCCGGCGGTGAGAGGGTAGGTAAAATCTGCATGATGAGCGGCG
>NZ_JBIPNG010000368.1:0-6755 GCF_044373815.1 Prosthecobacter sp. | reverse complement strand
AGCCGGCGGCACCGTCAAAACCGGCCGCTACTTGGACACCACCAAAGGCAATCAAGGCGACCTCCTCACCACCATGCTCTCCTGCGCCGGCGTCCCCTTGGACAGACCCATCGGCATCGCCACCAAGCAGATCAGCGAGATGAAGGCCTAGGGGGGGGCGTGTTCGTGCAGGCCATCCAACGCGGCCAAACAACGATCAAAGTACATTGCTGCCTGAACCCCTCATGAGCCCGCTGATGCAAAAAAACCTGGAGAGTAAAAGCACCCGTCGCCAACGGCTCATGGCGCTCCCTTACCCTGAAAAAGTACGCATCGTCGAGCAGATGCGCGCCGCAGCCCGCGAGATCCGGCAGGCGGACAACAGCACCCTGATTCTGCGCGAGGAACCGCCTCCTTATGGTGGCAGCAAGGCCTGAATCTCCGGCCCTCCCCGAAGGCCAACGGCCTTCCGTATTTAAGCCCAGGGTTCGCAGAACCCTGGGTCACATCACCACCCACCACGCTCTCAAGCGCCAACACCAACGGTGTTGCGTCCATCTCTTAAACGGATTCATTTTCGGACACCGCTCTATCTCCTCTTTCGAAGCCGCTGGAGAGCATCCAAGGCTTGCGTGAATGACGGCGCGAAGTGCTCACCCATCGGACCCGAATCGCAGATGGAATAGGCAAGTGCTTCAATCTCCCGCTCCACGTCTGCTTGGCTCGCCGCCTGACTGGCCGCCTCCATCCGTTGAGCCAGCCTTTGAAGCCACTCGACACCGAAGCTCGGTGCGTCAGGAGAGGTCAGGCAGAACTCACGAGCCTCATCGGCGCCTTTGCGGAGAAGATCGGTGAATTGATTCACGGCATGCAATGAGGTTCAATGGTTACCCCTCACCCCACTCGCTTCTCCGCCTCCACATAAATGCTGTTCTCCGGCCGGTTATCAATCCTCTCCAAGTCCGCGCATTTTCCTTCGCGATACTTGCACGCCCGCGCATTCACAAAGCCATGCTTCTCCAGCAGCTTGCACAGCGACGTCTCCGTGTACATCCACTGGTGCCGGTTCTTCACCCCCGTGCCGTCATACTCCAGGATGCCCAGCAGCATCGCTGTCGGGTCCTCCGGATCATAGAGCTTCACGTAGTGGTCCAGGCTCGGGATCACAAAGCGCACCACCCCGCCCGGAGCCAGCACGCGCCGGATCTCGCTCAGCAGCAGCGGCACATCCCACACAAAAATGTGCTCAAACATGTGCGAGCTAAACACACACTGGCAGCTGTTGTCCGCCAGCCGAAAGCGCTTCGTCACATTCAGGTAATGCAGCTTCTTAAACACACCCTGCTCATGCTCCTCCAGCCGCGCCTGCGTGATGCGCCCCGCCTTCCGCAGCAGCTGCGGCAGCCCCGGAACCATCGTCACCCAGATATGCGGCGTGATGTCCGTGTTGTACCACCCCTCCTGCGGACAATTGAAAGCCCCGAGATGAAGTTTGAGCAAAGGTGAAGTCATGTGCCAAAAGCTAGTCCTCGCCACATCAACCGTCAACGCACACCCCTCTTCAATGCGCACACATTCCATGCCTTATATCACGAACCACTGAAAACAGGTCCTTCTCTGAACCGGTGGAGCCTCTGCGCTCGAAACTGCATCAGAACACCTTATTAGATCCAGAGGGCAGGTGACAGAAGGCACGTGCGAGCCCAGGACGTGGGCGCTTTGGGGCGTAAGCGTTTGAAAAGGGGGCATGCGATGAGTCCGCAGCCCACGCTGGAGCGAAGGATTCCACGGACGCGCACAGCGCATCCCTACCATCCCGAGCAGCGCGCGCCGCAGCGCTGGTAGGGAACCGCTGTGCGGGTCCGAAGTTTCGGGTCTGTGGCATCGCGGGCGCTGAAAAAGGTGCGCCGTCCTTGGAACGTGGAAAGGCAGGAGATGATGGTCACGCTGGTTTGCAGTGTGGGAAATGCCACCACCGATGGAAAACAGGTCTCCATCTCAGCCTATCTGCTCAGGGTATAAGCAGCCGCGCTGAATTCGCATCTTCTCCACCACCTTCACACCCTCTGCACAATAATGAACACATGCTTCTCCGGAGGCTGATCATACTCCAGGTGCCGGCACACGCAGCCCGCCGCCGCCAGAGTTTGCAGCGTCTGTGAAACCCCCAGCGTGCTGTAATTCACCGGCACCCCCATGCTCGCATCCAGCCTCTCCTCCGGCGCATCCAGCCCGCCGAAGGAAAAGATGAAAACCCCGCCCGGGGCCAGCGCCCCGCACAGCTTCGTCAGCACCTCCGCGTTGCGCGCCAGCGGCAGATGCCACAGGCAGTCCCACGCCGAGATTAAATCATAGCGCCCCGCCGGCTCCCACACGCACACATCCGCATGATGAAACGTGAGGTGCGGCAGCCGCTCACGCGCCAGCTCGATCATCCGTGCCGACACATCCAGCCCCTCCACCGCATAGCCCCGCAGCTCCAGCAGCCGGAGAAAGCGCCCATGGCACCCGCACCCCACATCCAGCGCCCGACCACCCGGATGCGCCGCAAACCTCAGCGCCAGCTCATGCTGTGAAATACCATTCATCTCCAGATGCGGCTCCAGCCACCGCTCCGCGATCTCATCATAACTCCGGCCAAGGTCCTCAGGCTGCATGGCATAGGATTAATGCCATGCACTCCCGCTGGCAAATCAAAGCCCGCCAGTCGGTGAGGTCAGCAGTAGAAAAATCATCCGCGTCACTTTGAGCAAAGCACCAATCCAGGCAACACCGCAGGGCAGGGGACACCCCGCAGCTCCGATTCAATATGCCCACCTCTGCGACCGTCCATCCTCTGCGGTTCACCTCCATGCTGCTCTCACACTTGGTCTTGCCATTCCTGCCCACTCTGTCACGCTCCCCGCACCCCATGCCTCACACCACCCCACACCCGAGGCATCCTCATCACCGGCCCGCCGCGCACACACAGCCGCGTCGAACCGCCCTCCACGCACTGCTCGCCGCCCTCATGAGCCTCATGCTCATCGCCTGCGGCCCATCCAAAAACACCGACGCGCAGGCCGTCATCCATCTGCCCGTCCCGCATCAGCGCGGCCTCGCCGAAAATCCCCGCCGCATCCTCCTCGGCATGCGCTCCGTCGGCGAAGACTGGATCTGCTTCCGCAGCACCCCCGAAGCCGGAGACGAGTGGATCATCGACCGCGCCCACGGCAAAGCCGCCGTCAAGCGCGTCCGCCATGACGAAGCCGGCAAGCCCACCACCGAGACCGACTCCTATCTCAGCGGCCACCGCTATAAAAACGAAGAAGGCATCGAAGGAGACGAAGAACTCCGCGTCACCTGTGACTGGACCACCGGCATCCTCTCCATCGCCTACCTTGGCAGCGATCCCGTCGTCAAAAAAGCCATCGCAAAACTGCCCCCCTTTGCCCCGGATCACCGGCTGCAGTACATGGACCTCGTCGCCCAGATCGTCAAAAAGTGGGCACCCCTGATTGGGGCCGGTAAATAAGCTGACATAGTTCATCCAAAAGGGGGGCTGCATATCTGCACGTCCACGTCATGAAGGCGGGTGTATCGTTTGTTTTCGTAGCCTCACGTTAGCGACTGGCCCGGCACCCGCGCGAACGCGGCAGCCTCGTTCAAATGAGGCTCCATCGCCTCAAGCCCTCAGCGCCAGCGCGCTCTCCTCGATCTTCACCGCCGCACAGCGGTTCAGCCACGTGATGCCCGCAAACAGCACCGCCACCACACCCAGCGTCATCATGAATTCCCCCATCTCACTCGGCCTCGAAGGCGCGGAAAATAAAAGCATGCCCGTACACAGCGGCGCCAGACGCAGCCAAATAAGAAGCCACCTCAGCCCTTCTTCGACGCCTCGATAAACACAAACCCGCTCAGCGGACGTGAACAATCCGGCCACTCTGCCACCTCCAGGCATTCATCGATCAAAAGCACCGGCACGTTCTCAGGCGCATTCCTCACCATCTTTCGCGCCTTCATGAGCTCCCTCACCAGCTCCAGCGCCTTGCCCTCAGCCACCTCGGCCGTTTCAGCCTCCGGATACGCATGGATGTAAAACTCCCTCAACGCCGGAAACTTGTCCTCCTGGTCTTGAATCAGAAAGTTTTGACCATGAACGATGACAGCAAATTTTTTCATAAAGGGATCAGGCGCAGACAAAGCCTGACCACTAGCGTGGCGCAGTGCCACACCCAGTTCAAGCCCGCTTGCAGCCCCAAAGCCCAAGTTCAAACTCTGCTCCCTCTGCCTCGCCGCCCCTCTGCGGCAAACCCGAACAGCCATAGCGCCCCATCCTCACCCAGACCTCCCCGCTCCATCTCCGACCAGCGCAGCCGCGTGTTTCTTGCGCTCCGCTGCGTCTCGCTTGCTCCCAACCCCGCACCCCGCGCGAATCCCCCTTGCTACCAGACTCTGGCACTTTTATCCCATCCCTGCACCAGGCACCTCATCCAAAACAGAAAGAGAACCAGCCATGAAAAAACTGCACCTGTTCGTCCTCGCCCTCGGCAGCCTTCTCCTCGCCAGCTGCGCTTCCGTCCCCATGGCCTCCTCATCTGCCGATGCCGAGGCCAAGCAGTTCACACCCCAGCCCGGCAGAGCCAGCATCTACGTCACCCGCGGCTTCGGCGTCGGTTCAGCACTCGTCTTTCAGACCATCCTCGATGGCCGCATCGCCGGCGCGCTCGCCCCCAATACCTACCAGCTCCTCAGCGTCTCGCCCGGCCAGCACACCCTCATCGTCAGCGCCACCGAGAACGTCCAGCAGACCACCCTGACCGTGCAGCCCGGCAGAAACTACTTCGTCGAAGTCAGCGTCAGCATGGGCTTCATCAGCGGCCACGCTAACATCCAGTCCATCTCAGACACCCAGGGCCGCAGCCAGGTCCTCAGCTCAAAACGCGCCGCCGCCACCACCTACCAGTAGGCCTCCCCATATGGACTGCGGTCGCGAAGTGAGGCACGAACGCAGCTACCGCTTTCGCCGTTCTCGGTGACTCACTCATACCATAGACTTTTCGAAAGCGGCAGCCGGTGAGTTTTCGCCAGCCAGTCACCCCACGCCCACCACGAGACGCTCGAAAGCGGCAGCTTCACCCTTTCAGGGTTGCGCAGCCGCACTCCAAACGCGAGCCGCACCGCATGCCCGCACCTCTGATATGGACTGCGGTCGCGAAGTGAGACACGAACGCAGCTGCCGCTTTCGCCGTCCTCTCTGACTCCCGCATACCAAAGAAAATCCGAAAGCGGCAGCCGACAATTCCTCTTGGCGCCTCACCTCACGCCCGCCAAGAGACACCCGAAAGCGGCAGTCTCAGTGCGCATGCCCGTGCCCGTATACCAGCCCATGCCATCCGGCCCACGCCATGTAGCCCGCCAGCACCGTCAGCAGAACGCATGACACATACGGCGCCTTGCGCATCCATTCGCCAAAGCCGCTGAATCTCTTCTGCGCATGCTGCACGCTCCACGCCGCCGCAGCGCCCACCGTCACCATCGTCAGCGCCAGACCAAAGCTGAACGCCCCCACGATCGCAAAGCCCAGCGCCACCTTCTTCAGCTGCAGGCACACCAGCAAAATCGTAAACGCCGCAGGGCAGGGCATCAGCCCGCCCGTGATCCCGAACATCACGATTTGCGGCGTCGTCACGTGCTTGCTGCCAAACCTCCGCGCGATGTCCTCCGCATGCGCACGCTCATGCGCATCCTGGTACACATCCCCCTCCGGCCGCACCTCCTCCGCCACCACCGGCGCGTGGCTCTGCCCGGGCACATGCCCATGCGCCGCCTCCGCAAACTTCAGCCGATACGTATGCGCGTGGTCCGCATGGCCCAGCGTCAGCGTCGCTATAAATTCATGCGGCTCAGGCAGCATCGCCGTCGCCTCCCAGAAGCCCGCCCCCGGCTCAAACTGAAACACCTGCGTGCTCCCGTCCAGCCGCGCCGTCTCCAGCGTTAACAAATTCCCCTTCGGCAGCGGCACCGCAGCGCCGCTCGACGTGCAGGGATAAATCCGAAACCGCGGCGGCACCCCGTCCTCATGCACCGCGATCTCCAGCCACCCATGCCCCGTGTCCAGCAGCATCCCTCCATGCACCCCATGCGTCCGCTTACCCGCCGCCCTCAGACTCGGCACCTTGAATCCCACCGGCAGCGCCACCTCATGCTCAAACATCGCCGCAGCTCCATTGCCATGCTCATGTGAATGCGAGTGCCCATGCGCATCTCCATGCCCATGCAGTCCATCATGCCCATGCCCATGCGAATGACCATGCCCCATCTCATGCGCCTCCGCTTCCGCCACCTCACGGCGCGTCCTCAGAAACATCCACACCGCCAGCGCCAGGATCAGCACCGCAGAGCCCAGTTGCAGGTACGGCTCCACCGTCTCCGCATTCCACTCCCCGCCGTAGTGCAGCGCCACCGCCGCCAGCACCCAGATCAGCAGCGAGTGCGACGCCGCCGCAGACAGCCCCAGCAGCACCGCCTGCCACACCGTCCCTCGTATCGCGATGATAAACGCCGCCATCATCGTCTTCGAGTGCCCCGGCTCCAGCCCATGCAGCGCCCCCAGCAAAATCGCCACAGGCACATACAGCCACGCATGGCCGCTGCTCAGGTAGTCGGAGAAAGAATTCATCGCAGCAAAAGAGGTGGGGAAGGGCAGGGGAGCATCAGCTTAGCACCCGCACCACCCCACACACTGCACCCACTTCCCCAACCTGCCGGACCCTTTTTCAAAAATTCCTTTC